>NZ_AP025286.1:1871725-2183679 GCF_036492245.1 Treponema bryantii | reverse complement strand
CTTAAAGTTTGCATCTGCTTCGACTGAGGTTGTTTTTGTTGTTTCAAAACCACAGACTTTTGCGGTTTCTTCATCAAAATCAAGCATATGGCTTTTTATTTCGGCGTATAACTCTTCTGAATCCTTTTTTTGTGTGACTGGAGTTTCACTGTTTTTTAGAAACTCATCTGCAGTCTTTATTACATTATCAATTGAAAAATCTTCAAGTAAAGAAAAACCTGCAGAATCTTCTATATTAAAGTTTCCTACCTGAGTTCTGTATAAACCAAGCAAATGAGCAGCACTTCCACATTCTGCTGCAATGTCACGGGCCAGGCTTCTTATATAGGTTCCTTTTGAAACTGAAAAACTGATAAGAGCGTATTCAACAAGGCCTTCTGAATTAAGTTTAAGGTCTTCAATTTCAGCTTTAAACACTGTAACAGGACGGGCTGGAAGCTCTTTTGTTTTTCCTTCGCGTGCAAGATCACTGGCACGTTTTCCATCAATATGAATTGCGCTGAAAAGCGGTGGAGTCTGCATTATATTTCCGGTGAACTTTATAACGGCCGTTTCCAGCTGCTCTTTTGCAGGAAGTGGAGCTGTTTTTACAGTTTTTCCCGTAAATTCCAGTGTATCAGTTTCTTCTCCAAATCTTATTACTGCTTTGTATGTTTTATCGAAGGCTGTAATATTGCCTGCCAGTTTTGTAAGGGAACCAATGCAAACTACAAGAAGTCCCTGTGCAAAACTGTCCAGAGTTCCAGTGTGTCCTACTTTTGTCGTTTTAAGGGCTCTCTTTACTGTTCCTATTGCAGAAAAAGAAGTTGGACCAGGTTGTTTTGCAAATAATAAGATTCCGTTCTGTGACATGCCGTAAATCATATCAGAAAAAACTGGAAAATAAAAGTTGCGAAAATTTATAACAGGATTTAATATTAAATATTAAGAAGTTGTTATTTTTCTTTATGGGAGTTTGTATGCAACGGAAATATTTAAAGACTTTCTTTTTACTTACATTATTGTTTAGTCTGATTTCTTGTGGAAAAAATAATAAACAGACACAGGAATCGGATATCGCTAATCACCATGTAATTATTACATATCTTACAACAGGTAATAAGCCAAAAGACAGCGGAACTTCAGAAATGCTGGAGAAGTTGAATGAAAGGCTTAATGAACTTGTGAATGCCGAGCTGGAAATTTATTACATTCCGTGGAATAACTATCAAACCAATTATAACCTTAAGCTGTCAGAAAAAGATGGTTCTTTGGATCTTATTGGTACTGCAACTGACTGGCTGGATGCCTGGAAAAACGTTAATCTTGGTAATTTTATGCCGTTGCCAGACGAAATGCTTAAAACTTATGCGCCAAAGACCTGGGCTCAGGTTTCGGAAGAGCACTGGAATGTCTGCCGTGTAAATGGAATGATTTACCTTATGCCGGAAGATAACTTTACTCAGTGGACTAACCACGGTTTTATGTATCGAACTGACTGGGCTAAAGAAGCAGGCCTTAATGGTGTTCACAGCTGGGAAGATCTGACTAAATATCTTTCTTTCGTAAAGAAAAATAAAAATGTAATGCCTTGGGATAGTGATGGTGCTTCCAGTTCTTTCCATCCGGAAGGTTATATTCAGTCTAAGAGTGATTTTATAATCGCCGATGGTATTACTTCAACAAACATGTTTGGAACAAGAAAATCAAACATGAAGAAAATCTATTCACCTTTATTTGAAGGAAATGAGCTTGTTGAATATGCAAAGCTTATGAGGGAATGGAATCAGCAGGGGTTCTGGCCAAAGGACATAATGACTAATGGTAACGGCAACAGAAGTAACCGCGATGAATTCTGTGAAGGTCTTGTCGGTGTAGAACAGCATCATACACAGACCTGGTATACTCAGGTTTACAATAAACTTAAGAAAAATGTTCCGGGTGCTGATTCAGGTTTCTTCTGGTTTGGTGAGGAATCTGGAAATATCGTTTATCAGACAATTACTCATGGTGCTATGGCTATTTCTGCTGCTTCAAAACATCCGGAACGCGCTTTAATGGTTTATGATTTAATTCGTAATGATGAAGAATGTTATAAGCTGTTTAACTATGGTATCGAAGGTGTGCAGTTTACAAGAAACTTGGAAGGTTTAAGAGAGCCTGTTCCGGGAGTGCCTGGAATTACTACTAACTACTGGTGGGGCCGAAATGATCAGCTTGAAGTTCGTGATACCGGTACCAATTGGGAAGTTTTTGATAGCATTAATGCCACTTACAGTAAGTATAAGATTGACTATCCGTTCGGTCAGATTGTCTGGGATTTGTCGAATATAAGTTCAGAAATTGATGCTGTTGCTGATGTTTATGGTCAGTATATGGGAAATATCTGTTACGGTCAGAATCCTAATCCGGTACAGTATGTGACTGATTTTAGACAGGATCTGCGAAAAGCGGGAATAGAAAAAATCATTTCTGAATTACAGAAGCAGCTTGATTCCTTCTATTCAAATAACAAATAAGCGGGGTGATGTGTATGAAGAATTCCAATAGAAAAACAAGCCTTATCGGCGTTTTGATTGCAACCATCGCTTTAGTTTTTATTGTTCTTACTGCAGGACAGCTTTTTCTGATAACTAATTATTCAAATAAATCTACTGGTAAGAGTTATGGAGAAAACTGTAGTGAAATTACTCAGGCTTATTCTATGATGCTTACTAACCGTCTGAATATGTATCTGCGTGAAATAAGAACTTATGTTGATGCAGATATTGTTCAGTCACTTGATAATGATAAGATTATTGCATGGATGTGTGCCCGAAATGAAAAAAAGAGTTCGAATATTGATGCTATGTATTTTGTAACTCTTGATGGTACTGCCTATCGTGATGATGGAACTATTGCAGATTTTCGTAATGAAGAAATTTATAAGGCTATTGCTGTTGATGGAAACTATCAATATGTAAGTAATCCGAAAATGGATGAAGTAATTAAAAAGCCGATTTTTTACGTTGCGCATGTTTTAATTGTAAATGGAAAAAAACTTGGTATATTTGCCGGAGTATATCCTTTAAGTACAATGCAGAAAATGGTTAGTGATATTCAGCTTGGTGAAACTGGTAATGCCTGGATGCTTGATGGAAATGGAACTGTTATCAGTTATCCTGAATATGGTTATTCCATGAAGAAAAATTTTATTGCAGACCTTTCCAACGACCATGCAGATTTAAAACAAATTGCCCAGAATATGACAGCCAGAAAAATCGGTTCCGGCTGGATAAAATCACTGACATCTGATGAACGTTTATTTGTAACCTATGCACCGGTTCATAATGCTCCATGGAGTATTGGTTTTAATATTTCTGAAAGCCAGATTTATTCTGCCGGTCATTCTATCCGAAAAATTATGCTGATTTCGTTTGGTGTTATTGTTGTTGTTCTTCTTTTAATTACAGGACTTCTTTTATTCTCATTATTGCATCCTCTTAAGAAGGTTGAGCAGACAATCAATGAAATTGCTTCTGGAAATGCAAATCTTACAAAACGAATCAGTATTTCTTCGAATAATGAAATTGGTGCAATTGTAGTTGGCTTTAACCGGTTTACAGAAAAGCTGCAGTCTATAGTTTCTGAATTAAAGAAATCCCAGATTACTCTTTCAAGTGCGGGTGATATTCTTGCAAAGACAACAGAAGCTTCTGCTGATGCAATTGAAAATATTAAAGACAGTATTATTGAAACTACTTCCGGTATTCAGGAACAGACAGATGGTATAAATGAAACATCAACTGCTGTAAATGAAATAGCTTCTAATATTACATCACTTGAGAAAATGATTACAAATCAGGTAGCAGGTGTAACAGAGGCTTCCAGTGCTGTTGAACAGATGATTGGTAATATTGATTCTGTTACTAATACAGTAGAGAAGATGGTAGGTTCATTTAATATACTTTCTGAAAGTGCCCGCGATGGTTATCAGAAACAGTCTGGTGTAAATGAGATGCTTTTGAAGATTGAATCTGATTCTAAGCTGCTTCTTGAAGCAAACCAGGTAATTGCAAATATTGCACGTCAGACAAACCTGCTTGCCATGAATGCCGCAATTGAAGCGGCTCATGCTGGTGAAGCTGGAAAGGGCTTCTCTGTCGTATCTGATGAAATCCGTAAGCTTTCTGAAAACTCTACAATCCAGTCATCAACTATTGGTGAACGACTTGAGCATATCCGTGCTTCTATTGAAGAGGTAGTAGCTGCTTCTAAACAGTCGAGTGAAGCCTTTAGTACTGTAGAAAACGGAATTAAAAATACCGACGAACTTGTACAGCTTATTCAAAATGCTATGGCTGAACAGAAGGTTGGTTCTTCTCAGATTATTGAGGCCTTGCGTGATATGAATGACAGTTCATCTGAAGTAAGTTCTGCCTCTAAAGAAATGGCTCAGGGGAACCAGTTGATTCTTGAGCAGGTTGAACGTCTTAAATCTAGTGCTGACAGAATGCAGGCCTTCATCAATCTTATGGATTCTAATACTAAACAGATTGATAAGAGTAGTTCTGAATTGATTGATATAGCAACAAAGGTAGGTGAGACAATCGGTCAGATTAGTTCTCAGATTGATCAGTTTGAAGTTTAATTGAATATGAATTAAGGTGGTTTAGATTCCTTCGACGCTCCGGCTGTGCTAAGCAGCCAGTCTGCTCATGGATCTAAATCACCTTAGTTTTTTTAACTTATTTTAATGCTTCTTCAAGAACCTTGAGATTGTCTTCTATAATCTTAAGGTATGTAGTTCCAGCTGCAGCCTGCTTTGCAGTTGTAGACTGAATAGAATCCATTGTAAGGACTTTTGCATTCTTGTTCTTTGTGTTCTGTACGATTGTGCGTGCAATTTTACCATCACCGCTTTCAATTTTAAGAACTGTGTTGAGTCCAAGTTCATCTACCTTTTTAGAAAGGAAGATTACAGTTTCAAAACGTGCTTCTGTTTCTGCGGAACATCCTACGAAGGCGGCAAAATAGTCGAGGTTGTAATCGTCTACGAGGTAGCGGAATGGGAAACGGTCACCAAAGAGAATTGTTTTCTTTGATGCTGAATTTACAGCTGCGGTGTATTTTGCATCGAGGGCATCGAGGCGGGCTGTGTATGCTGCAAGGTTTGATTTGTAAGCTGCGGCGTTTGCTGCATCTTTTTCGCAGAGAGCTGCGGCGATTTCTGCACTCAGGATTTTTGCATTGCGGAGAGAAAGCCATACGTGTTCGTCGTATTCAACTTCTTCTTCATCATCGTCGTGGTGATGATGGTGGTGTTCTTCTGCTTCATGATGATCATCGTGATCGTGGTCGCTGTCATGATGGTGATGTTCGTGCTCTTCTTCCTCTTCGGCCTGCATACCTTCCTTTATTTCTTCGGCTTTTACTTTGTCGCCGAGTGTTTCGAGAAGGTTGATTACCTTCATATTTTTATTCTTTGCATTTTTGAGTGCATCGGCTACCCATCCGTCGCTTTCGCCGCCAACGTAGATGAAAATGTCTGCGGTGGAAATTTTGGCGATGTCCTGAATTGATGGCTGGTAAGAGTGGAGGTCTACACCGTTTCCAAGAAGAAGGGTGAGCTCTACATTATTTGCGTTGTCTCCAAGGATTTCGCGGGTCCAGTCGTACTCTGGGAAAATGGTGGTTACGACTTTGAGCTTATTTGAGTTCTTGTCGTTTTTCTTTGCTTTTGCGCAAACAGTTGTTGTGAGTAATGTAAGAATTATTAATCCTAAAATTGTTTTCTTTAATTTCATTTTATTCTCCTTTAAGTAATTTCAAAGTTACAGGGGCGTTGCGGGGATGTGCCCCGCAGAGAGGGTAGCGAGCGACGCAGTGCGAGCGAGGGGGAGGCTTCCCCCTCCTGTATGCTACGCTATGGCCTTCTCATCAAGACAACTTTCCAGTGCCTTTTTAATTTCTTCCTGATTGTATCCCTTGCCAATGAATACAATCTGATTTTCTCTGTCTCCGAATTCCTCGTCCCAGTTTTCCTTTATGTCGGGATTCTGTTCAAGGAAGGCTTTTTTCTGCTCCTCAACGAGGGCATCTATCCAGTAAGACACTTCCATTACAGAAGAGTTACGGCCGGCCTGTTCAAAAAGCTGAACGTCTGCATCAGCATCAGAAAACCAGATGTAGCCCTTTGCACGGATAAGCTCCTTTGGATAATTGTTATTCACAAAGTCTGCAAACTTTTCGCGGTTGAACGGACGCTTTTCTTCGTAAACGAAACTTGAGATTCCGTATTCGCCGGTACAGCCCTGCTGAGCACGGTTTGGTTCATTAAGGCTGTTGATTGCCTTCTGAATTGCAGAAGAGGAATCTATCTGTTCAAAGTTGAACGGCTCACGGGTTGTAATTTTTTCAAGTTCAATATTGCCGTTTATACTGTGGTAGATTGGAGCGCGGGTCTGGAACTCGCGGACAATTTTTTCTACCTCGGCCAGCTGAATTTCATCCAGCAGGTCACATTTATTTAATACGATAAAGTTACAGAACTCAATCTGGTCAACAATCAGAGTGGAAATCTCCTCTGCTGTAAGATTGTTTTCATCAACTTTTTCATCTTTCTGCTTCTTAAGGTCGTCCAGGAACTCGCGGTAGATTCTGTCTGCATCAACTACTGTTACAACCGAAGTAAGATAAACGTTTGTATCAGGATTGTCTTCCTCGTAGGCAAGGAAGCTGGCACTTACAGCACCCGGGTCACTGATTCCCGAAGCTTCTACGAAAATAACTTCCACACTGTCGATTGCAGAAATCTTTTCTATCTGTTTAATAAACTCATCGCGGAGGGTGCAGCAGATACAGCCGTTCTGAAGTTCGAACATAGGGCATTCTGCAACATTTGCGCCTTCCTTTTTCAAAATTGAAGCATCTACGTTAATGCTTCCCATATCATTTACTATGAGGGCAACGCGGCGTGTTTCCTGACGAAGCAGGTTGTTAAGCAGTGTAGTTTTGCCCGAACCAAGGTAGCCTGTGATAAGGACTACGGGTTTTTTATTTTTTATATTCTTGTTCATTGTGATTTTTCCTTTTGATGTCATCCCGAACTTGTTTCGGGATCTTATTAATAGATGCTGAAATTGGTTCAGCATGACAGGGGATCTAAATCACAAGTTTAACTTTCTGCTTTACGAGAGTTGCAGGTGCGAGGAGAAGGGCAGAAAGAAGAATGATGTTAATATAGAAGATTGAAGTAAACTCTACCGATGCCGAAACTGTATTTTGTCTGATTTTTTCTGTGTTATGAATTATCTGAAGTACAAGGCAGACAGGGCAGTCTTCTTCGTGGCAGGCTGCTTCGTGTCCTGTATGAAAAGCTTCAAAGGTGAGTTCTGCAAAAAGTGAGAGAGCTGTAAGAAGTGCCGCAACGCGAAGAAGGCGGAAAAGCTTTTGATTATTCATCTTCTTTTACCTTCTTATCTGCACAGTCTGTGCAAAGCCCGTAAAAAACTGTACGAAGTGGATTGATAACAAAACCATGTTCTGTCTTTAAGTGGCCGCCGAGTTCTTCAAGTTCATCACATTCAAGATGAATAAGGCGGCCACAGAGTTCACACTTCAAATGGAAGTGATGGTCATTTTTATTGCAAGCTTCACCGGAGTATTCAAAGCAGGCAGCAGAATGGTCATCTATAAAATATTTCTGAATCTTGCCTTCATTTACAAGCTTTTCAAGCTGGCGGTAAATTGTTGCAATTCCAATGGAGATATTCTTTGCTTCAAAGTGTGCATGAACATCTTCGGCAGTAAAATGCTGTCCCTGCATTTCGCGGAGATACGAAAAAAGAAGTTCCTGCTGTTTTGTTTTATATGCTGCTTTCTGCATTTTATGAAAAGCTCCAATTTGATAACGATTCTCAAATTATACGAATTGCTTAAAAAATGTCAATTGAATTTGAGAATAATTATCAAATTTGAAATTAATCAATAATCTTTATTGCATACATTTCATCGATAACTAAAACTTCGCCTCGCGCAACACTTATTCCGTCTTTGATAATTGAGACTGGTTTACCGGGAGTTGTGTCTAAAGGAATTATGTGACCTTCATGAAGCCTCTGTATCTTTTCTGATGGCAGGTATGTTCCTCCAAGCCTTAGCGCAATATAGTGTTCTTCATCATAAGAAATTGCGTTTTCTTTTTTTTCGTCGTAGATTCTGATGGCAAAATTTTCATCTGCTACACATACTTCACCTGTGAACATCACTTTATTATCAACAACTACATTTAGTGGTGTGTTATATTTAATTGAAGTCATCAGAATTGTTCCTGGTTCAAGGTTTACTGTGTCGGAAATAAAGCGTCCAAATTCAGCATATACATTGTTTTCGTGAGGACGTGATTTTATATCTGTCAGTTCCTGAAGATTTGTATTGTCCTTGCCAAAAAGACCTGCTTTACGGCAAAGATGTGAAAAATAAGCATAATTAAACTGTATGTTTACCATACCACCATCGTTGTCACTTGTGATTTCAAGAGTAACAAGAACACACATTTCCCCCGGAATCTGACCTGTGGAGCCTGGGAGCAGTGTGTTAATTTCGCTGCTAAAGCTTTTCTCGAATTCTTCCCATGGAATAGATTTATCTGTGTTCTGGTAAATTAAATCCTGCATTGTTTGAATAAAATGATTAACGTAAGTAAGTTTCAAACAGTCGCTGTCGTTTTGTGTAAGCTCAGGATGTTTTTCATAATCTTGTTTTAATAAAACTTTTCCGATACAAGGATCCACTTCAGCTGTAAAACCTGCGTTATTATAATCATAAGTATAGAAGAAAGTTCTTTGTGGCAGGCTTCGTATATACTCCTCGTTTGTAAGCTGATCAACTGATAGAACCTGAATTCTAAGTAAATCTGTTCTGTTGTTGAATAATTCATTCCGGATTTTTTCACAGAGTAATTGAAACATATTGAAAATTTTGCGAAGCTCGTATTTTCCAAATAAATCAGGACGCTTAAAATCATAAAGCTTTATTCTGCAGTTAGGATTTTTCAAAAGACTTTTTGATGTATCTGTGTCTTGTTCTGTACTTATTGAGTGAAGTAATTGTTCAATTTCAGAAGCAGTTATTGGTTTGTTAGGGTCATCTATTTCTTTTAGTTCACCTTTAAGAAGAGAATCTACATCTGTGCCAAGTGCTTCTGCAAGGGCAGGGAGTGTGCCTATATCCGGGCAGCCGTCTCCGCGTTCCCATTTACTTACGGTTTTATCGCTTACGTTTATCTGCGCGGCAAGTTCTTTTTGTGTGAGCCCTTTTTTTGATCTGAGGTAATTGATGATTTTTCCAGTTCTCTGTGCGTCCATAAGCATCTCCTTATGATTTAAGTATAAGAGGAGAATCTGAAATTGTCATCCGACTTTTCGTAGGATATAGTAGAATTCTACTGTTTGTAAGTAGAATTCTCTGCGTTAGGCTATGGAGCACCTGCGAAGCAGCCGACCGCAGGAAACGGTGGTTGAGCTTGTCGAAACTACCGTTTTCGAGGACGGTGAGCGTAGCGAAGTGCGGAACAGCCGACCATGCGAAGCATGGGAACGCCTTGAATCCTTATTAACGAAAAGAAGATTTTCAACTATAATAAATTTATGTTTAACTCACTTACTGGAATTATTACTGGAAAGTTTCCGAAACAGGTTTTTATAGATACGAATGGCGTGGAATGGGATCTCTGCGTGCCGGATTCTAACCTCGACATGCTGCCGCCGGTTGGCAATGAGGCGAAGATTTACACCTGGCTGCAGCACACAGACCAGCTTATGGGTCTGTATGGTTTTGCGAGTGCCGATGAACGCAGTGTTTTTCTTGACCTTCTGAAGGTTGACGGTGTTGGTCCTAAGGGCGCTGTAAAAATCATGAGTGCGGTTTCTTCTGCGCGTCTTATGGATGTTCTTGAAAAGGGTGACCTTGAGATGCTCGAAAAGATTCCGGGGGTTGGAAAGAAAACTGCCGGCAAATTGCTGCTTACTCTTAAAGGCAAGCTTAAGCTTCGTGAAGAAGAAGGAAGCCTTGTTCGTGTTGCGGCTGCTTCTCCTTATTCTGATGTTGTGACTTCTCTTGTTGGAATGGGCTATGATAAACGCCTTGTTGAGCAGAAGCTTGCTCAGCTTGTTGAAGTGCTTACCAACGAGGCTGACTTTGCAGGGAAGTCTCAGAAAGAACGTGAGGATATTCTGTTCCGTCGTGTTATTGTTGAACTGGCGTAGCGGGCGGTGATCTTTCGTCTATCTGAGCAGAAGGAATTTTGTAAGCCAGATTAGTGCGGTATATAAAGCAAGAAGAATTACAAATAAGAGTACGCGCTTTTTGTAATGCTTTTCAAAAGTTTTGATAATCTGCGGAAGATCTGGGATTTCTGGCATTTCAGGAACAAAGCTTTTTGCAATTTCTATTCCGGCATAAATATAATTGATGTAAATATATTCTTCTTTTACAAAATCTGAAAGACCTTTTGAAATGCTGCGGCGATGCCATATTGCTGCGGCAATTTTTTTTGTTGTTGCACCGTACTGAACCAGGTAGCGGATTATGCGGAAAAATGTCCAGGCGGCGGTGAGGCCAAAGACTACGTATGCTACATAACGCGAGTAAGGAGTGCCGAAAGGTTTTATTACCAGAATTGCACAGCCGAGTGCGTTTGCAAGGAATGTCCAGAGCGTGTTCAGCAGTGTTGCTTTAAAAATGAGTGAAAGTTTTTCGTCTATTTTTTCGTAACAGGTGTCGTAGATTTTCTGTTCAATTTTCTTTTCGATTTTTGGAAGCACGTATTTTGAGACTTCACGGAAAACTATGAGAATTACAGAAAGATCGTCTACAAGGCCAATGCCTGGAATTACATCCGGCAGCACATCGGCTGGAAGAATAAGATAGAGAAGGGCGCCAACGATTGTGATTTTAAGACGAAGCGGAACTTCGGGAGACTTGTATTTTTCCCAGAGAAAAAGAACCTTGTCCCAGACTTTTTTGATTGGCCCGCGCTTCATTGCGGGAAGCTTTTCTTCAAGTTCTGCCTGGGCCTGTGGCAGGGATTCTGTGTCTGCTGCTTTCTGTCCGAGTTCTTCAGAAAGTTCCAGAGCCTTTTGAGATGTAGTTATTTCTTTAAGCTTTGTCTTTTTCATGCTTCTTAATCTAACTTACTGTAAATCTACCATAAAATATGCTATAATAAAAGCATGAGTGAAAACGAAGATTTTTCTGCTATTGTACGCGCAGATTTAAGAGACAGATATGATGAACAGGACAACAAGCTGCGCCCGACTATGCTCTCGGATTTTCTTGGTCAGGAGAGTGTAAAGAAAAATCTTTCTACTTTTATTGAAGCCGCAAAGCTCCGCGAAGAGCCATTGGATCATTTGCTTTTGATTGGTCCTCCGGGTCTTGGAAAAACTACTCTTGCACAGATTACCGCTCACGAGCTTGGCGTTGATTTTAAGGTAACCAGCGCTCCGGCCCTCGACAAGCCAAAAGACCTCGCCGGTATTCTTTCGACAATAACTCCGCGAACTGTTTTCTTTATTGATGAGATTCACCGCCTTAAGCCAGCCATTGAAGAAATGCTTTATATTGCAATGGAAGATTTTGAGCTGGACTGGATTATCGGACAGGGGGCGGCTGCACGTACTGTACGTATTCCGATTCCTCCGTTTACTCTGGTTGGGGCAACTACAAAGGCCGGTTCAGTTTCGAGTCCTCTGAGAAGCCGCTTCGGTTTTATTCCTCGTTTTGAGTTTTATACACAAAAAGAGCTTTCTTCTATTATTAAGCGTTCTGCTAAGATTCTTGAAATTGGAATTGAAGAGGATGCGTCTATGCTGCTGGCACAGTGCTGCCGCGGAACTCCTCGTGTTGCAAACCGTGTTCTCCGTCGTATGCGCGACTTTGCTCAGGTAGCGGGAAGTAATGTTATTACTGTTGATATTGTTGATGACGGCTTAAAGCGCCTTGAGATAGACGGCATCGGTCTTGAAAAGTATGACCGCGAAATTCTCCGCTCAATTATTGAGAACTTTGGAGGCGGCCCTGTTGGTGCTGAGACTCTGGCAATTTCTATTGGCGAGAGTATGGATACCTTGGAAGATTATTATGAGCCCTATTTAATTCAGTGCGGCCTGTTGCAGAGAACTCCGCGTGGCAGAATGGTGACAGAGAAGGCGTATACTCATCTCGGACTTACACACGCCGCCGACTCAAGAGACGGTGGCGCTCAGGGAACCTTGTTCTAAAGTTTACCCCTTTCCATTTTTACGAGTATCATTCCTTTGTTCCAGATTTTTGTGATTTTAGAAGAACCCAGAAAATCTTTTCCAAACATGTCAAACATATTGCTGCGCATTGTGAATGGTGGGAGAAGTCCTAAAATCTTTTCACCGTCTGTGAGGTAAGATGCCTGGACTGGCATTGCATAAGTTCCGTCTTCTTTGAATCCACCGCCACTGAAAAGTAAAGGAAGAATCGCATACTGTTTTCCGGCTTCCTGGAGAATTTCTTTCGGAGATTTTCCGGTATCTTTTAAGGTACAGTTCATCCAGCCATTCTTTGGAATATCCTGATAATCATGCCAGGCACTTCCAGTACATTCAACTTTGTATTTCTCTGCAATTCTTTTATCTGCGTATCCGCGAAGAATCTTTCCTTTGCTAATGAACGTTAGTTTGTCTCCTTTGTGAACAATTCCGTCTGCATCCCAGAAAGTATTCATCCACATTTTTGAATCAGAAACGTTGTGTGAAACAGTAAGTTTGTCAGAAAAGACTTTTTCGCCGACTTTGCCGGAGAGCAGGGAAGTTCCAAGTGCAAGAGTTTCTGCATTCAGACTCTGTTTAAGCATTCCTGTTAATTCCCAGGTTGGCATCATAATAATGCAGTCCTTTGGAAATTTTACTTTTGTAGAGTAATTTGCAAGATAATTATCTGCAATTCCTTTAATAGTCTTTGTACTCCAGTTTCGTAGATTTACAGAAAAATAACCGTTATAAATATCTTTACTCTTTTTGTGCTTAAAACTTATTTCAAGTCCATTGTGTCCGTCTGATGTTGAATAGTCCATACCGGCACTGTTTTTCTGAGTATTAGTTTCGTTCTGGGCATAAACTGTACCAGAGTAAATAAAGTCTGGATATGTTTTTGTAAGATAAGAAAGAATACTTTTAGTTTTTGACATTAGTTCTGAATCAGAAAGAAGCTTTCGTTTTTTATCGCGGCTTCTTTTTCCACCTTCAAGTTTAAACGGGTAAGGTCGCTGTAATTCAAGATTCTTTTCAGCAAGGGCATAGCCTTCCTTGTCACTCATTTTTCCCTGCTGATAATGAACACCAACAAAACCATCTTTGTAAACCCGGAAACTGGTTGAAGTGTGATCTATCTTATTGAAAGAAACAATCTTGCTTTCTTCTATCTTAACTGTTGAATATGTAGTTTGACAAAAATATTTTTCTTTCTGCATTTTTAAATCTCCTTAGTTTATGGTCAGTTTTTTTACTCTGATAGTTGGACCGCCTGTGGCTGTAGGCATGCTCTGTCCATTTTTGCCGCAGGTACCGCTAAAGAATTCAAGGTCAGTTCCAACTGCATCAATATCAAATAGAGTCTGGAAAACATTTCCTGTAACAACATTTACTAAGAGCGGTTCTGCAAGTTTACCATCTCGGATTCTATAGCACTTCTGAGGCTGAATTGTAAAGGTTGACTGACCAGTTCCATAGTTCCAGTCGTAAACATAAATACCGTCTTTTACACCTTTTATTATGTCTTCCGGTTTGTCATTACCGGCAAGCATATAAGTGTTAGTCATTCGAACCATTGGACCGTAATTGAAGTCCTGTGCGCGTGCATTGCCGGTTGGCTCTTCGCCAAGTGCAGCTGCAGATTTTGCATCATGAAGACGTCCACTTAAGATTCCATCTTTAATCAGATAAACTTCTTTTTTCTTATTGCCTTCATCATCATAAGGACAGTAACCATGGTGCAGGGTATCGCCTTCATCAACAATTGAAACCTTAGGATTTGCAACCTGCTTTCCCATTGTCCATTCTTTCTGAAGTGTTTTATCGTTGAGCATAAAGTCTGCTTCACTCTTGTGTCCAAAGCTTTCATGTGTGAAAACTGAAGTAACAGTAGGGGCGAGTACGCATACGTATTCGCCAGGAACAACAGGAGTATTATTCTTTGCAAAGTCTACTGCGCGGTCTCTTGCTTCAATAATTTCTGCTTCATGTTTTTTCAGTTCATTGAAATTAAAGCCCCAGAGCTGTTTACCTCCGCCGTAGGCAACTCCTTCGCGGCCGGTAATTTCATACCAGAGACTAAAACGACAGCGCTGATAATCCTGTTTGAGCTCTGTACCTTTGCTGGTATAAAGCTCTTTGATTTTCGAAAAGTAATAAAAGGTTGGATAAGTAACTTTGATTTCTGGAATCGATTTATCAATACATTTCTTCCTGTAATGTTTTACAATGTCTTCTCTGTCTTTTTTAGTGAGATTACGAAGACTGTTTTTACCCTGGAATTTTAAGATTTCTGCCTTGTTTACAGAAAAGTTTTTTACTATAGGATTTTCAAGAATAGCCTTGTTTGGTTTTGCGATTGCTGCAAGTTCATCAATCTTTTTCTGAATTGATTTGGTGTCTGTATCATTTGTCTGAGCTGTGTACCAGAGATTTCCATCGAAGACACGAATCATTGCGCCTTTTATTAATGTTTCACTGTTTGCAAGAACATCATCATTCTGCATACTGTAGCAGGCATTTTTAGTGTCTTCAATTCGGACTTCTGTATACAAATCTTGTGGAAATTTATACTTCATTAAATCCTCCTGTTTTTTATTAGTTAATTATAACACGGATATTGTTTAAATGGAAAAAAATTAAATTGTAAAGTCGCTATGCCTCTCTCAATGACAACTGTGATTGAGCCTGTCGAAACTACCTTATTTCAAACTTTTCTGTTTTCTGTTATTATAAGCCTATGTTAACATCAGATTTTAATTTTGACCTGCCTGAAGATTTGATTGCGCAGCATCCGAGTGGAGTGCGCGGGAAGGATAAACTTATGCTTTTGAATCGTGCTACCGGCGAAGTAGAACATCACATGATGGACGACCTTCCAGATTTAATTGAGTCGGGCACACTCATGATTTTTAATAACAGCCGTGTACGACGCGCCCGCGTTTATGGAATTAAAGAGACTACCGGCCGTGAAACTGAATTCATGTTCCTCAACACAATCGATAAAGACTGCTGTATCTGGAATACTATGGTAAAGTCTGCAAAAAAGCAGAAGCCTGGAATGCATTATAAATTTCCTGATGGAACTGTTGCAGAAATTGTAGAACACGAAGGGAATGCCGGAACAGAATTCCGTGCCCTCAAATTTGATTTTGCAATAGATGAAGACTGGTTTGAAAGAAACGGTCATATTCCTCTTCCTCCATATATTAAGCGCGGCGATACAGAAGAAGATTCTGAACGCTATCAGAATGTTTATGCTACTGATACCGGTTCTGCTGCGTGTCCTACAGCAGGCCTTCACTTTACAGAAGAAATGCTTGCCCGTCTTGATGCAAAGGGAATTGAGCGCCGCTTTGTAACTCTTCATGTAGGACTTGGAACATTCCTTCCTGTCCGCGAAGAGAATATTGAAAATCATAAAATGCATGAAGAATGGTATACAGTTCCTAAAGAAACTGCTGATGCAATTAACAAGGCAAAGGCAGAGGGAAGACCAATTCTTGCGGTGGGAACTACCAGTGTGCGTACTCTAGAAAGTGTTGCTCAGAAGATAGAACAGGATGGTGGTGTTGTCGGTGCCAATAACGAATGGGTTAGAGCCGGCACAAATTCAACAAGCATCTTTATGTACCCGGGCTTTAAGTTTAAGGTTGTAGATAAGATGTTTACAAACTTCCATACTCCAGAGAGTACACTGATTATGTTGGTGTCAGCTTTTGCCGGCCGTGAACACATTCTGAATGCCTATAACACTGCAGTTGCCAATAGATATCGCTTCTTCTCGTATGGCGACTGTATGTTCATACGATAAAAATCTGTGAGAAATTTTAATTAAGTCAACTGTTCAAAACTATAACGCGCAAGATTAAAGAACTGCTGGCGCATAACGTCGGTAATCATCTGGTCGGTGGCGGCTTTCTGGAAATGTTCGGCAACGGCTTCTTCCAGTTGGGAGATGTCGCGCTGGGTAAGAGGAAGTCGGCGGCCACTCATAAAGTTTTCGAACTCCTTGCTGTGGAAGGTAAACGGACCTGCAAAGGCAAGATGAACATTTAACAGGGAGTTCTTTTCTGTGTCGGCCAGGAAAGCGAACGAAGCTGACTGTTGTGTAATTGAGTGTTCATGACCGATTCGACGGAAAATAGAAAGTTCTGCATCAACGAGCGGAATGCGTATATTCGATAAAATAAAGCCATCTGGAATTGATTTAAAATTTCTGATGTTTTCAGTTCTTGTTTCTGTCTGATTTTTGAATTCCAGTTTAGCGTCTAAAGCCATCAATGGTGCGAACAATGTAAGCTTGTGATTTTCTGAACAGATGTTACCACCGATGGTAGCTGTATTTCTTATAAGAGGATTTGCAATACAGGTAAGTGCTTCATATAAAATCGGAGGAAGATGAGTCTGACCGATTGCAAGTAATTCTGAAAGTGTAGTTCCAGGTCCTACATCTATGTAACGTTCGTGGCGTGAGATATAGGAAAGATCTTTAATTCCACGGGTTGAAATAAATTTATCCGGAAGAGTTTCTATTCTGGTACAGCCGCCGACAACCTTTGTTCCCGGATTATTGCTGAGAATCTTTATGAGTTCGGCTGCATTTTTTGCATATAATATTGTCTTTCCCATTTAATCCCTCTTTGTATCAGCCTGAATCAGGTTCTCTTCTGTCGTTTATTTGAAATCTGAATTGCGTAAATAATTCCATTTACCAGAGTTTCAAGGTCTGTGCAGCAAGGAGAGAGTGCCTTTACGTAATCTGTGATTTCCTGACGGGTTGGCATTTTCGGCATTTTCATAATCTGATAGGCAGAAAAAACTTTTCCTGCAGTACAGTAACCGCAGAGTTTAATTCCTGCCTTTTGGAAGCCGCTTATAATTGTTATATATTCTTCTGTTTTTACAAAATAATCCAAGGTTACAATATCGCTGTTGCGTACAATACCTGCCGGTATTTTGCAGGAAGCTACAGGACGGTCATCAAGTAAGATTGTACATGCTCCACAGAATCCACCGCTGCAGCCACTCTTAACTGAGGTACAGCCGTTTTTGTGAAGCACTTTCATAAGTGTTTCATCTGCATGAGCATCGAGAATTATTTTATTTCCGTTCAAGGTTACTGGTATTTTCATTCAGACGCTCCTTGATTTTCTGATTTTCTTGTTTCAGTTTTTTCTTTTGTGCGGTCACGAATCAGCTGGAAAAGCAGGTCTTCTGTACAAGGGATTTCTGTAAGCTGCGTTGTAAGCGCAAGTGAAAGTGCAGAAGAGAAAGCTGCCGGAAGTGAATTATGAATGAGTCCTCCAACCTGACCGGAGCGGTTATTTGACTGAATAAAATTAATGTTGATTGCATCACAAGGAACTGTTTTTCCTTTTACAAGCATTGTCAGTTCCTGCTGGATTTCAAGGCGGATTGTTCTACGCGCAGCTGCTTCATCAAAAAGTTCTCCACAATCTACAGTTACCCAGATACCCTTAATTTTTTCGTTGTAGGTATAAGTATCGAGTTCTACTTCAACAACAGTAGTTATAAAAGATGTGGTGTAGAAAGGAGTTCCGCAAAATTTCTCCTTATTCCATTTTGGCTTAGCCGTGGCGGCCGTCCCCCCGCGTTTTGCAGTAATCGGCAGCGGCTGATGAAATCGCTTTTTCTGAATATCATTACAGCACTTTTTTACAAGCTCATTGACAATACTGATGGAGCTGTAAGAATCCTCAGGGGCCTCAGGTAATTCGTTATACGGGAATTCTGAATTAATCTGAATATTCTGCTTTGGAATCTGAAGAATCTCCGCGGCAGAGTTTTTCCAGATATCCTGAATTACATCAGAAGGTTTTATAGTATGAATTACAAGTTTTTCATCTGCACTAAGAGTCACTTCAATTTTTGCATCATTACTGAAACTTGTCTGGCCCGAATAGCCTGAAGGAATGTAAGCTGTTGCAACTCCAATTCCACGGAGCGGGAGAGCGAAGAAAGGCTTACTGTCTTTTTCTGCGCGGTCAATCGCATCCATATGGAACGAAGCGTATTTTCTATTGAAATCACTCTCAGAAAGGGCCGTCTGAATAACACTGCGAACATCTCCAGTTGGAATGTCAAAAGGAAATTCTGTTGAAACAGGAGCAGCCTTTGTTTTCTTGTCAGTTGTTTTTTTAGTTTTCTTCGGTTTTTCTTCTGGAGCTGGAACTGGAGGTTCAGCATTTAAAAGACGTAATTCATCCGGGAAAATCATGGAAAGATTACTGATTTTCTGAATCTCATTTTCAATTGCAAAGAAAGCCTGCGACTCAATAATCTGCATGGAAATTGAAGTCGGCGGATTTTTTGAAGTATGTGCCTTTGCATTTATATAAAGATTTTCCGGTTTATAATAACTAGCTGCCGCAATTGCAATGCGGTCTGTGATTTCCTGAGCAAAAGGATTTGAACAGCCGATGTCAATATCAATAGAAATCTTAAGTGCTTTAAGCCTGCCATCTTTATTAAGGGCCGAACGATAAGTAATTTCTGTTACAACTCCAGGCACCATAAAACTTTCCTGTTCAGTTTGAGAAAGAATAAGTTTTACCGGCTTTTTAGAAAGCCATGCTGCCGCTGCAATCTGAACTGCTAGCTGTGTAGTGCGTGCCAATCCTGAAGGATAGATTCCTGCTGATTTAGTTTTATGAATGAAAACACTCGCTTCATCAATATTAAGTGCGGCTGCTACAGATTTCTGGGTAAACGAAGCCCAGCGGCTTGGTGCAAATACGTGAATCTTTTCACCTTCGGTATAGGCAAAGGCTCCTTCTGTTTCCTGCCATTTTGGAGTAAGCAGTTTTTCTTTCCAGGTATCGGTAGAGGTGTAATCGGCATTTTCAAAAAGCTTTGTATCAGCCTGAGCCAGAGGAAGACTTTCGTAAAGACCGTATTTGATTTCGCGGGTTGCGACAATTACATTTGGATTTTCTTCAACATGAGATTTATCAATAACCGTATCAAGAGAAGGCATTTCGTTAATCTGATCAACGAACTCCTTAAAGTTCGAAGCTTCATCTGTCTGATTATTGATTACATTATGAAGCGCTGATTCGAGGTTTTCAACGTCGAAGTTAATATTTACAGTATCTAAAAGTTTGTAAACGGTTTCTTCATCAGGACCAAAAAGAATTCCAACCGGTTCACCACTGTAAGAAACGTTTCCATATCCAAAGACTTTTGTAACTGTTTTATTTGCAGTAATAGTTTTTGTGCCGGGAATGTCGCGGCTGGTGTATAAGAAATAACCTTCCGGTAAATCTGGCGCAGTAATGCTTTTGATTTTTCCAGCTGGGGCAGGGCTGCGGACGAGTGCTGCATAAAGACAACCGTCTTTTTCAACATCACTGTAAAAGCCTTTGGCTTCAAGAGAACGTAAATTAGTTTTCGTATTTGTCTTCTTTACTGCCATTATTTCTTTACTTCAACTCCAATTTTAGTTACTGTATCTATTACAAGCTGGGCTTGTTCATCGGTCATATCCGGGTAAAGAGGAATTGAAATTGTAGTATTATATTGATGTTCTGCATTCGGAAAATTTTCAGCGGTAAAATCCGGATACAGTTCTTTCCAGTAGGTGAAGTGGAAAATTGGAATAAAGTGTACGGAGATTCCAAGTCCTGATTCCTGAAGTTTTTTTGCGAACTCGTCACGGCCGATTTTAAGTTTTTCAGGAATTATGCGCATAAGGTATAAGTGCCAGGAATTTCCTTCTCCGTCTGGTGGAAGTTTTATAAAGTCGAGGCTGCTGAATGCCTTGTTGTATTTTTCTACTATGCGTTTTCTCTGTTCATAAAAAAGCTGTGCTCTGTCGACCTGGCAGCAGCCGATTGCGGCAAGTACATCCGGAAGATTGAACTTGTAGCCCGGTGCAATAATGTCATATTCCCAGCTGGCTCTTGGACTTGTGTAGCGGTCCCAGGTTGTGCGGTCCATTCCGTGCATGCGCATTACTGTCATACGGCGGGCAAGGTCGGGATCGCGCGTACAGACCATTCCGCCTTCTGCTGTTGTGATTGTCTTTGTTACGTAAAATGAAAAGACTCCGGCGTCTCCAATAGTGCCGGCATAACCGAGGGCGGTTGGGGACGGGAATGAATGTGCGGCGTCTTCAATTACTCGGATGCGGCGCTCCGGTGTTGAATACTTTCTTGCCAGCTCCATAATGCGAGCCATGTCGCACACGTTGCCCGCTATGTGAACCGGGACAATTGCGCGAACCCGGTTTGCACCTTTTCCATCAACACCGCCCGGTTGACTGTCTTTTTTTAAGATTTCTTCTATTTTATCCGGATCAATACTGTAGGTATCTTTTTCAACATCTGCAAAGAAAACGTCTGCGTTAAGATGGCGTGCGCAGGCTGCAGTTGAAACAAAGGTATAAGGTGTTGTGATTACGGCAGTACCTTCGCGAACGCCGCAGGCTTCCATTGCAAGAATCATTCCGCTTGTGTTTGAGTTAACGGCGAGGGAGATGACAGGGGCACGGCCCTTAGAAGAGTCATCGCCGCTTACAGCAGCACTGAACTTTTTTTCGAACTCCAGTGCATAACGACCGGTAGTTAGCCAGCCACTGCGCAATACATCAAGTACAGCATCTTCTTCTGCTTTTGTAATAGCCGCTCTGTGGAACGGAACCTTTATCTCTGCCATATTTCTGTCCTATAATAAATCAGTTCTCAGCT
Organism: Treponema bryantii; assembly: GCF_036492245.1. Lineage (NCBI taxonomy): Bacteria > Pseudomonadati > Spirochaetota > Spirochaetia > Treponematales > Treponemataceae > Treponema > Treponema bryantii. Next base: position 2,162,726 of record NZ_AP025286.1, on the reverse strand, counting down.
GATTGTCATTTTTTATTTCTTCGTAAAAGTCTCGCAGACTTTCGCAGTCATCACACAAAAGTTTTACAAGAAGTGTCTTGTCGCGGAACTTTTCTTCCTGACCTTCTGTCCAGAAACAAATCGGACGGAGCTCAGTGAGTAATCGTTCCAGACGTTCACTTTCATATTCCTTATTATCCAGTCTTAAAAGTTTTTTGTATTTTGTTGGAGTTGGATTTTCTTCTTTAAGCCAGAGCGGTTCAATAAGCCTCTCTCCCTTGCGTGCACCCACAATCTTAATATCAATATCCTTATATGGTTCAAGTCCGGAAAACTTAATAATCTGTTTTGCAAGGTCTATGATTTTTACAGGTTCGCCCATATCAAGAAGATATGATTTTCCATTTTCTCCGACACCGCCAGTCTGTAAAACAAGAGAACAGGCTTCTGGAATTGTCATAAAAAAGCGTTCCATTTTATCATCTGTAACTGTGATAGGGCCGCCGGTTTTTATCTGATTCTGGAAAAGCGGTAGAATTGAACCGCGGCTTCCAAGTACATTACCAAAACGTACGAACATAAAGGACTGTGCATTACCGTCTGCAGTTTTTCCGGTCTTTTTAGCCGCATCAAGTACAAGCTTTTCACACAGCATTTTTGAAACACCGTAAACGCTTACAGGAGCAACAGCTTTATCAGTCGAAATCAAAACAAAGCGGTCTACCTTATGTTTTAGTGCTGCGTCCAGAAGATTTTTTGTTCCGAATACGTTATTTTCAACAGCAGCAACCTGATTTTCTTCCATCATAGGAACATGCTTGTATGCTGCACAATGGAAAATTACATTACAGCGTGTCTGACGGATAATATAATCAACGTACTCGCGGTCACGCATATCTCCAATAATAGGAACAATAGTTGCTTTTTCACCAACTCCTTCTGCCTGAAGAAGACGGAGTTCGCGGTAAATACTGCAGATTGAATTTTCGCCGTGACCAAAAAGATAAAGTCGTTCAGCACCACCGCTCAAAAGCTGGCGGGAAAGTTCAGAACCAATAGAGCCGCCGGCACCTGTAATAAATACACGTTTACCGCGAAGGTAGCCCAGACTTTCTTTTAGAGAAATTGTTACAGGAGTTCGTCCAAGAATATCCAGAGGATCAATTTCACGGGTTTGAACAAGGTGCGCAGTTCCTTCTATTACCTGGCTGATTCCAGGAAGAATCTTAATATGATTAAAGCCGTTTTTTGTAAGGGTTTCGTAGATTTCGCGGATTCGCTCGGTTGGGGCAGAGGGAATTGCAATAATTGCTTCATCTAAATCTGAATTGGAAAGAATGGATGTAACGCCGCTGATAGGACCAAGAACCGGAATGCCATCAATTGTGGTACCGATTATTTCCTTATTATCATCAATAAAGGCGTTTACTTTTCCAAATATCTTTTTTCGCTTGATATCATCGGCAATAGTCTGACCGGCAAAGCCAGCTCCGATGATGTAGATACGTTTATCCATTTTCCCAACCCTTTTGAATATTTTACCACATGCATGCTAATTTCGCAACGTTGTAAAAAAACTCTAAACCCGACTCTTTTTTTTTCCGATGAAAATAATGATAGTCGATAAATATTCGGGGTGTTTCATGGGGAAACTTAAAAGACTTAGTATATTAGCCGTTCTGCTTTTCGGAACTTCGCTGTGCTTTGCCAATCAGATTTCTTTTCAGATTGTTCAGCATGACGATTGCCTGGACTGCGTTTCGGAAGATTCAATGACAATAGAAGATTCAGTGCTCAATAATTTCTTTGAGTACGGTTTTATAGTAACTAATTCAGATGCAGCAATTTCTGAATCTGCCGCACAGGATGAAAAGCTTTATAAAATCGGTCAGGGCGATGCCTTTAATGGTTATTCTGATTTCTTCATTCAGATAAGACTTTATTATGAGCGCAACGATGATACTTTAAGTGCAAGTTCAGATCTTTGTGAGATAGGTTTTTCAATTACTTCCGTAAAGACTGGAAAAAAGTTTGCAGATAAATCAATGAAAAATATAAAAATTGACCGTACAAAGAAAAATAATCTGGCGAAGATTTCATCAGATTTGGTTAATGCGATAAGTAAAGAATTAAGAGCATATAAAGCCTAAGGATGGGTAGGGGTATGAAAAATAAAATTAAAAACATTTTCAGAATTCTTGTAGTAACTGCAGGATGTCTTATGTTCGCATCATTCAGTCCTTCTTTAGATGGAAGGGCTATAGTTGTTGAAGAAGGAGTTTTCCCACAGGGACTTTTTGCTAAAACTGTAGGCTACCTTCCGGGTGATATAATCAGTGTAACAAATATTGCAGGAGATAAAACAGTTGATCTGCTTGTAATTGGTGCACTTGACCCTTCTGAAGGTGTTGCAATTATGCTCTCTCCTGAAGCAGCTGATGCAATGGGAATTGATAAGGGCGCAAATAATATCGTAAAGATTACAAAGCGTTCTGGTCAGGATGAGCGTGTTTATGGTAACGCAGTGATTTCTAAGTCTGCTTCTGAGATTGAAGACTGGGATGATGAAAACTTTGAAAATATAAGCACTGAAGAAAATTCAGATGCTTTTGATGATAAAACAGAGGAAGCTGAAGCTGAAGTTCCTGCAGAAGAAGCTTCGGAAGAAGAAGCAGAGGCTGAACAGGAAGAAGCTGAACCAGAAACAGAAGAAAATGCTGATTTTGCTGAAGAAGCAGAAGAATCAGTGGAAGAAGAAGCTTTTGAAGAGGAAGAATCTGAAGCTATTGAAGAAGAGGCCCTGACTCTAGAAGAATCAGAGGAAACTGAAGAATCTGAAGAAAACTTTGAAGAACCTGAAGAGGAAGCAGAAGCGTTTGAAGAAGAAGCCTTTGATGATGAAGGAATCCCAGAAGAAGAACCTGCTGAAGAAGAGGCTGTAGCTGAGGAATCTGAAGCTGCAGAGGAAGAAGAAACTCCTGATGAGGAAGCTCTTGAGGAAGAACTATTAGAAGAAACTGAAGAGTTAGCAGAGACTGAAGAAGCTGATGCTTCAGAAGAATATGCAGAAGAAACTCTAGATGCTCTTGCAGAAGAAGAAAAAGCCGAAGAAGAAGCATTTGATGATGAAGGATTAGATGAACTTCCTGCAGAAGAAGCAGAAACTCCTGCTGAAGAGTTTACAGAAGAAGATGTTCCTGCTGCAGAAGAATTAGAAGAAGAATCTCCAGCTGAAGAAGCATTTGAAGAGGAATCTATAACAGAAGAGTTACCGGAAGAATTGCCTGAGGAATTACCAGAGGAAGAAACACCTGCAGAAGAAGCCTTCGATGAAGAATCTCTTGATTCTGATGAATATGAAGCAATTGTACTTGTTCCTGCAGATTCAAATCCTCCGGAAACACCAGCAGAAGAAGATGAAGTTGAAGACTTAATTGCTGAAAATGATATTGATGAAATTGAAGAAGCAATTACTCTGACACCACTTCCTTCTGAAAGTACAAAGGCTGTTACGCCTGTTATTCCTGTAAATCCTGTAGAAAATAGACTTTCAACTGGTGATGCAACTTCTTATGAGAAGTACATGGTTCCAAGCCTGAAAGACCTTGAATCTGGAAAGTATTATATTCAGATTGCAGTTTATGCTTCTGATGATAACATTCTTGAAGTAATAAATAAGTATGGAACAAATTATCCGATTACAATCGTGCCAATGGCAGGTGGTAATAAAAAGCAGGTTCTCGTTGGACCTGTAACTATGGATGAATATAAGGTAGTTCTTGAAAGATTTAAGAGCTATGGATTCAAAGATGCGTTCTTAAGAAAGGTACGCTAAACAAAAAACGGTGGCTTAGCCACCGTTTTTTTATGTCTCTCACAGAGTTTAATTTATTTTAGTTGATTGTATAAACCCATCCCTCAGGAGCAGGGAGTCTACCCATCTGAATACCTGTCAAAGTATCATAGATTTCCTTCAACTTTGGACCCATTTCCTGTTTTCCTTCGTTGTAGATAATCTGCTTTCCGTGATCATCGATTTCGCCAACTGGAGAAATTACAGCTGCAGTACCACAAAGACCGCATTCTACGAAGTCTGCAAGTTCATCTTTGTTAATCTTACGTTCTTCAACTTCCATCTTCAAGTATTCTTTTGCAACAATTACAAGTGAGCGGCGAGTAATAGAAGGAAGAATAGAATCAGATTTTGGAGTAACAAGCTTTCCGTCCTTTGTGATGAAGAGTATGTTTGCTCCACCTGTTTCCTCGAGGTAAGTGTGAGTAGCAGGATCAAGATACATATTTTCTGCATAGCCGTTGTTGTGAGCGTCTACGATGTTATGCAGAGACATAGCATAGTTCAAACCAGCCTTAATATCACCAGTTCCGTGAGGAGCTGCACGATCGAGGTCTGAAAGGCGAACCTTAATAGGCTTAACTCCGCCTTTGAAATATGGGCCAACAGGAGTTACGAGAATGCGGAACTGATATTCATCAGCTGGTTTTACACCGATAACTGCGCTTGAACCGAACATATATGGACGAATGTAAAGAGTAGCACCGCTTCCATAAGGTGGAACCCAATCCTTATTTGCTTCAATAGTCTGAAGAACAGCTTCAATAAAGCGCTCTTTTGGGAAAACTGGCATCTCAAGACGCTTACAAGAGTTTTCCATACGCTCAGCGTTTAAATCAGGGCGGAATGTTACGATATCGCCGTGTTCAGTTGTATATGCTTTAAGGCCTTCAAAACAGGTCTGTGCGTACTGCAATACGCCGGCACATTCATTGATTTTGATTGTATGGTCAGAAGTGAGTTTTCCTTCATCCCATTCACCGTTTTTCCAGTTTGCTACATAACTTTTAGAAGTCTCCATGTAGCCGAAAGGCAAGTTGCCCCAGTCCAATTTTTTAGTTGCCATTATTAGCCTCCAAAACTTTAGAAATACTAAAGAAGTTTATTTACACTAAATATTATATAACTATTTTATTTATTAGTAAAGTGTTATATTATAAATATATGAAAATCTACACATGGAATGATATTTTAGCAATTTTGAACGGAGAATCTTCTGCTGAGTTCCCAAAAACTGGCCTTTCTACGGGATGTTTTGACGGGCTTCATAAGGGACACAGAAAACTGCTTTCAGCTCTTATTGAGGCATGCCGTTCTAAGGGGCTTTCTGCCGGAGTTGTTACATTTTCACGCCCGCTGCCAGGTATAAAACATAGCAGCGATTATAAGGGCGATATCACAACACTGAACCAGCGTCTTAAACTTTTTGAAGACTTGGGAATTGATTTTGTTATTATAGTAGATTTTGATGATTCTTTTGCCTGTATGATGGGTGCTGATTATCTGAATATTCTGTTAAATGTTTGCAATATGGAGCTTCTGGCAGAAGGTATTGATTTCCGCTGCGGCTTTAAGGGGGCAACCGATGCTCAGGCTATCCGTTACTGGGCAGAAAAAAATAATGTTGAGACAATTTTTGTAGATCCTGTATATTTTAGAGAAGGAACTGATGAAGAAGAACGCATAAGTTCATCTTATATCAGAACAATGCTCAGCCGAGGCTTTTTTACAACTGCTCAGGAACTTTTGGAAAGGCCTTTTGAACTTGATGTTGCAGCTTTTAAACGTGATTCAAATTGTTCTCAGCTGCTTCCACCGGATGGTCTTTATCGTACCGAAAATGAAAAAGGGGAGCTTGTCCGACTGGAAATAAAAGATGGAAAGATTGTAGGACTCCCGGACTGTAATTCCGTAAAGTTTATATAATTATATCCCAAACTCTTCCTGATTGCACATAGTCTTTGCTTCTTCAAAATCAATAGGCTTACCCCAGATAAAGCCCTGAATAAAGTCGCATTTATGTTCATTCAAAATATCAATTTGAGATTCTTTTTCAACACCTTCAGATACAACTTCGCAATTCATAACATGTCCCATGTAAATAACAGAGTCTACAACATCACGCATGCTCTGACTTGTTTCAATATCATCAATAAGACTCTTATCAATCTTAAGAATATTGATAGGAAGTGTCATAAGGGTTTTGATAGAAGTATAACCGGTACCAAAATCATCAAGTGCAATATGTACTCCCATTTCCCGAAGCTGCTTGATATTTGAAATGGTTGTTTCTAAAGATTCAAAGAAAGAGTATTCAGTAATTTCCAGTTCAAGACTATCTGTAGGGAACTGAATTTCATCAATAAAAGATTTTAGTCTGCTTACAAAGTCTTTGCTGCCCATGGTTTTAGCAGATATATTTATAGAAATAATCAATTCTTTTTCATTGTTTTCTAGCACAGGTTTAAATTCCCTCATGGCAGTTTGAAGCACAAAATCATCAATCTTCATAATAAGATTTGATTTTTCTGCGGCAGGAATAAAGTCTACAGGACTGACAATAGAGCAATCAGGTTTTCTGCAGCGGATTAAAGTTTCAAAGCCGCGAAGTTTTTTTTCTGCAGTTGTAAACTGAGGCTGATATACAAGATAAAAATAATTATTTTTAAGACCTTCTTTTACAAGGAATTCTGCTTCACGCTGTTTTGCATCATTGTTTTCCATATTTTCATTAAAAATACAGATTCTGTTATCGGCCAGGTTACGGGTAGCAGCAAGAGCTGTTTCAGCATTTCTCAGAATAGAAGAGGCTGTGTTTTTATAATTGTATGGAGGGTGAGAATAAACTACACCAGCTCCTAAAGAAATATTACAGGTTGTTTCGGTTAAAGTTTCATCTTCAGATGGAACAATAATAGTTTCCGGAATTATTACACTTTTCAGCCGTTCTTCTGGAGATTCTCCTGGTTCAAAAAGAATAGCCAGTTTTGAACCTGTAATACGGAACATCTTATCTTTCTTATCTAATATAGAAGAAAGTTTTTCTGCTGTCTTTTTAATCAGGTAGTCTCCAGTCTGAATACCATATACATCATTTGTATGTTTAAAATCTTCAAGTTCAATACAAGCCAGGGTAAAGGATTTTTTTGCTTCTATATGTTCATTGATTTCTTTTACATAGCTTCGGCGGTTTCCTTGTGATGTAATATAGTCTGTAAGGTTACTTACTGCAAGTCGTCTGTAGAAAGAATAAAAAGTTACGAGGGTTACCAGTGATACTATGCTGGTTACCAGGCCCGGCATAGATATAATGGAATTGCTCATAATCATTCCAAAAAGTAGATTTGCTCCGGAAATTAAATTAAGTGCAAGACCGATTCTAAATCCTTTTTTATAATCTGTAAAAACAAGAAGAAAGCAGATAAGCGATAATGAACCAGAAATAATTCCATTTTTAGTATTGGAAGGGATTTTTAATGATAAAAACTGGAAGAACGGTGCTGGATTTTTTCCCGAATATCTAAGTGCAATGATACACCCGATTCCTAAAAGTGATAAAATCAAAAGCCGCAGATTTTTTCGAGTCAAATACTTCATCCAGTTCTCCAAAAATATTAAAAAGCAATACTAAAAGTATAAGACAATAAAAAGCTGATGTAAATTAAAATCGAATATGTTGATTAAATTATTCATTTCCAATAAAATAATAAAATCTGTTTTACGAATGTTCTGTGATTACTTCCTAGAAACCCAGGATTTGACCTGCAGAACTTCCGCTCAGACAGAGTTTCCGGCCTGGCTGGAAATCATATAATTTTTCAGGGGTTCCAATATGGCACTTACAAAAGAAGCTACTTCAGCAACAGTAAAGAAGTACGGCGCAAAAGAAACTGATACAGGTAATGTAAAGGTTCAGATCGCTATCATGACACAGCGTGTTCAGCAGCTCACAGAGCACAACAAGCAGTTCCCAAAGGACGCTAATGCAAAACGTGCTCTCCTCAAGGTTGTAGGACAGCGCCGCAAGATGCTCCGTTACTACGAACGCACAGACCTCGAGGGTTACCGTGCATTCATTAAAGAGCTCGGACTCAGAAAGTAGTTTTTACCTTCGTGTCATGCTGAATGTCATCCTGAACTTGTTTCAGGATCAGCATCTCAACAAATCCCGCCAGCTTCACGTTGCGCGGGATTTTTTTTCTTAAATATAAAACTTTTTTATAATTTCACAAGTATTTACTTATTTTTCTTAATGTTATATAGTTTTCCAACAATTTAGAAGTTTTGCTATTTGTATATAGGGCAAAACTCTGAAAAGGAGATTAATATGATTTCTATTAAGAAAATTACAACAGTTGCAGCAGTTGCTGTACTCAGTTTTGGTTTGTTTGCACAGGCAAATCCAAAACCGGAGCCAAGAACACCTGTTTCAAAAACAAAAGAATCTACTGCAGGTTTGTTTAGTAATGATGTTGATGATTTTACAGATGTGAACTATTGGTCTAATGTTGCACCAAAGCAGTTCTTTGCTTATTTTGGTATGGGATCATCTAAAAATGTTGGTAATACCTATAATATCGGTTTTGCTAAACAGTTGAAAAAGTTCTATTGGGGTACTTATTTCTCTGGAAATTTTGGTTTGAATAAAACAACAAAACCAACTGATGGTGATAAAACAACAGAAACAACTCTTTCTGAATTCCAGTTTAACAATACATATGGTTTCGGTAATGTAGGTCTTGCTTTTAATTTGTACTATTTGGACAATGGTTCTCAAAATACAATAAAACATGAATATATTGATGTTGCTTTGAAAGCAGGTCTGAAAGAGTATGCAATCAAAAAGACAAAAATTATTCCTTATGCAGAAATTAATTTCTTGATTGGTGGTCTTAAAGAAGATGTAACTACAGGTGGTTCTACAATAACTGTAGACTCTCGTGACTGGGATTTAAAACTCGCTGTTGGAGCTGATATTCCATACGGAAAAGTTAAAAATGTAGAACAGACATTTAATGTTGGTTTAGAGATGGATCTTAATAAACCTGTAGACTCTGATTTAAAGTATAGTAATTTTACAATTACTATTCCACTTGGTTATAAGGCAATCTTAAAATCAACAAATGCGCTTTCTTTTGGATTCTCTGCAGGTCTTAAATCTGACGTTAAGTTTGGAAAGTCTGGAGATGCAAGTACATTTGGATTTGGTTTGACTCCTTCAATTGCTGCTGGTGTTACATATGCAACAAAAAAGAATATCGATCTTAATGCTGGTGTTGCATTTGATGTTCCTTCTTTTACCTATTCAAAGAATGATAATGAATCTATAGCAGAATGGAATGGTGAAGATGCTGAATTACACTTCAATTCAGGATTTGCTATCAAACCAACAAAGAATATCTGTATAGACTGTTCTTATGAAATCCTTGCAGACCTCTTTGGTAATAATACAACTGTAAATTTCAACACAAATCAAAATTTCTGGACCACTGTAAATCAGATTCTTATTCATAAATTTGGATTTGAAGTATCTGTAAAATTCTAAGTCTAAAATCAGCTTAGACATTGCCCGCCTGGCATTTTGCCGGGCGGGATTTTTTTTATTTATATCTTCTATATATTTGCATTGATTATTATCATTTTATGGTCTAAAATTAGATATTACACTTTTGTATATTAGTTTTACTAATAAATAGATAAAAACATGCGTCGGATGTAGTGACGTATGTAGGAGAAAATTTTATGTCAGTAGAAAGAGTAACTTACCGACTTGGAGATGCCGATCTCATCTTGGAAACAGGAAAAATCGGTAAGCAGGCTAATGGTTGTGTTTACGCTCAGTGGGGCGGAGCCGCTATTATTGCAACAATTTGTGCTTCATCTTCTGTTACAGAAGGTCAGGATTTCGTTCCTGTTACTGTTGAGTACAATGAAAAATTCTATGCTGCCGGAAAAATCCCTGGTGGCTTTGTAAAACGCGAAGGACGTCCTAAGGACAAGGAGATTCTCGTATCTCGTCTTATCGACCGCCCAATGCGCCCACTTTTTGAACCGTCTTTTGGTCACGAACTTCAGATTGTTCCAACTTGTGTTTCTTGCGACGGTGTTCATACTCAGGATATTCTTGCTGTTATTGCCGCTTCAGCTGCTACTTGTATTTCTGATATTCCATTCCACGGACCAGTTGCTGCTTGTCGTGTTGGATACTTGAACGGCGAATACATTATCAACCCAACTTTCGAACAGATTGAAAAGGGTGAACTTGAAATCGTTGTTGCCGGAACTAAAGACGGCTTTACAATGGTAGAAGGTGGTGCTAACGAAGTTTCTGAAGAGCTTATGCTTGGTGCTTTGGAGCGCGCTCAGAAGTTCATTACTGATATGTGTCTCTTGCAGGAAGAACTTGTTAAGAAGGCTGGTAAGGAAAAGCTTCCTTTGAACCCTCTTGATGTAACTTTGGACAATGCAGAAGCAATCGAAGCTGAAGCAACTCCACTTTTGAAAGAAGCCTGCTTCAAAGACAGCAAGATTAGCCGTGGTAAGGCAATTGCTCAGGTTCAGAGAGACCTCGCTGCAAAATATGCTGAACAGCTTTCTGACCCAATCCAGGCCAAGCTTTTCTGTACTTTGATGGATGACATCCAGTACAAGCTGCTCCGCAAGTCTATTCTTGACGAAGGTGTTCGTGTTGACGGCCGTAAGGTTGATGAAATCCGTCCAATCACCTGTGAAGTAAACGTATTGCCAACTCCACACGGAAGCGCACTTTTCACTCGTGGTGAAACTCAGTCTCTTGCTGTATGTACTTTGGGTACTGCAATGGACGAACAGTCTTATGACGATATCGATGGAGACCGCTCAGAGCACTTCATCCTTCACTATAACTTCCCACCATACTCAGTTGGTGAAACAGGTAAGCTCACAACAGGTCGTCGTGAAATTGGTCACGGAAACCTCGCTCGCCGCTCACTCGCTGCTATGGTTCCAAGCCGTGAAGAGTTCCCATACACAATCCGCGTAGTATCTGAAATCATGGAATCTAACGGTTCTTCATCTCAGGCTTCTACTTGTGGTGGTACACTCTGTATGCTCGCTGCCGGTGTTCCAATGAAGAAGATGGTAGCAGGTATTGCTATGGGGCTTATCACAGAACCAGAGGGAGACAATCCTTATGGCCGCTATAAGATTTTGAGCGATATCCTTGGTGAAGAAGACCACCTTGGTGATATGGACTTTAAGGTAGCCGGAACAAAAGACGGTATTACCGGTTTCCAGATGGATATTAAGATTGCCGGTGTAACAACTGAAATCATGAAGAAGGCTATGGAACAGGCTCGCCAGGGTCGTCTCCACATCCTCTCAATCATGGAGAAGTGCATTGACAAGCCGGCTCCACTTGCTAAGAATGCTCCACAGATTCTAACAATGAAGATTCCTGTAGACAAGATTGGCGCTCTCATTGGACCTGGCGGAAAGAATGTTAAGGCTCTCTGCTCTCAGTATGATGTAACAATCAACACTGATGATGACGGAACTGTAACAATCTACTCTAAGAACGGCTTGAATGCTGAGGCTGCTAAGAAGGCTGTTAAGGGCATTACAGAAGATCCAGAGGTTGGAACAATCTATCAGGGAACTGTAAAGCGCATTATGGACTTTGGCGCCTTTGTAGAAATCCTTCCTGGAAAAGAAGGTCTCTGCCACATTTCTAAGCTTTCAAAACAGCGCGTAAACAAGGTAACTGACGTTCTTACAGAAGGTCAGGTAATCCCAGTTAAGCTGCTCGAAGTAGACAAGCAGGGAAGATTGAACCTTAGTTACATTGATGCTCTGGATGCCTAGAATCGAAAATCCGTTAAAAAAAGTTGTACGACAGTGCAGCTTTTTAGGATTATCGAAAAAGGGGAGAAATAAATAAGAATTTCTAACAGAGTTTAAGAGGACACGGAGGGTAAAATTATAAAATTTCTCTTTGTGTCCTTTGTGCTCTCTGAGAGAAATATTTTTTTTATATTTTATATAATTTTATGGAGTTACTAATGAAAAAGAAATTGATTAGTTTGATTATGGTTGCAGCTATAATTTTACCTATGTTCGCTGCAACTGCTGTATTTCAAAGAAAAAAGCCTGCAAAATTAGATTTGACTTTTGCAAATTCTATTGCCTTTTACCCAGTTATTACTTATGCACCAAAGAAAGGTGAAACATTTGATAAAGAGCAGAACGATTTGGGAAAAAAGTTTATTTCTGCTTTGTCAGATTATGGAACAAAAGATGGAAAATTTGTAATTCTTAACGGAAAGTCTGATATTGCAATTCAGGTTTCTTTCAAGAGTTTTGATGTAAAAGATTCTGGTGTTACAATTGAATCTAAAGATAGTGCAGGAAATACTGTTACTGTTAAAGATGAATGGACTCGTCAGATTTCAGCTTTAATGGAAGTAATGGTTTTAAAGACAGAAGATAATTCTGTTCTTGTAACAGAAGAATATAAGTTTTTCGGTGTAAATTCAAATCCTACTCCAAAAGCAATGCTTATGTCTCCTGAAAAGATTGTTGAGGATCAGATTTCAAGTTTTGCATATCAGATATCAGAAATCATTTTTGATACACCCTATAATCAGGCTGTAACAATTCTTGATACAAAATCAAAAGATAAGGCTATTAAAGAAAAAATGAAGTCTGCAAAGAAAATGCTTAGTGGAAAAAATCTTGATTATGCTGCTGCAGAAGAAATCTATAAAGAGATTTATGAATCTACAGATGATATTGCTGCCGGTTATAATTATGCTATTATGCTTCAGGTTAGAAAGGATTTTGATAATGCAGAAGCTCTTATAAAGAAGTTTGCTGAGCAGGATCCAAAAAATAAGGCTTTCAAAAGAGCTCTTGAAGATATTGAAAAGGACAGAGCTGAAACAGAAATCTTTAAGTCAAGAAATCAATAATTTTTCTAAATTATAGGAGGGCCAAATGGCAAAAACAAGTAACAGAGGGCTCGGTGCACTTTTCATCAGAATTGCACTGGCTTGTTATTTCATCATCACAGGGCTTTGTATGCTCGGGGTTGGCGGATCGGTTAAAGCAAGCGAAGCTGGAGCTGCAATTTATGAGATTTTCAGCGGTGATCTTGCAAAGATTCTTGTAATTGTAGTAGCAATTCTTCTGCTTATTGGTGGAGTTTGTATTGCAATCACAATTTTCCGTGATCTTGGAAGCTGGGATAATACAGTAATGCTTATTCTTACTGTACTTTGGATTGTTATTGCAGTTGTTGCAGATGTTTTCAGCCGTTCATTTGGCGTAAACAAACTTGACGGAAATGCAATGTTCTGGATTCTGAATGTTGCAAAAGATCTTCTGATTATTGGTGGTCTTCTTTCTATCAGATAAGAAAACTGACCAAATACATTAAGGCTGCTGGTGAATTCCGGCAGCCTTATTTTTATAGAATGTTTTGATTTTTTACAGTATAATTATATCTTATGAGAAAAATTTTATTATTCGTTTTATTTTCTGTAATTTTTGTTTCATGCTCAAAATCATCTAAAAAATATGAGTCTGCTCTTTTTGCAGATATGGAAGAAGCCTCTTTTCAAGAAAACGATAGTTATGTTCAGACTTCAGCTCGTGCAAAAAGTGTTTATATTGATGCTGGAAATTACGAAAAGCCAGAAATAAATGATGAACCTGTAATTGAACGTAAGCTTATTAAAACCGGAAACATTGAACTTAATGTAAATTCACTTGAAGAATCAGATAAAAATATTGAAGCCTGGACAAAACGTTTCGGCGGATATATTTCAAGTTCAAATATGTATGAAAGTGGTGGAAGATATACTGTAAAAATTCCACAGGAAAATTTTGATGAGGCAATGAATTCAGTTGCCGGGTTTGGAAAGGTTAGAAATCGTTCTGTTAAAGTAAAAGATGTTACAGAGCAGTTTTATGATTTACAGGGACGTCTTGAAACAAAGAAAATCCTTCAGGAAAAGTATAATCAGTATCTGAAAAAAGCAGATAATATGAAGGATTTGCTTGAAGTTGAAAGAGAACTTAATAATGTAATTTCTGAAATTGAATCTATGGAAGGGCAGATGAAACGCCTTTCACACGAAATATCATATTCAACAATTGAGATTTATCTTACTGCGATTTCTACAGAACGCGGAATTGATTACTATATTGAAACTATTAAATGGAAAGAAGTCTTTTCAAATATTATAAACTTCTTTATTAAGTTATTTGTAATTATTATTTATGTAATAGTATTCGGTATTCCTTTAGTCGCAATTGCTGCGGTTTTGTACTGGCTGCTTTTTGGAAAAATCGGATTCTTGAAAAAACTGTTTGCACGTTTAAGAGGAAAAAAATAATGGAAACTATCAATATAAAATGTGTGGCATCTAAGGGTGCTGTAATTCCTGAATATAAAACTGCGGGTGCGGCAGGTGCAGACCTCTGTGCCCTGCTTAATGAATCTCTCACAATTCCAGCCGGCAAGTTCGCAATGGTGCCGACAGGACTTTTCTTTGAGATTCCTGAAGGATATGAGGTTCAGGTACGACCTCGTTCAGGACTTGCGGCAAAGAACGGTGTAACAGTTCTCAATACACCCGGCACAATAGACAGTGACTACCGTGGCGAAATCAAAGTAATCCTCATAAATCTTGGTGATGCAGATTTTACAATCAATTCAGGTGACCGCATTGCACAGATGATAGTAGCTCCTGTAACTCAGGCAACCTTTTCTATTACAGACAGCTTAAGTGAAACTGAACGTGGGGTCGGTGGCTTCGGTTCAACAGGTATTTCAAAGTAATATGACAACCAGAGATTTGATTCAGAAAATAAAGAGAAATCATACTCTCAGACTTATTCATATGTATTATGATAAGTTTCAGGTTCGTGTACTTAAGCGCGGAACTCTTAAAAATCATATTCTCATAAAATATCTTTTTAAGGATCTTTTCCTTTATTTTCTTGTTTCATTCTTTTTCTTTTTTATGGTTTTCTTTGTAAATCAGATTCTTCTTGTTGTAGAGGAACTGCTTGCTAAATCTGCACCTATTGCAGATGTAATGCGCATTATGGTTTACAGTCTTCCATTTATCATTGCTCAGTCGGCACCGTTTGCAACGCTCGTAGGTTTTCTTATGAGTCTTGGCGGCATGATGACCAGTAATGAAATTTTAATTTTCCGTGCTGCTGGTTTTTCATTTTTCAGAATCTTTGTGCCTGTAGCTTTGCTGGGGATTTGTATTTCTATCGGTTCTTTCTTTGTGAACGACTATCTGCTTCCTCTCGGCCAGATAAAATACAATCAGCTTATGCGAAAGATAGTAAATTCTACTCCTTCTATTGAGCTTGAATCAAACAGTGTAAAGCATCTTGATACGGCAAATATTGTAATTGGAAATGTAGATGGAAATAAGGTTTCTGATGTAGTTATCATTGATTCAAAAAATGATGAAGACCGTCTGATTGTAGCAGGTGAATCAGTTCTTGTTGGTGCAAAAGAAGAAGGTGTTTTGATGCAGTTTGATATGAATGATTCAACTATCCTGACTCTTAAGGCTGATAATAAAAAGAATTATGATATTCTTCATTCAAAGCGAACTGTTATGAATGTTTTTGATTCAACCTTCCTTGGAACCTGGGCTCAGTCTCCACGCGAGATGACAACCTATGATCTTACAAAACGGCTTAATCAGATGAAATCTCAGGCTTCTCAGGATGAATCTCTGATTCGTAAAATAAATCTGTGGGGAATGGAATGGCATAAGAAATTTGCAATTCCATTCGGTTCTATCTTCTTTGCTTTGCTGGCTTTTTCGATGGCATTTCTGTTTGGAAAAAATAACGGTCAGATGATAGGACTTTTTCTCGGAATTGTAATCTGCGTTTTATACTGGGCCGTTCAGATTGTCGGACAGCTGCTTGTAACTAAAGTAGGGCTGAATGCGTTCTGGTGTATATGGACTCCGAATATTCTTATCGGATTATTCGGATTGATTTTCCTGACTCGTCTGATTAAAAAATAAGGTTTATAAGGATTATATGAAGCTTATAATTTATCTTTTGAAAAAGGTTCTTCCTCTTTTTTTTGGTGCTATGTTTTTCTTTGCGCTGGTACTGAATCTGGTTGATCTTTTTATGAATATTGCAACTTATCTTCAGAATAACTGTTCTGCAAAAGATATCGGGCTGGTTATGGCTTATTATGTCCCAAAAACTATATGGTATGCAGTTCCAGTTGCCATTCTGTTTTCAACTTCTTATGCGCTGAGTGAAATGTATGCATCTAATGAGATTCAGGCTCTTCTTGCTTCTGGAGTTTCTCTTTTCCGTTTTACACTTCCGCTTTTGATTATAAGTCTGCTTATGGCTTATGGTCTTTTTGTTTTTGAAAACAAATTTGTTGTACAGACTTATGAAAAGAAAACAACCTTGCAGGCCACTCTGCTGCAGAAAACTAAAAATGAAAATAACAGCAATGTAATTGTTCTTTCTGATAATGGAAAAATAATTTATTCTGCTGCGCGCTATACAGAAAAAGCTAAAAGACTTCGTAACTGTTATTTCATTTTCAGAGGCGATAATAAAGAACTTCTTGCAATTATCAGCAGTAAACAGGCATTCTGGAATTCTGAGCATAACCGCTGGGATCTGGAAGAGCCTGAACAATATGAGATGGTTGATGATACTTTGAAAATGACTAAGGTGAAATCTGAATATACAGACCAGCTTACAGAATCATACGAAATCTTCCGTAAAACAAATGTGGATGTTCAGTCTGTATCTGCTTCTGATGCTAAGATTTATATTGAACATTTGAAAAAGGCTGGACTTCCGTATAATGAGGAACTTTCAGAATATTACAAAAAATATGCTTTTCCTTTTATTGTGTTTATTGTAGTTTTTCTTTCAATCGGACTTACTGGTAAAACCCGTAAAAATGTTCTTCTTATAAGTCTTGCTTCTTGTATTGGTGCATCTGTACTTTTTTATGTTACAATGATGGTAACAATGGTTCTTGCCAAACATGGTTATATTTCGGCTTTTTCTGGAGCCTGGTCTCCAGTTATTTTCTTTACTATAATAAGTGTGGTGCTTTTAAGATACGCCCGAACATAAGGAATTGATATGAATGAAGTTTTAAAGATTTTTGATATAAAGCATAAGGCTAGTGGAAGCCGTGCAAGAACAGGAACAATTCATCTTCCACATGGAGATGTAAGAACTCCAGTTTTTATGCCGGTTGGAACTAACGCAACTGTAAAGGCAATGCCAAAAGATTTTCTTGAAGAAATTGATTTTGATATTATCCTTGCAAATACCTATCATCTTTTTTTGCGTCCAGGACCGGATTTAATTAAAGAGGCCGGTGGTCTTCACGGGTTTTCTCAGTGGAAGAAAAACTTCCTTACAGATTCCGGCGGCTTTCAGGTTTTCTCTTTAAGCAAACTTCGAAAAATTACAGATGAAGGTGTACGCTTTCAGAGTCATATTGACGGCAGTTACCACATGTTCACCCCGGAAAATGTAGTTCAGACTCAGACAAAGTTTAATTCTGATATTCAGATGCAGTTAGATGTTTGTTCCGGCTGGGGTGTTGATCGCAAGGAAGCAGAAAAAGCACTTCGTATTACAAGTGACTGGCTGCTTCGTGCAAAAGGTGAGTGGGAAAAACAGCGTGAAGCCGGTTACGAAGGAATTCTTTTCCCTATTGTACAGGGAAACTTTTTTGAAGACCTTCGACAGAAGAGTGCGGAATTCGTAAGCTCACTTGATATGCCGGGAATTGCCATTGGCGGTTTGAGTGTAGGTGAGCCTCCTGCAGAGTTTACTAAATACTTGAATTATACAGTACAGTATCTTCCGGAAGATAAGCCAAAGTATGTAATGGGTATTGGTACTCCGGAATATATTCTTGATGCGGTTCAGGCTGGAATTGATATGTTTGACTGTGTCCTTCCAACCCGAAATGCCAGAAACGGTTCATATTTTACCCGTCGTGGAATGCTCAGTATAAAACAGGAAAGATGGATTCATGATTTTGGACCGGTAGATCCTGAATGTAACTGTAAAGTTTGCCGCACTTATTCCCGAAGTTATTTAAGACACCTTTTTAAGGAACAGGAAATACTCAGCAGTATACTTGCGTCTTATCATAATCTGTATTTCTTAAATAACATGCTTAAAGAAATTCGTGTAGCAATAGATGAAGACCGCTTTGAGCAGTATAGGACAGACTTTCTTGAGAAATTTCATCAGGGGGTATAATAAATGAAAAAGCTCTCTATAATGGCATTCTTTTTGATGACATTCTTGTGTACACCTTTTATTGCAGCTGAAGATTCTGATTTTAAGGCTTCAAAAGGTGGTATTTCAGAAATTCCGGCGTCAAAACGCCCTAAGCCAATCGATAAAGAAAAGGCACAGAATGCAGCCGAAAAAGATGAAACCGATAAAGATTATGAGAATAAGTCAAATACAATAAAATATGGAGTTCCTTCGGAAATCTCTGCCTTAATAGACGAGCTTATTAAAAATGATGATCCTCGTTTTACAGAGGAAATCTATGACGTTTTTCAGGTAACAAAAAATACTTCTATTAAACAGAAGGTTCTTAATTATTTTAAGCAGCAGGAAGATCCATGTCTTGAAGACTACGCTGTCGAAGTTCTTAATGATCCTTATGATGAGAAAAATGATCTTGTAAAAGCCTGTTTCCAGTATATTGCTGCAGTAAAAACTAAAGAAGCAATTCCTGCAGTTCTCTCGCTCATTGAAAGTGAAAATGATTCGTACTTCAATGATGCAATTGCTGCAATCGGTGAAATCGGTGGTCCGGAAGAAGCAATGTTCCTTGTTGAATATCTGGAGCGTGAAGATCTCAGTGATGCTCAGCGTCAGACTCTTATGCGTACCTGTGGAAAAATGCATGCAGTACAGACCTGGGATAAGGTAGTAGAAGTTGCTGAAGATGAAGATGAAAATCTTTATGTTCGAATGTATGCAGCAGAATCTCTCGGTCTTATGGAAAAAAAGGAATCAATTCCTGTTCTGGTGCAGTTATTTTCAGAGAACGATCCGAATCTACGTCAGTATGTAATAAAGGGGCTTTCTCATTTTCCTGATGTAGTTGAAGCTCAGGAAACGATTCTTCAGGGAATCAGAGATGAGCACTGGCGTGTAAGACAGGAAGCAATCAAAACTGTTAAAGAAAATAATATGACTGATGCTGTTCCATATCTGATTTACAGGGCAAAGAATGACAGCGAGAAAATCATTAAGGATGAATCTTATTCCAGCCTTGCAGCAGTGAATACAAAAGAGGCAAATGAATTTCTTGTTTCTCAGCTTGTAGAAAAAAAAGTTGGTGATGGAACAAAAAAGAAGATTGTTGAAGTTCTGTTAAAAGAAGGTCACACCGGGGAAAAAGAAATTCTTGCACTTGCTGAAGAATGTCTCAATGATGATAGACGCAAGGATTTACGATATGCCATTGGAAAAGAACTTGCTAAATATGAAAACTCGGCTTATGATGAGATATGTTTGAAATATCTCGGTTCTAAGGATTCAACAACCCAGAGCCTTGGCCTTGATATGTATAAAACAAATAAATTTTCATCTGCAGTTCCTGTGATGAGAAATATCTATGCAGATAAGAAAGTAAATTCCGGAGTAAAAAACCGTATTAAGAAAATGCTTTCGATTGAGGATGAAGAGTTAAAAAATGAAAAATCTGCTGAAGCAGCTGATGCCAAGTAACCGTCAGCATTCTGAATATAATGCACAAAAGAATTATCACATGGCCAGTTTAATTTCTCTGGCAATTGCAATTGAAGGATTTATTTTATCAATCGTTTCTTTAATTGATTCAAATTTTGTAATAGTTCTTACTACACTTGCTTATGCTCTTTTAATGCTTGCAACATTTATTTATACGAAGCTTACTAAAAAGCTTACCTTTTTTTATATTTCTGCTTCGATTATGGTAATCTGTCTTACTGTCTGGTTTTTATACTCGGGCGGAACAGAAGGTTTTGGAATTATCTGGATTGCAGTTATTCCTCTATTTACACTTTATTTAATTCCATATAAGTGCTTTTTGTGCATAAACTTTGTAGTACTTGTTTTACTGATGGCAGGACTCTGGTCTCCGCTTGGTGATACAGAATTAGTTTATGCTTTTAACAATGCATTCAAAACAAGATTTCCTCTGCTTTATCTTTTTGAGTTTATATTTTCTATCTTCCTTAAGCATAGAATATTTATGACTGAAAATGAATTGCTTGAACAAAAAGATATTCTTGCGTCTGAAAATAAAATGGCCGCTTTAATTCAAAAGTCATTTTTTCAGCAGGAAATGAGTTCTTTCAAAGGCTGGGATATTGCCTGTTCATTGATTCCACTGGCAGGAATTTCAGGTGATTTATATGATTTGTATCCGAAGCATGTTTCTTTAGAAAAGACTGATAAAAAGAAAACAACTAAAAAGAAATCTGAAGCTAATGAAAAAGAAGAAATAAAAGGACTTGGTATTTTTGATTCTTCTGGACATGGAATTACAACCGGAATCATCACAATGCTTGCAAAAAATATTTTCAAGCAGGAATTTTATGAGAGTGAAAATAAAAGTATTGTAGACCTGGTTGAAAATATCAATGTTCGTTTTAATGTTGAAAAGGGCGAAGTTGATACATATATGACCGGTATTCTTTTAAGAATGAAAGAAGTAGATTCAAAGGGTAATGGTCATATTGAATTTGTAAATGCAGGACATCAGTCTCCGATAATTTATAGAAAGCAAAATGAATCTTTTGAACTGATCAATAATTCTACGCTCTCTGTAGGAGCAATCGGTTTAAGTTCCATAGAGCCTTATTATGATTCAATTGAACTTACAATGTCTAAAGGTGATGAGCTGATTCTTTATACTGATGGTGTAATTAACTGCTGCGCACCAGGCGGAAGAAGACTTGGTCAGCAGGGCTTTATAAATATTCTTGCTGCGAATATCAATAAGCCGGCAGATGAACAGTTGAATGATGTAATTTCCGGAATTGCATCCTTTAAAGGTATGGAGCCTTCAAAGGATGATATGACAATCATGGTTCTCCGCTATCAGAGTTAGTCGAAGTTATTTACAAGAGCTAGAGCCTTATTTATTGCGGCTGTTTCCTCTTTACTGAATTCAACATTCTCTTCAATCAAAGTTTCCAGACTAGAATGAGTTTCTATAAGCGCAGTTGAGAATCCTCTTGATACCTTAAACCAATAGCTGCCGTTTCCATTGTTGTAAAGTGTGATGAAACCATATTCACGGCCTTTCTGCTTTGCAATAGCGGTACGAAGAATGAAACTCAGTGAATCTATGAGCTGTTCCTTTTGAATAGGATCATTGATGTTTACATTCATATGGCGGTTCCATTTTTTTTCTGCAACCGGACGAAGATCAAGATTATTTGCAAGCTCAAATATCAATGAAAGTTTTTCTCCGCTTAAGAGACTGCCGTTGTCGCTTGTGATAACAGACGCTCTCATCTGTCCGGCATTATTAAGCTTGTTTTTATTCTTTTCAATTTTGATTGCTTCAAGCAGCTGTTCCAGTGGAAGCAGGGCAGTTTTCTTTCCCTTGATTTTTTTTGTAGGGAAGAGGAATCCGCCGAGTGAAAGTGAATCTTCTGGAACAGGGAGGTCTTCGCTGTCGCCGGCTTTTCCTTTTTTGCCTTTCTTTTTCTGCTGTTCTGCTTCCTGACGGCGCAGTGCTTTTGCGTTACGGTTTCTTTCCTGCTCAAGCATGCGGGCTTCTCTTGAGCTGTCGCGTTCTTTTTTACAGGCCATGAGTCGCTCAAATAAATCTGGATTGATTGTATCGAGCATAGGGCGGGTAAGCGGTGAAACGCTTGATGCAAAAATACGGCTTGTACGTATGATTTCTCCGGCAACGATAAATACCGGATCCTTTTTAAACATTACGCTGCCAGGGTGAATTGAAATATGATCTGCTGTAAGTGAGCGGTAACTTTCACGGCCGGTACGAATACAGACAAACTGCATCATACCTGCAGCAACACAGCAAAGATAATCCTGCATATTGCCTTTACCTTCTACAACAGGAATACCCATTTTTTCACTTACAATTTCTATAAGCTGTTCGTTGATATTTTCGATTTCGGCCATTACGCGTTCATCAAGATAATTCTTCTTACAGAACTTCTCACGGTTATCTGTATCCTTGAAGGCTTTGAGAATATTAAGGTAAGTACAGAAGTCGCCCTGAATATCCTGGAAACGGTGATGGGCCTTGCGGGCTTCCATCTCTTCATTTGGCGGAAGAACAAAAGGTGAGTTTGCACTAAGGAACGAAGCTGCAATAAGTGCCTTATCAAGTACGTCCGGAAATCGCATAATTGCTTCGACAATAATACGGCTGATGCGCGGCTCCAGCGGGAACTTAACCATCATCTGACCGATACTTGAAAGTGTGTTGTCATCTTCAAGAGCGCCGAGGATGTGCAGGGTATCAACTGCACCGATAATTCCTTCGCGGCCCGGGTTTGCAATAAAATCAAAGTCGTAGAAATCTGTAATGCCAAGTTCGCTCATGCGGAGAACAACTTCACTGAGGTCTGTACGATAGATTTCTTCTGTTGTATATTCCGGACGGGTATCGAAATCTTTGCGTGAGTAGAGGCGATAGCAGGTACCCGGCTGAGTACGTCCTGCACGGCCTTTTCTCTGATTGCATGAAGCACGAGAAACTGTAGATTCAATAAGACTTGAAGTAAAGTTTTTCGGGTTGTAAAAGTTCAGCTTGCAGAGGCCCGAATCTATTACAGTTGTTACGTCACTGATGGTAACCGAGGTCTCAGCAATATTCGTAGAAATTACAACTTTGCGTTTTCCTTCAGGTGCTTTTTCAAAAACGCGTTCCTGTTCTTCTTTTGGAAGGCGGCCGTAAAGCGGAAGAATATGAAGTTTTCGGCCAATAGGAGAGTAGTAAAGTTTATCCATACAATCCTTGATGATTTTTTCACCAGGGAGGAAGATGAGGATTGCTCCGTCTTCATCGTTGTCGAGAACACGGTCTACAGTATTGTAAATCTTGTTGAGAATCTGGTCGCAGCCAGAGTCTGTGGTTGTAGTTGAACCTCCCGGAATTGGATCGTAAACTAATGCAACCGGGTATGTTACTGTATCAATTGAAACGATAGGTGCGTTATCAAAATACTCGCTGAAAACCTGAGTGTTCATTGTTGCAGAACTTACGATTACGCGGAAGTCGCTGCGCTCACGAAGTACACGTTTTACAAGACCAAGAACAAAGTCAATGTTCAGACTTCGCTCGTGAGCCTCGTCAATCATAAGTACGCTGTACTTAGAAAGCCACGGATCAAGTTTCATTTCCTGCAGCAAAATACCGTCTGTCATGATTTTGATACGTGTGTCTGAGTTTGTGTAATCTTCAAAACGCATCTTGTAGCCGACAAGTCCAGGATAAGTTGTACCGAGCTGCTTTGAAATAAATTCACTTACACTGAGGGCTGCAATACGGCGAGGCTGAGTAACACCAATCATTCCGTTGGTTGCATAACCTGCTTCATACAAAATTACTGGAATTTGAGTTGTCTTTCCTGAGCCAGTAGGGCTTTCTACAATTACTACCTGATTGTTTTCGAGGCAGTCTAAAATTTTCTGTTTCTGTTCGTAAACTGGAAGAGACTTATAATCTATTGCCATTCTATTAAATCCTTTGTTGCTTCCTTATTGATTTTGATGCGGCGTTCAATATATTTTGCCCAGTTTGTGCGTGGAACGTCGTAAAGATAATCTACAAAATCCTGATTGAGTGGTTTTATTACATACTCGTTTGCAGTGTTAATGTAGGTTGTTATAAATTGAGGTTCGCATTTTTTGATTTTGATTGAACCGTCTTTTTCTTTAGTGAAAGTTACTTTGTAAAAAAGTCCGTCTCCGGTGTTTTCGCGTTCACCAGTTGGATTTTTTGATGTAAGTTCTGGTTTTGTTCGCTGGCCGCTTATTGTGTTTCCGTTGGCATACATAATAAGTTTATCGCGGCCTGTCTTTGTGTTAACTACGATTTTTCTGTCTTTAATGATGTGTGCATGATTTGCCCATACAACATCAGCTCCTGAATCCAGCAGATTCATGTAGAATTCATTCTGTCTGTCTGTGATAACGCGGGTGTATTCAGGCTCGCTTGTGTGGACTGAAATTATAAAAAGATCGCAGGGGTGTTCTGCACGCAGGTCAGTAACAAGTTTCTGAAAGTTTTTGCGTGAGTCGTCATCTGGTTTTATAAAGTTTATGTATTCAGATGCATCTGGTCTGTTCAGAAGTTCAGTAATTGGCAGGAAAAGAATTTTCCAGGAATTTGCTTCAAAATAATTGTAGGTAAGGGCAGCGTCGGGGGAAGCTTTAAGACCGGAAAAATAAACCTGATGTCCGGTCTGTTCAAGAGTTTCCTGTGTAATTGTCTGAGTTGTTTTTATAGTTTCAAGAATGCCACTTTTGTACTGGTCATTCGAGTGATTATTGCAGAGTGAAAAAACGTCAAAGCCTGCATCTACTGCAGCCTGAACAAATTTTTGTGTCATGTTGAAGTTCGGGTAAGAAGTGGCTTCACGGGTTGTGTCTATCGGTGCTTCGATATTTGCAAAGGCAAGATCTGGTTCTTCAATCAGATATTTAACATCGCGCCAGATTTTTGAGTAGGTTGTGATATAGTAATTTACCGAATGCGCCATAATGTCGCCGGCGAAAAGGAGATTGATTGTATTTTTATCGTGATTCTTTTTAGAAGCGGCTTCCTGTGGTAATTCTTCAAGAGGTGTGTTTTCCGCTGTTTTATTTTTGATTTGTGATGTAGTGCCACAGGCAATAAGGAGCACTGTGAAAAGAATGATGAAGAAAACTGTGATGTATTTATATAGTTTCACTCATGCTCCTGAAAAATAAAAAAAAGTCGGCAAGCACAGCTTGCCTCTGAGCCGTTCTTTCGATAATCCTAAATGTGTAAGCTCGCTGGCGAGCGGTGTTCTATAGCAGAGCGTTAAGAAAATTGCGAAAGCAATTTTTAGCTCTACTACATCCCCCGCTGTCGCAGTCCAGTTTTTAACGGATTTTCGATTTTAGGCTTTCCAGATCTTCTCACGAACAAATGTCTGGTTGCGGTCTGCACCTACAGAAACGATACCAACTTTTGTACCTGTGAAGTCTTCAATAAACTCAACATATTCGCGGGCAGCTTTTGGAAGCTTCTTGTAAGAAGTACACTTTGTGATGTCTGCCTTCCAGCCTGCAAACTTCTGAAGAACAGGTTTTGCGCGGTTGAGTTCTGGAATTGAAGCAGGGAAGTCTGTTACGATTTTTCCATCGATGTTGTAAGCAACACAAGCTTCAATTTCATTCATATCATCATAAATATCGAGGTGAGTAAGAACGAGGTTGTCAATTGAGTTTACGTGACATGCATAGCGGAGTGCTACGAGGTCGAGGTAACCACAGCGGCGTGGACGTCCTGTTGTTACACCGAATTCGTTTCCTGTGTTACGAACGTAATCACAGAGTTCGCCTTCTGTATCAGCATCGAACTCAGATGGCATAGGACCGTTTCCTACACGAGTTTCATAAGCCTTGAATACACCATAAATCTTGTCGAGAGCCTTAGGACCAATTCCAGAACCTGTAGCAGCACCAGCTGAACAAGAAGCGCCAGAAGATACATATGGATATGTACCTGAATCGAGGTCGAGCATAGCACCCTGAGCACCTTCGAAAAGAATGTTGTCGTTGCGGAACTCATACATCTTTGCAGCGATATTTACGCGCATAGAGAGGAGCTTGTCTTTGAACTGTTCAAGGAATTTCTTATCTGCATCGTCGAGGTCGTTCCACTTTTCATCCCAGTCAAGGTCTGCAAGACGGATACCGTCGCGTTCAGATTTCATAGAATAAGTTGTTCCGATTCCGCGGCCTGTTGTACCGATAGGGCGCTTACGAGCTGCGTCGCGAGCCTTATCCATTTCGCGGTATCCTGGAAGGGTGAGGTGAGCGCGGTCAGAAATGAATACGCGTCCTTCCCAGTTAATGCCATTGTCTTTGAGCATCTGGAGTTCTTTGAAAAGAGCTTCAGGGTCAATTACCATTCCACTACCAAGGAAAACTGATTTCTCTGGGTAGAGGATTCCAGACGGAACCTGATGGAGAGCGTACTTCTTTCCATCTACTACAATTGTGTGACCTGCATTAGCGCCGCCCGCAAAACGAACAACGTATTTTGCATCCTGTGCAAGGTAGTCAACGATTTTTCCCTTGCCTTCATCGCCCCACTGGGCACCCATAACAACAACGTTCATGGTTTCCTTCCTTCCGCAGAATCATCGCGGATTAAAGAGATTTTTTTGAACATAAAAAATGCCGACGAATCATCTCAGCAGTTTTTACTACAATAATATATCACAAAACCAATTTTGTGTGTAGCGGTGGTTTTGGGTTTCAAAACCCCGATAATTTGATTTTTTGAGTAATAAATCTGTCTGTACTTCCAATTTTTTTGATTCTATAGTATAATTCCCGATTAATATTTTTATAAAAAATCCGCATGGCGGTTTATATATCATAATTTTAGGAGAACCAAATGGCTTACATTTTTGAAGAACCATCACACACTTTTGATGAGTACCTTTTAGTTCCGGGCTACACCGGTCCTGACTGCATTCCTGCTAATGTTACTTTGCAGACACCTGTTGTCCGCTATAACAAGAAGGCTGGCGAAAAGTGTCCGCTTACGATGAATATTCCGATGACTTCGGCTGTTATGCAGGCAGTTTCTGATGATAAGCTTGCTGTTGCTCTTGCTAAGGAAGGCGGCATTTCTTTTATTTTTGGTTCTCAGACTATAGAAAATCAGGCAGCTATGGTTGCCCGTGTTAAAGCTTACAAGGCTGGATTTGTTTCTTCTGATACAAATATCCGCCCCGAGCAGACTTTAGGTGAACTGGTTGAAGCAATTGAAAAGACTGGTCACTCAACTGTTGCTGTAACAGAAGATGGTACTGCAAACGGTAAGCTTGTTGGTATTATCACTGAGCGCGACTTCCGCATCGGTCACTGTGAAATGAGTGAAAAGGTAAGTGCTTACATGACTCCTCTTTCTTCTCTTGTAATGGGAAAAGAAGGAATCACTCTTGATGAAGCAAATGATTTGATATGGGAAAAGAAGGTTAATCAGCTTCCTGTTGTAGATAAAGACGGAAAGCTTTTGTACCTCGTATTCCGTAAGGATGCTGCAAGCCACGAAGAGCATCCTCTTGAGCTCCTCGACAGCCAGAAACGCTATATCGTAGGTGCCGGAATTAACACACGTGATTATATGGACCGCGTTCCAGCATTGCTTGAAGCTGGTGTTGATGTAATGACTCTTGACTCGTCTGAAGGTTTTACAGAATGGCAGCGCCGTGCTTTGCAGGATATCCACTCAAAGTGGCCTAATGCAAAGATCGGTGCAGGTAACGTAGTTGATGCTGATGGTTTCAACTTCCTTGCTGAAGCTGGTGCAGACTTTGTAAAAATTGGTATTGGCGGTGGTTCTATCTGTATTACACGTGAGCAGAAAGGTATTGGCCGTGGTCAGGCTACTGCTACTATTGAAGTTGCTAAAGCTCGTGACGCTTACTACGAAAAAACTGGTATTTATATTCCTATCTGTTCTGATGGTGGTATTGTTTACGACCATCACGTTACTCTTGCTCTTGCAATGGGTGCAGACTTTGTAATGCTTGGCCGTTACTTTGCTCGTTTTGATGAGTCTCCTACAAACAAGCTCATCGTAAATGGCAACTACGTAAAGGAATACTGGGGTGAAGGTTCAAACCGCGCCCGCAACTGGCAGCGTTATGACCTCGGTGGAAAGAAGGGTATGGCATTCGAAGAGGGTGTAGACTCATATGTTCCATACGCTGGTTCACTCCACGACAACGTAACTCTTACAACAAGCAAGGTAATCCACGCTATGTGTAACTGTGGTGTTACAAACATCCCTGATTTGCAGAAGAACGCAAAGATTACACTTGTAAGTGCAGCTTCTCTCCGCGAGGGCGGCGCACATGATGTTATTGTTAAAAACACTGTAAAAGCAAATTAAATTAAAATAATTTAGACGTCAACGATTTTCAAAACGAAACAGAAATTGTGGGACGCAGGCAAGAAAAAATGAGGGAGGACCCATCAGCGCAGGAGCTGGCGAAGCTACAGCGACAAGCGAATGATGGGGGGAGACCCTCATTTTTTTTGCCGTCGCTGGGACCCGCAATTTCTGTTTCGTTTTGATTTAACGTTTATCTTTCAATAATAACTGTATTTTGATATAATTTGCTTTATATGAACGACAATATGATTGTAATCCGTGGGGCGAGGGAGCATAATCTTAAAAATATAAATGTTACTATGCCGAGAGATAAACTGGTTGTAATTTCCGGTTTGTCGGGTTCGGGAAAGTCTTCGCTGGCTTTTGATACACTTTTTGCTGAAGGTCAGCGCCGTTATATGGAAAGCCTTTCTAGTTATGCACGTCAGTTCCTTGGACGAATGGACAAGCCTGATGTTGATATAATAGAAGGACTTTCACCTGCAATTTCAATCGAACAGAAATCAACAAATAAGAATCCGCGCTCAACTGTTGGTACAATCACAGAAATATATGACTTTTATCGTCTTCTTTTTGCACGCTGCGGACATGCACATTGTCCTGAATGTGGACGTGAAATCCGTGAACAGTCTGTTGATCAGATTATTGATACTGTTATGGGCTGGGAAGATGGCACAAAGATGCAGATTCTTGCCCCTGTTATTCGTGGTAAAAAAGGTGAACATCAGAAGATTTTAGATGATGCTAAGGCTTCAGGTTTTGTTCGTGCTCGAATTGATGGAGTTATGGCAGAGCTTGATGATGCAATAAAACTGGATAAACAGAAAAAACATACAATTGAAATTGTTGTAGACCGAATTATAAAAGGCGATGATGTACGAAGCCGACTTGCAGATTCTATTGAAATTGCATTGAAAAACGCAAACGGAATTGTAATTGTTACCCGTCGTGTCGGCGACAAGGACGAAGAGGTTTTCTTCAGTCAGAAAAATGCCTGCCCGGATTGTGGAATTTCTATTCCAGATCTGCAGCCTCGTCTTTTCTCTTTTAATAACCCGTTTGGTGCCTGCCCGGAATGTACAGGTCTTGGCGAAAAAATGGAATGGGATTTCAATAAGATTCTTCCGGACCGCTCTTTGTCTTTCAACGAGCGCGCTTTCCCTTTCTTTAATCCGGATAGTGAATGGAACCACACTATGTTCCAGGCTGTTGCTGAAGCAGAAGGCTTTACATTGGACACACCAATCAGCCGTCTGACTGCCGAGCAGTTTGATTACTTATGGAACGGAGATCCTGAGCGCAAAATCCACTGGGTATATAAAAAGCAGAGCGGAGAAGGCTACAGCGAATATAACCGTCCGTGGCCTGGAGTATTAAACGAAATGAAGCGCCGTCATGCAGAAGCCTGGGGCGATTCAATGCGTGCTAATATAGAAGAAAAGTTTATGAAGGTTGGACACTGTTCCTGCTGTAACGGACAGCGCCTTCGTAAAGAAGCCCTTGGTGTTACTGTGGGCGGTAAAAATATATGGGAACTCTGCTGTCTTTCTGTTGCTGATTCCATCACCTTCTTTGATGAACTGGAACTTACAGAAAATGAACAGACAATTGCAACTCAGATTCTTAAAGAGATTCGTGCCCGTTTGCGCTTCCTTCGCGATGTAGGACTTGATTATCTTACAATGGAGCGTGCTGCAGAAACCCTTAGTGGTGGTGAAGCACAGCGAATCCGTCTTGCAACTCAGATTGGTTCAGCCCTCTGTGGCGTTATGTATATCCTTGATGAGCCTTCAATTGGTCTCCATCAGCGCGACAATCAGCGTCTTATTGATACACTGCTCAGCCTTCGTGATAACGGCAACACCGTAATCGTCGTAGAACACGATGAACAGACCTTGCGTACTGCAGATTATCTTATAGATATCGGTCCGGGCGCGGGCGTTAATGGCGGGCAGGTTGTAGCGGCCGGAACTCCGGAAGAGGTTGCTAAGGTAAAGGAAAGTCTTACAGGACAGTATCTTGCCGGAACCCTAAAAATGGATGTTCCGACAGAACGCCGCTCTGGTAACGGCAACTTTATCAAGGTAAACGGCGTTACAGAGCACAACCTCAAAAATGTAAGTATTCAGATTCCTCTTGGAACCTTTACCTGTATAACCGGTGTAAGTGGCAGTGGTAAATCTACCCTTATGAGTGATGTACTTTATCCGGCACTCAGTAATCGCATCATGCGTACAAATTATGATGTTGGTGAATGCGAAAGTATTGAAGGTGAAAAGTTTATCGATAAGGTAATCAATATTGATCAGAGCCCAATTGGTCGTTCTCCACGCAGTAACCCTGCAACTTATATTGGTGTTTTTGATTCTATAAGAGACCTTTTTGCGAGTCTTCCTGAAAGTAAGGCCCGTGGTTATCTTAAGGGCCGTTTCAGCTTTAACGTAAAAGGCGGCCGTTGTGAAGCGTGTCAGGGCGCGGGTGAAAACGTAATCGAAATGAACTTCCTGCCAGACGTATATGTTCAGTGTGAAGTCTGCGGAGGTAAGCGTTTTAATAAAGAGACTCTTGAGGTTACCTACAAGGGTAAGTCTATAAACGATGTTCTCAATATGAGTATTGATGAAGCCTGCGATTTCTTTGCAAGCATTCCTCATATTGCCCGTAAGCTTGAAACCATGAAGTCTGTAGGACTCGGTTATATTCAGCTTGGACAGAATGCGCTTACCCTCAGTGGTGGTGAAGCTCAGCGCGTTAAGCTTGCAAACGAGCTTGCCCGTGTTTCTACAGGAAAAACTCTCTATATAATGGATGAGCCTACAACAGGACTTCACTTTGCAGACGTTAAACAGCTGATGACTGTAATTCAGCGCCTTGTAGATCAGGGTAATACAGTTGTTATGATTGAACATAACCTTGATGTAATCTGTCAGGCAGATTATCTGATTGACCTTGGTCCTGAAGGTGGTTTCCGTGGCGGTAATATAATTGCAACTGGAACTCCGGAGCAGGTTGCTCAGGTGCCGGAAAGCTATACCGGCCAGTTTATTAAAAAGCAGCTGGGGCTTTAGAGGCAGCAGATTCAGATGTTTAAGCGTTTCTTTTTTGCAGCAGTTATTTTTTGTTTCTCAGTTTTTTCAGTTTTCGCACAGGAGAAAAGTGACTCTGCATCAAAAGCACCTGAAGTTACAGTAATTACAATCAATAATGCAAGACAGTCTTCTTACAAGAAAGATGAAGATACCGGAAATGATTGTATAGTTCTCGAAGGTTCAGTGTCTCTTACTGTTCAAAAAGGAAATACTACAAACGAAATTAAAGCAGATAAGATTGTATATGACCGAAGTACAGAAATGCTTTATGCCGACGGTAATGTTGAAATCATAATGAAAAGCGGTTCTGGAAACGATACTGCTACAGCAACTTCGCTTATTTTAAATACATCAACCCTTGAAGGTGTTTTTGATGACGGCCGAATTGTACAAAAACAGTCGGATGCCCTGAATCTTCCTTCTGGTTCAACTCTTATAGTTTTTTCTGATATTTTTGGAAAGGGTAATGAAACTGTCATAACCTTTAAAAACTCAAGTCTTACATTTTGTGATGAAGATCCTCCGCACTGGCATATTGATGCAACACGAACCTGGCTGTTACCTGGCGGTGAATTTGCGTTTTTTAATGCCCTGCTGTATGTAGGTGTTGTGCCGGTACTTTATTTCCCGGCCTTTTATTATCCAAAAGATGAGTTGATTTTTAATCCCGTGTTTAATTATACAAAACGCGGCGGTTATTCAGTTCAGACTACAACTTATTTATGGGGAAGAAAGCCTCTGGATAAGAACTCATCAAGTTCTTCGAGTTCCTCAAGTTCAGATTCATCAAAAGACAGTACATCAGCTGAATCATTAAGGGCCGTTTATAATTTCGTAAGACCAAATACCTTGAAGGAACAGGTTAGGGAAGGTTTGATTCTTCATAACCTCGATGAAGATTTTAAAGGTGATTCATCTCATTATGTAAAACTTCTGGCAGACTGGTATTCAAATCTGGGATATATGGTTGGTGTAGATTCTGTTTTGAATCCTCTACCAAAATATATTTCAAAGCTCAATGTAAATACTTATTTAGGCTTTAGTAATACGGTATTTAGGGGAACTGGTTCAAGCCTTACATATTATCCGTATTCTTCAACTGGTGTAAAATATAAAGATGAATCAAACTTCTTAGGCCTTAAGATGCCTTTCCGATATGCCGGAGATATTGAATTTCAGCTTTCAAAACCGTTTTCATTTTCTCTGTCGCTTCCTGTTTATTCAGATCCGTTCTTTTCTAATGACTTCCTGAAAGATCGTCAGGAAACTATGGACTGGATTTCTTATCTTCTGGATTCTGCAAATGAAGATTCTTCATCTGATACTTCTACAACAATCAGTGAGGTTTCGTCTTTTCAGTGGAAAACTCAGGCATCCTATTCGCCGACACTTCCTTCATTTATGAAGCCTTATGTATCTTCTTTGTCTTTTTCTATGAATAACTCTGTAAATATTTCGGCAAAGAGTACAGTTTTTTCTTATGCATCTAACTCAGAAGAGGTTTCTTCAGGATGGACAAATAATACTCCTTTAAGACGCTTTTATTATCCTTCTCTGGTAACACCTGTTTCTATGAGTATTTCTGCCAGCGGAACTATTTTTTCATGGCCAATTAAAAAAGACAGTACAGCCAAAACACCTTCTTATGTAATTACTCTTAATAAGCCGGATGAATTGAAAACAGAAAAGCAGCTCGAAGAAGAACGTAAAAAGGCAGAAGAGGAAGCAAGAAAATCAGCTGGAGAAGAAACTTCTAAAACAACTGAAGATAAAACACCAGACAATAGTGAGACGGATAAGGAGAATAAGGTTTTTGATTATTACCTTCCGGATCTTGATTATACAACCACAAAAGAAACTGTTAATGATGGAATAACCTATAAACTTTCTTACAGCGCAGCTTTGAATCTTACAAATCAGATTGCTTATTCAGATAAAAACTTAAAGACAGCCGATGATTTTGACTGGAGCAATATCAGATCTACAATGTATAACATTAAGGTTCCGCTTTCGCTTACAAGCCTTTTGAATTACGGCGGAAACTTCTTTTCTGTAGAGAATAAATTTTCTTATTCACCTGTTTTCCAGAAGCATCCGTACCTTTCAGACGATTCAGAATACGGCTATACAGAAGATGAAATCAAAAAACTCAAATATTCAGATATGAAATCTGAAACTCGTGATATTGTAAATACAAACTCAGTAACGCTTAAACCGTTTATTTATTATCCGATATTCAGTGATACAAGTTTTGCCTGGAATTCTTCTATAAAATTATTCAGAAGAACATATACAGGAGATGCTGATAATCCGGATTGGGAAGATCATTTCGCAGACTGGTCTGATGAAGACAGTGTAACGGCAAACTCACTTTCCGCAGATATCAAGGCAAAGGAACTGAATAATAAGTTTACTCAGTCACTTCGTTTTGATGTGATTATGCCGCCGCTGAGAAAAAAGTATACAACAACTTTAACCCTTGGCGTTCCTTATGCAAGTGCTTCAATTAGTACAGGTTTTATAGAAGTTAGAGAGGATGATACTAAAACTGCAGGTGAAGAAGACAAGAAATGGAAAAAATCACCGCTGACACAAAACTTTTCTCTTACTCTTTTTAATTCAAAACTGAAATTGTCAGAAACCTTCACATATAATCTGGAAGATGATAATCCGGACAGTTTAAAACTTTCAGCTTCTATATTTGGAGTTCAGTTATCTTATATTCAGTCGTACGTTCAGGGATATGATTTTGATTCTTCTACAGGCTGGACTATCCGGCCAGATAAAGAATTTCTTCCATATTCTTTCTCTCTATCGTATTCTCTGCCTGCAAAGACTTATTACAGATGGTTTAACAGAGTTTCTTTTGCATTGGGGCTGAATACAAGTATAGTTGCAGATTTACTGCGTCCTACAAACAGTTATTTCCTGTTTTCTCCTTCCATAAAGTTTAAGATTTTTGAGTTTCTGGATATTACCTTTTCTGCAACTTCACGAAACTCTGTACTTTACTGGTATTTCCATAATAATGAGGGAGATTTGTACAGCGAGTGGGGCGGCTTCCCGGGAAATATTTTTAAGGATTTGTTTGATTCCTTCAGATTTGATAATGAGGATTTACGAAAGAACTCGGGATTTAAGCTGAAATCTCTGAATATGACAATTTCTCATGACCTTCATGACTGGAAGGCTAATATGACAATGAAGATTGAACCGAGAATTATTTCTGAAAACGGTAAAAAGACTTATGACTTTAAGCCATATATAACAATTGGTGTTGTATGGAATCCAATGGAGAGTATGAAAACTACTATTATTGATGAATATGGGGAATGGAAACTGGAATAAGCCTAAAATCGAAAATCCGTTAAAAACTGGGCTGCGACAGCGGGCCAGTTTAGGATTATCGAAAAAACGGCTCAGAGGCGAGATTATGCGAGCCGATTTAATTAAGATTGACAATAATTATATGATAATCAATAATATATACAGAGGTTTTTTTGAACGAATATACTATTGTAGTTCCAGACAATGATGTACTTTCCTGTGTTTGTGGAACTAATGATAAAAATTTACAGCTCATAGAAGAACATCTGGGAGTTCCTGTTTTTTCAAAAGGAAACGAGCTCTCTGTGGAAAATGCCGCTCCTGAAATCTGCCAGAAATTCCAGTTTATAGTGGACCGTATCGTAGACGAGGTACAGTCTGGAGGTAAAAACAGTGATGATATAATACTTTCCGTTCTCAATACAAAGCGGAAAGTAGATGCCGATGAAATGGTAATTATGGTTCCTGGTGCGGTTCGCAGGGTTTATCCAAGAACTCAGGGACAGGCAGAATATGTTGATTTACTTCAGAATCGTGATATGGTGTTCTGTACAGGTTCTGCAGGAAGTGGAAAAACATATCTTGCAGTGGCAGAAGCATTACGTTTAATTCTTACTCATAAAAAAACAAAGCTTATAATTACACGACCTGTTGTAGAAGCAGGTGAAAGTCTGGGCTTTTTACCAGGTGATCTGGAAGATAAAATTGACCCGTATCTTCGTCCTCTTCGTGATGCAATGGAAACAATTCTTCCTCCAGAATCTGTAAAACGGCTTTTTGAAGCTGGAATTGTAGAGGTTGCGCCGCTTGCCTATATGCGCGGACGAACCTTAAATAATGCAGTTGTAATTCTTGATGAAGCTCAGAATACAACCTGTGCACAGATGAAAATGTTCCTTACCCGAATGGGCGAGAATACAAAGGTCTTTGTAACCGGAGATCCGTCTCAAATTGACCTTCCTAAAAAAGTAACATCCGGGCTGATGCATTCAATCAGCATATTAAATAAAATAGAAGATATTGGATTTATGGAACTGACTGCAGATGATGTAGTTAGAAATCCATTAGTAAAAAAAATAGTAAAGGCGTATGAAAATGAAAAAGAACAATTCTGAAAAAGACAATAACAGGCCTGTTTCAGCAAACTATATTGTACAGGGAATAGGAAACTATATGAGGAAAAATTATCCGTTCCTCATCATGTTTTTTGCGGGACTTCTGGCTGTTTCTGCTTTAAATTTCCTGAAAATCAGTACAGCAGAAACAATTGCCAATTTTTCAATTGGAGATTTTGAAATAGGTCAGATTGCAGACCGCACAATTATTGCAGACCGAAGTCTTCCACCAGATAATATTGATCCGATTACCGTTACAAAAGGTGAAAAAATCATAAAGAAAGGTTTCCCCATTACAGAAGAAGGCTTTTCTAAACTCAAAAAAATGTCTGCTTCTCCTTTGTATATAGATTACAGGGCTTTTGCAAACAGCGAGCTTTATCTGCTTCTGTTGTCTATAATGTGGTATCTTTTATTCACATTTATTTCCGTAAACCGAAGGCTTTTATTTAAGGAACCGCTTCTGCAGGTAATTTTCTTCCTGGCTGTTTTTGCGGTTACAGCCTTCTGTGGAAAGCTTTCTATTTTCTCAAGTCCCTATAGCATTTGTATAGCAATTCCATCTGCTTTATTCATTATGATTGTAACAATTCTTTACGGCAATCTTTCTGCTCTTCTGCTTTCAATTGTAATGTCTATGGGTGTTTTATGTGCTACTAACTGGCAGGTACCAACCTTCCTTATGACACTGGCATCTTCACTTACAGCAGCTGCAATCGTACGAAAAATTGAACGCCGTCTCGACCTTGTATTTGCAGGTCTTATGATTGCGGCTTTTAATATTGTGTATGTAGTTTTATTCTCTGTAGTATTTAATGAAACTTTTGAAGAATTACCAAAGCTTATAATTGGACTTGCTATAAATGGCTTCCTTTCCGGTATTCTTACATTAGGTTTCCTTACTCCGCTTGAAATCATGCTTAATACAGCATCTGTTTTCCGTCTTATGGATTTGAGTGATACAAATACTCCGATTTTTAAGCAGATGCAGATTCAGACAAACGGTACCTACAATCACTCAATGATGGTTGCACAACTGGCTGAAGCTGGCTGTCGTGAAATCGGAGCAAATGCATTACTTGCAAGAGTTGGTGCTTACTATCACGATATTGGAAAGATGGATCAGAGTGAATATTTTGTTGAAAATCAGGTAAACGGAATGGAAAATAAACATAATGACCTGAATCCAAATCTTTCTGCTTCTGTTATAAAAAGCCATGTTCGTAAGGGGGTTGAAAAAGCCCGCCAGCTTCATCTTCCTCAGGCAGTAATTGATATTATTGCAGAACATCATGGAAACAGCATAATTACATATTTCTATAATATGGC
Source organism: Treponema bryantii (assembly GCF_036492245.1). NCBI lineage: Bacteria > Pseudomonadati > Spirochaetota > Spirochaetia > Treponematales > Treponemataceae > Treponema > Treponema bryantii. The sequence goes on along the minus strand of NZ_AP025286.1, from coordinate 2,125,853 downwards.
AAAGGAAAAAGATCCTTCACTCGATGAAGATGATTTCCGTTACCCAGGCAATCCTCCTTTTACAAAGGAATCTGCTGTAGTAATGCTTGCAGATACAGTCGAGGCTGCCTGCCATACTCTTGAGAATCCAACATCTCCTCGTCTTGATAAGTTCATTACAATTCTTATCAATCAGAAGGTAGATTCTAAACAGCTGGATAATTGTGAATTGACTTTCCGCGATATTTCGAGAATTAAGGCTGCTTTTGTAAATCTGCTTACAGGATATTACCACAACAGAATTAAATATCAGAATCAGCAGGATCCTGATGAAGCTCCTGCAAAAAAAGAAGAAATTGCAGCAGAAGCTCAAAAAGAAGCTGAAAAGCCAGAGAAAACAGAAAAAGCACCTGCAAAAACTGCTTCAAGAACAGCAGCAAAAACTGTTAAGGAAAAGAAATGAATCGCGTATATGTAGCTATGCAGGACGGTGTAGACGAGCCGGACTGGTTTAATAATGTAGAGCCGTTTGTTCAGAAAGTTCTGGGCGAGCTTAAGTTTGATGGTGAAGAAATCTCCATGCTTATGTGCGACGACACTTATATGCAGGAGCTAAATAAAACCTACCGTAACATTGACAGTACTACAGATGTTCTTTCTTTTGAGAACGATGAAGAATACGAGGATGAAGAGGGCAAATGGAAATGCGTTGGCGATATAGTAATCAGCCTTGATACTTTGCCTGTAAATGCCGATTATTTTGAAGAGAGCAGAAATGACGAGCTCAAACGTCTTATAGTACATGGACTTTTGCATCTGAATGGTATGGACCATGGCGAGGAGCATATTGAAAAGGGCGTTGCTCCACAGTGCGAAATGCTTGTACTTCAGGAAAAAGTTTTAGAACAATTAAAGGATGAAAAAATAATAAAATGAGTTTTTTTAAGAAGAAGAAAAAGAATACTGCTGCCGAAGAGGCGGAACAGATACAGCAGGAAATCTTAAACGAAGAAAAAAAAGACATGATTCAGGGTGTTGAAGATCTGTCTAAGACTTCTGTAAAGGAAGTTATGATTCCCCGAATCGATGTTGATTTTATTTCCAGCGATACACCTCAGGAAGAACTTTTTACAAAGATAGTTACCAGTGGACATTCACGCTTTCCTCTTTATACAGATTCAATTGATAATGTAATCGGTGTACTTTATGTAAAGGACATCATTAAATGCCTTGCCGAGAAAAAAGAAATCAATCTTACAAATATGGCACGTAAAGCTTACTTTGTGCCGGAAAGCAAACGCATTGACTCGCTTCTTCGTGAGTTCCGCCGTCATCATCTTCATATTGCAATTGCTATTGATGAGTACGGTGGAGTTTCCGGTATCGTAACAATGGAAGATATTATCGAGGAAATTGTTGGCGATATTCAGGATGAATTTGATAAGGAACAGGAAGACATCTTAAAAGTCAGCGATAATGTATGGCTTTGTGATGCCCGTGTTAATCTTGATGATTTGAATGAAACTCTGGAATCAGAATTCCCTAATGAAGATTTTGATTCTCTTGGTGGATTTGTATTTGATTTATTCGGTAAAGTTCCTGTAAAATATGAAAAGGTGAGCTGGAACGAGTATGATTTTATCGTTCAGGATATGGAAGGCCACCGAATCAATATGGTAAAAATTATTAAAAATATAGATGACGGAAAGGATGATGAGTAAAAAATTAGCAGGGGTTGTATTATCGTTGATTTTGTTTTCTGCTGCAGGAACGGCTTCGCTTTTTGCTGCAGAATCAAAAAATATCCTCAAGCTTTATAACGAAGCTGTTGAACTTCAGAACGAAGAAAACTGGTATACCGCTTCGCAGTATTATATTGAGGTAGTTAATTCAAATCCTGCTTTTAGTGAAGCCTGGTTCCGTCTTGCAGACTGTTCTTATCATCTGGGTGAATTTGACCTTGCGTTCCAGTATCTTGAGAGCGCAGAAAAATACGAAAAAAACAGAAGTGAAATAAAGAACCTTAAGGGAATGATTTTACTGGCGCTTGGCCGTACAGATGAAGCACGCCAGATTTTTAATGAGGTTCTAAAAAAATATCCTAATGACATAGATGCTCATTTTGGTCTTGCTGAAATTGAGCTTTATGACGGAAAATTTTCAGGCGCTGAAAATCAGTATGCAGAAGCACTTAAACGTCAGAATACAAACAGAAAGGCTCTGCTTTCTCTGGCACTTGTCTGCGCAGAAACAAAACGCTATTCACAGTCTGAAAAATATCTGAAGCAGGCAATGCAGTATTATTCTGGTGAACCTGAAGTTCATTATCTTGCCGCAATTATATATACAATGAAGGGAGATTATAAGTCTGCTGAAAAACATGCCCGAATTGCAGTTGAAATCCGCGGTGGTTATGAACAGGCTTACGAGCTTCTTGCACAGATAGTTTACCTTCAGCATCGTTATACAGAAGTAATAAATCTCTGTGATTTTATTATAGGTCGAAACCGAAATGCTTCTTCTGCCTGGTATTTAAAAGGTACTGCACAGGCAAAACTTGGAAATACAGAAGAAGCAATTGCAACCTGGGATACAGGTCTTTCTGTAAGTCCTCAGGATGAGCTTATGCGTATGATGCTTGAGCTTACTGCAAAAAATGAACTTGATTTTGATGATGCACGCAGAAAACAGTGGGCATCTTATCATCTGAATAATGCAAGACAGTATGACAGCCGCTATGATAAGGCTGGAAGTACTTATGAATATCAAAGAGCACTGATGCTTGATCCTTCAAATGCTGCGGCTCGTCTTGCTTATGCTGATATTCTTGAACTTAATGGACTGCACGAGCTTTATTTGAGTCAGTTGAAGTTTGTAAAAGAAAATTCAGATACAGGACTTTCCAGAAATCTTAATGACACAATTGAAGCCTATGATTCTCTGTTAAATAATACACTCGCAAAAAGATGGAAGGTCGATGCTTTCTATCTCGATAAAATCAGATGGAATATTGCAGTTTTCTATACAGAAAATACATCTACTTTTAATCATGCAGATTCAGACAGACTTACAGCACTTGCCTGTGGAGATGTATTCAGTGGCGTTGCAATAACTTCTGTAAAAACTCAGGTAACACCGGTTTCTGGTTATGGTGAAGCATTTAAAAATGCCCGCGCGAATAATTTTGATTATTTTGTAATGGTTTCTTTGAGTGAAGGTGAGGATGATGTAAGCCTTAGCGCTACAATGTACTCGGGAAGAACCGGAACAGAAACCTTTAATGAAAAATATTACGCTACAGGAAACAATCGTTTTTCTACAGTTTTAAGACGCTTTAGAAATTCTGTTCTGGAAAAACTTACAGTTCGCGGAAAGATTCTTCAGAGAAATGGAAAGACAGTTCTGATAGATTTAGGTCGTTCAGAAAACATTGTGAAGGATGCTGAATTTAAGATTATTCGTAAAGGAGCTGTAAAAACAGCAGATGCTGGAAGCGGACTTTTCTTCCGTGATGAAGATGTAGTTGGAATGCTCGTAGTTACTGAAGCTGGAGAAGAAGTCTCTGAAGCTTTAATTACGAGTCACGGATTTTATGACAGAATCAATGAAGGGGATGAACTTGTTCTTGTAAGTATGCCTGCCCAGAATTCTGAAGCCGGAATGGATACAGTTCCTAATGCAGATGAAGAAGGAAAGCCTGTCGTAAATAACAGCGTAAAGGGCGACGAACTTGTTGCTGAAATTAAAAAGGCCGTAGAAAGACCTGCAATTATAGATTTACTGAGAAAAATCCGCTAGATTCTGTCTAAAGCTGCTTCAAGCCATTTCTGAGAAAGGTTAGGGAACGCAGACTGAACTTTTACGAAACTTTTTACAGAATCTTCATAATTATGATTAAAATACTGAGCCTCTCCAAGATAAAAGCAGGCTCGGTTTCTTGTCTCAATACTTATATTTGTTCCAATTAAGTGATTCAACTTATCAATTGTTTCTTTATATTTCTTAGTAACAAAAGAAGTCTTTAAGATTTCAAAAAGCAGATAAGCATCTCCGCCATCTGGAGAAACAAGATCTTCTTCAAAAATATATGGTGTAAGAATTGTTGCCGGGGTAGCTTTTGAGTTTCCACCGGTAAGACTTGTAACCTTTGAGGCAGTTTTGTCAGAAATCAAAGGTTCTGAACCAACTCCTTCAATGATATCCAGATAAGGAAGCGGTGTTTTTCTCAAAGTTCCGTCAGGATACATCGTCTCATATTCAGCTTTTTCTTCCGGCTGTTCAACAACCTTTTTTGTAATCAAATGTACACTGGTAATTGTAGAGTTAAAGGATAAAAGCACGAGGTCGTATGGGCCTGCTGAAGTCTCCGAAATCACCGTGTAATAATAATCCCTTAAATCCTCCAATTGGTCCGTGTATCCGGCCCGGTCCGGTGTAAGAGTAGCAACCGGTTCAAGTCCTCTCAACTGGCCGTAAGAAGAAATCTGCTCCGTAGTTCTATATAACAAAAGGTTGTATAAAGCCGGTTCCGGATTCTCAGGAAGCTGCCAGGTAATGCGAACCTTCTTTCCACTTCCAGCCCGGGCCTGTATGTCGCGGACAAGGGGGCGGTCAGCAAATAAATGAGCAGCACAGAGTATCAAAATTAACGGGCAAATCAGTTTCTTCATATATATTATAATATAGTTAGAATTGCAGAAAATCAAGTTTACTGATATTCTAAGCGTATGTTAGAAGAAATAAAATTACCTGTTGAACAGTTGAGAGAAGAAATTATGAACGTCTGGGGGCGTCTTTGACTCTGCTGCAATTGAAAAAGCAATAGCAGATAAAGAAAAGCTTACAGAAGCAGACGGTTTCTGGGATGATCATGAAGCGGCAGAAAAAGTAATGAGCCAGATTCGAAAGCTCAAAAGCCGCATAGAACCGTGGAAAAAAATCATAGCAGATATGGATGACCTTGAGGCCATGTACGAGCTTGCCGCAGAATCAGGCGAGCAGAGCGATGAAGATGAAGTTCGCTCAATGTACGAGGCTGCAAAGGCACAGTTTGATAAATTAAATATTCTGAACCTTCTTTCTGGAGAAGTAGACCAGAACGATGCCTTCCTTACAGTACACGCAGGAGCCGGTGGAACTGAAGCCTGTGACTGGGCCTTTATGCTCAGCCGTATGTATTTAAGATGGGCAGAACGTCACGGTTACAAAACAGAAGTTGTAGATGAACTTGAAGCAGAAGGCGGAATTAAATCTATTACAATTCAGATTTCCGGAGACTTTGTTTACGGTTATCTGAAGGGCGAAGGTGGTATTCACCGCCTGGTACGTATTTCTCCGTTTGATGCAAATGCACGCCGCCACACCAGCTTTGCTTCTGTTTACGTTTATCCTGTTCTGGATGATACAATTGAAGTTGACATCAAACCTGAAGATCTCCGAGTAGATACTTACCGTGCTGGTGGTAAAGGTGGACAGCACGTAAACAAAACTGACTCTGCCGTTCGCTTTACTCATATTCCGACTGGAATTGTTGTTGCCTGCCAGACAGAGCGTAGCCAGTTGATGAACCGCCAGACCTGTATGAACATGCTTAAGGCACGTCTTTACGAATACTACCGCGAGCAGAAAGAAAAAGAGAACTCAAAGTTCATGGCAGAAAAAAAGGATATTTCTTTTGGAAGCCAGATCCGCTCTTATGTATTCTGTCCATATACAATGGTAAAAGATCATCGTACCCGTTTCTCTGTAGGAAACATTCAGGCTGTAATGGACGGTGACCTCGACGATTTTATGAACGCATACCTTGTTGCAAAATGGAAGGGACTTCCAATGGATGGCTCTGGGGATGATGACGAAGAGGTTTAGTGCATTATTTCTGATAATTATTCTCAGCGGGGTTAGCCTTTGCCTGCCGCTCTTCTGTGAGAGCGGTAAGTGGACTATTGCCGCTCAGAAATTTACAGCTGATAATGTATCTAACGAAGATAATGTAAATTCAAAAACTGCAGAAATGCTACCTTCAGATATTCTGGAAAAAATTGGAACTGCTGTTACCAGAAATGTAATGCCGGAAGAACAGTTTGAGAGAACAAAATACAAACTTCGAACTGAACGCCAGTCACTATTTTTACAGCTTTCTGCAGAATATAAAAAAAGAGATTCACTTGTTCTTGCAAATTATTCTGATTATAAATTGAAGACGGCCCTTAAGGAGTCACAGAAAAAAATTACAAGCTTACAGGAAAAAATAACTGCTAATCTGGACGAATTAAAAAAAGCAACCGAAGAAAATGAAAGAAAAATGGCTGCCGTTGCAAACGGTGATGCTGAACTTCAAACTCAGGAATCTGAGTTAAATAAATTCAAAAACTTATTTAAGAAGATTTTTGAAAAGGATGAAAGTCTGATTCAGCAGGAACAGATCAGCTTTTATGGAAATGATGTTTCAAAACTGTATACACCATCAAATGAGTTAAAGGAGCTGGCTGTAACAGATTCTCTTTATGAAAAGGCTGTAGTAAATGCGGGAATCAACACTCTGCTTACAGGGCATTATTCAAAGTACGGAGATTATATTTCTGTATATGTTGATATGTATATATATCCTGGAGTAAGAAAGATTGGTTCGGTAGCAGAAGTAGGTTCTGTAAAAGAACTGGAACTTATAACTACAAGTATTGCAATGCAGCTTGTTCCGGTAATTTCAAATTCTCTTCCTGTTGAACTTGTTGTTGCTGTTTCCCCTCAGGAAGCTGCTCCAAAAACAGTTGTTTATATTGATGATGTGCTTCAGAAAATAGAAAGCGGAAAGCTAATTGTGGATTCTGGTATTCATACAATTCAGTTTATTTCTGAAGGATATAAAGCAGCCGGAACAACATACGCATTTGAAGGAAATAAAAAATACTTTATCGATATAAATTTTGAAAAGCCTAAATCGGGATTTATTCAGGTTGAATTAAAAAAGCCTCTGAACGGAAGTCTTTTGATGAATGGCGAACGTGCTATTGAAGTTGAACCGCAAAAATCACAAATCGCAATAAATGGTAAAGAAATCTTAGGTGAGTTTGTTGCAGAAAATGGAGAAACGGCTTTTTTCTATATTCCGCATAAGCTTACTTTTGACAGCAGTAATGTCATAATCAATCCAAAGCCTATGGACAGAATGGCTTATATAGATAAACGCCGCAAAATTATGTACACTTCGTACAGTGTTTTTATCATATCTCTGATTCCAACTTTTTATACACTTGCGAATTTTAAGAATAATGCAAATCTGTATGCAAATAATCAGATTGAATATGAAACGGCAAAGAACTGGCAGACAGCATCTAATGTCTCCAAAGCAATTTCCTTAGGCTGTGGATTATTCTGGGGCTATGAACTTGTCAGATATCTGATGGCTGCAAACTCTGTTTTGCCTCAAAAAGCAAAAGCATCAAAGAATTCAGAGTTTATTTATTATACTCCTGAAGAACTGGAAGAAATTAAAAAACGAAATAATACTGTTGAAACAGAAGAAATATCAAATCAAAAAGATGGAGAAACAGAATGAAACAATCCTTTGGCGAAAAACTGAAATCGCTTTTTTCAAAGAGCAGTACAATAAACGAAGATTTTTTTGAAGAACTTACTGATATGCTGGTAGAAGGTGATATCGGTGCAAAAACTGCTTTTGAAGTAGTTGATGAACTTGAGTCAATTTGTGATAAAGAAAAAATCCGTGAGCAGGATGCAATACTTGCAAAACTTAAAGAACTTCTGCTTAAGGATGTACGTTCAGTTTCTCTTATACCTGAAGCAGGCAAACAGAATGTATGGATGATGCTTGGTGTAAATGGTGTTGGTAAAACAACAACTGCAGCTAAGCTTGCAAAATATTTTAAAAACAACGGCGTAGAAAATATTGTAATGGCAAGTGCAGATACATTCCGTGCTGCTGCTATTGAGCAGCTTGCTCTTCATGGAGAACGGCTTGGAGTTCGTGTCGTAAGTCATCAGCATGGTTCTGATCCATCTGCAGTTGTTTATGATGCAGCAGATGCACTTCGCGCAGCTGGTCCTGGTCTTGTTATTGCAGATACTGCAGGACGTCTTCATAATAAAGAAAATCTTGTCCGAGAACTTCAGAAAATAGATCGTACCTGCGGTTTAAAAGCTGACGAAGGCTGCTATAAAAAAATTCTCGTAATTGATTCAACTACTGGTCAGAATGCTTTGAGGCAGGCTGAAGTTTTTAATGAGGCTGTAAAAATCGATGCAATCATCATGACAAAATATGATTCAACAGCAAAAGGCGGAGTGGCAGTTTCTATTGGCCGCGAGCTTGGACTTCCTGTTGCTTATATCTGTACTGGTGAAGGTTATGATAATATTGCTCCATTTAATGCAGAAGCTTATATAAATGAATTTCTTTCTATGCAGGGCTAATACCAGTCAATGAACGCACGTTTTATTCTGAGACAAAGTTTTTTATTTTCTCTGATTTTTCTGCTGCTGGCGACTTTGTTTGTTTCCTGTAAAAAACGCGGACAGCAGACTGATGTAGAAAACTCTGCCAAAGAAAAATCAGATGAGGAATTGTATTCTTTTTACAGTCCTGCAGAAGATGACGCTTCCTGGGTAGAAGAGCTTTTGATGCATATTGAAGAAGAGCGAATTGCAGAAGAACTTTCTAAGATGGAAGACTCTCTGACAGAATATAAGATTGACGAAATACCGCCTGAAGTTTCAGAGACAGAAGAGTCTGCTGAATCAGAAGAAACTCAGACTGAAGAAAAAGTTTTCATTGGAAAAAACAATGAAATGAGATTCTTTGAATACAATAATGAAATTCTCATGCCGCAATATACAGAGGACGGGCTTATTATAATTCATTCTGCAGACGGAAATGTTGTCAGAAATTTTTACAATAATGATTATCAGCTTGTAAAAGAAGAAGAGTGGAAAATTGCTTCTGCGTCAGATGCAAAGAAACTTCGTAGCGAGATATTTGTTTATTCAGAAGAGACAGGAAAAGTTATTAAGAAGGATATTCTTACAGATACTGATGTTGAAACTGTAAATTATAATTCAGATTCATCACCTGTTGCTTCTGTGAAGTATATTTTGAAGGATGAAAAAAGATATCTGGTTATGGAAAGAAACTGGTTTTATGATGAACAGAATCGTATTCTAAAAGACGAACAGAAGGAATACTCTTATAAGGATTCTGTTTACGAAAATAAGCCTGTCCTTTTTTCAAAAAGATATGAATATAATTATACAAATACAGATGAACTGAATAACGAAAAGGATGCTGAAGATACAACTGAAAACGCTACAGATAATACAGCTCCAATTCCACCAGATTCAAAGTATTTTGAGAATGATGTATTAAAAATGCAGAAACAATATACAAAGAAAAAAGGAACTTATTTAACCAGAATATATTTTGATTCCGTTTTTTCTGTCATAACTTATTATGAAGATGACTTCCGCCTTCGTGATGAATATTATAATAACGGTCGCTTATTCAGAACAAAGGTTTACGAAAGAGTTGGAGAAGGAAATTGAAAAAGAACTTAATTACACAAATCAGATGGATTTCCGCAGTTTCCAGACGCTTTGCCCGTGTAGACAGAAAGGGACGTTCTGCAGTTACTTCAAGACTTGCGACTCTTGGTATCTGCTTTGGTGTTATGACACTTACTGTTGTAATGAGCATTATGAATGGTTTTCAGATGAGCTTTATAGATGCAATTCTGGAGGTTTCGTCATATCATCTACGTGCAGTAGATGTGCCAGAGCATTTAGAAAAGAATCTGATTTCTGTTTGTGCTGAAGATAAGCATGTTGCAGCCTGTGTTCCTTTTTATGAGTCTCAGGTTTTAATGACTGGCGAAAAAGGTGGAGCAGTTGCCGTTAATGTTCGTGCTGCTGATGAAGCAATTTACTACGAAGATGAAGGCTTTAGAAAGCAGCTAAAAATGCTTTCCGGAGCTTTTGATTTTTCTGATTCTGATTCAATAATATTAGGAAGTTCTCTGGCACGGAATCTAGGTGTTCGTGTTGGAAGTTCTGTAAACCTGCTCGTAATGAGTGGTGGAAGTGATGTAGAACTTTTTTCTTCCGATAGAATTTTTACAGTTCGCGGCATTTTTACTACCGGCTATGCAGAAATAAATAATTCATATGCTTTTGTCGGTACAGAAGCTGCTAAGAAATATTTCGGAAGTTCTGCTAAAAAAATCTGGGGAATTAAACTTCATAAATATGATGGAGATTTACGTGCGATTTCTTCTCTTAAAAAAGAACTTCCTCAAATCAATTTCCTTTCATGGAGAAACTTTAACCGGACTTTCTTTGGTGCTTTGCGAATTGAAAAGAATATGCTGCTGCTTTTAGTAGCACTTATTTTTGTTGTCGTTGCAATAAATATTTATAACGGTATGCGCCGTCTTGTTTTTGAGCGCCGAACAGAAATTGCAGTATTGTCTGCCCTGGGAGCACGTAAATCTGGAATAAAGGCAATCTTTATAATGCGTGGATTTATTATGGGAACTCTCGGTGCTCTTGTTGGAGTTTTGCTAGGTCTTATTATCAGTTTGAATACAGATGTTGTATTTACTGCTGCTGCAAAATTGATGTATGCAATTCAATATTTAGTCACTGCAATTACAGACAGACAGAATCTTCAGTATGTACAGGTTAATTCTTCTTATAATCTTTATGCAACAATACCAGCACGTGTTTTTCCAGGAGAAGTTACAGCAATAACCCTTTTTGGAATTCTTTCACCGCTTATTGCTTCACTTGCTGCAAGTAAAAATGTTTTGAAAATGACAGTTTCGGAGGTACTTCATAATGAGTAATATCCTTACAATAAAAAATCTTGAAAAGGTTTATGTAACAGACAGTGAACGTCTCACAGTTCTTAAGGGCCTGAATCTTAATGTTGAGGAAGGTTCTAAAATTGCTGTAGTAGGTGAGAGCGGTAGTGGAAAAAGTACCCTGCTGAATATTATCGGTGGAATTGATAATGCCACAAGCGGAACTGTAACAGCCGGTGAATGGGAAGTAACTTCTCTGACTGAAGCAAAAATGTCTGAATACCGTTCTAATTTCCTTGGTCTGATTTTTCAGTTTCATTACCTTCTCAAAGATTTTACAGCACTTGAAAATGTTTACATGCCGGCATTGATTGCAGGCTTACCAAAAAAGGATGCAATTGAACGTGCAACTCAGCTTTTGAATGATGTTGGAGTTGCAGAAAGAAAGGATCACCTTCCATCTCAGCTTTCTGGTGGTGAACGTCAGAGAGTTGCTGTTGCACGTGCCCTTATAAATGATCCTAGCCTGATTCTTGCTGATGAACCTACAGGAAATCTGGACCCTGCAAATGCAGAAAAAATCGGCAGTCTTCTTTTCTCAATGGCAGATAAATATAAAAAGACTTTAATCCTTGTAACTCATGATATGAAGCTTGCTGCAAATGCAGACCATCAGTTCAGTATTGTAGAGGGAAGACTTAAATGATTTTTTCATATTCCTTGAAATTTGCAAAAAGCCTGATTTTCCCTAAATCTGAAAAGAAGTCTGTTGCACGAAGAAGTCTTTTTGGAGCAGTGCTGTGTATTGGTTTAAGTATTGTTCCTCTTGTTGTAGTAACTTCAATTACTAACGGCATGATAGACGGAATGACGCAGCGAATTATAGGACTGTCTTCATCTCACATCCAGGCTTATGTTGCACCGGGTATCAGTAAGGTTCAGAGTGCAGAAGATTTTATAGAATATGCTGATGAGGCAGGTGAAGTACGGGGAGTAACCGGTGTATATCCGGAAGTAGAGATTTCTGCAATTGCAGCCGGTAAAAATGGCCGAAGTGGTATAGAACTCCGTGCCATAGAGAAAGACATCTTTAAGAGAAATAAATCTTTTAATTCATTGTTTGAAGTTTGTGAAGGTGAACTTAATGCTTTTATATCTCCAGATGAAAGTGCAAAAAGATCCCCTGCTGTAATAGGAAAAAAACTTGCCGAGGAACTTGAACTTCATGCAGGTGATGCTTTCCGTGTTATAACTACAAGAACTGCCGGTGATAAAATTGTTCCAAAGCTTACGTCCTTTACTGTTGCGGCAGTAGTTTCTTCAGGATATCAGGAACTGGATCAGTTCTGGGTATTTATTCCAATTGAAGCTGCTTATAACTCACTTTCAATGGAAAGTGCTTCTTATAATGTAATGTTCGAAACAGAAGATGCTTTTTCTCCAAATCTTGTTTCCATTCAAAAAAAACTTGCCGGAAACTTCGGGCGTTATGCAAATGTTTACCGCTGGGACCAGATTCATACAGCAGAGTTTGAAAACTTTTCATCAACAAAAGTAATGCTTGTATTTGTTATGATGCTCATTGTTCTTGTGGCAACTATAAATATTTCTTCAGCTATTGTAATGCTTGTTATGGAACGCCAGAAAGAAATTGCAATATTGAAAAGTATCGGAGCAAAGCCTCGGGGAATTACTCTTGCATTCTTGACTGCAGCTCTTGCCTGTGGAGCCGGGGGGCTTGTAATTGGGCTTCCAATCGGTATAATTCTTACAGTTTTTTCAAATCAGATTGTTCATGGGCTTGAAAGTCTTGTGAATTTGATTTCTGCTATGGGTGGGGGCGGAGAAATCCATCTTATGGATCCTGCCTATTATTTATCTGAAATTCCAGTTGAAATTCCTGGAATTCAGATTATCCTTATATCCGTATCAGTTTTGATTCTTTCAGTGCTGGTTTCTTATATTCCTGCACGAAAAGCTGGTCGTGAAAAACCGCTCGATATATTGAGAAAGAATTAATCGAACGGGAGGGTGGGCGTTATGAAGTGTTGTTCGGTGTGCGGATGCACCTTTGATCAGATCGTAAAGTCTCAAAGAATTGGCTGTGCAGAGTGTTATTACACCTTTGCAGAGGAATTCCGTGCGACTCTGGAAACTTACGGAATTTCAGGAGAGTATAAGGGCTCTCTACCAAAACGCCTGAAGGGCTACCGTTCTACACTAGTTGACCGCATGACAATGCAGATTAAGCTTGAAGAAGCTGTAGCAGCAGAAGATTACGAAAAGGCTGCTTTATATCGCGATTATCTAAAGGTTTTGAATCATGGCACGGAAATCAAAGACGGACAACAGTAATTCAGAAAAAAAAACGGGCAGTGCAGCTGGTACTGCCGGTGAAAATGTCTGGTTTTCAATGCCTGGAAAATATGATGATGTAGTTATTTCTACAAGGGCTCGAATTTCCAGAAATCTTGCAGATTTTCCTTTTCCTTCAAAAATGAGCGCAGATGATAAAGCGCGTGTTCAATCTTTAGTTTATGATGCCTTTTCTGGTGCTGAAAACTGGCGTTTTATTGATATGTCTCAGATTTCGGAGCCCGGAAAACAGATTTTACAGGATAAAAATATTCTTGATGAAGAATGTGGAGCTGCGGTAATCAATTATGGTGATGAAAGTTCCATTTGTCTTGTAAATGGTATAGATCATATAAAAGTTTCATCGTTTGTTTCAGGCCTGGACTGTGAAAAAGCAATGGAAAAGGTCTATAAAACAGACGAATTTCTTCAGGAAAAGCTCCAGTTTGCAGCAAGTATTGATTTTGGATACCTTACAAGTCAGATTAAGGATTGTGGAACCGGCTTAAAGTTCAGTGTACGGGGTTTTCTGCCGTCTATAGTGCTTTCCGGTCAGTTTGAATCTATTGTGAGCCTTGTACATTCAAAAAAAATGTCTATAAAGCCAGTTTTTAAGAGTGAACAGCTGGCTGATTTTTCAAACTGCCTTTTTGATATTACAACTACCAGCTGCGCAGAAGGAACTGAACTTGATCAGATGGCCGGAATTCACTCGATTGCAAGCGTTATTTTAAAAAAGGAACGCAAGATTCGGTCAAATTTTGCCGATAATAATCCTACAGTAGTCTTGAATTTTTTTAAGCAAAGCTACGCCCGTGCAATGTATTCACTGCTGCTTTCGTATGAAGAAGCAGTAAGTATTATATCTGCCGTTAAATGGGGACTTCAGCTCAAGCTTGTAAAGGGAATTACGGAGACCGAACTGAACGGACTTTATTACCGTGTTAAGGATGGTCATCTCAAATACCTTTGCGACAATTTTGCCTTTACCTTTGAAGAGGATATTAAGGCCAGCAGTGCTTTGCAGATCAAAAGACTCAGGACAATTGTAATTCAGCAGGCCTTTGAGGGAATCGTTAATGAAAAACCTGTCTCCTAGAGCAAAAAAAATCTTGATGGTACTGGCACAGGATGAAGCCAGAAAAATCGGAAGCACACAGCTTTTACCAGAGCATGTTGTTCTCGCAATTTTGAAATCAAAGGAAGGTCTTGGATATTCTGCAATTTCAGAGCTGGGACTTGATTCATCTAAGCTCGAAACAGCAATTGAAACTTTTTTCCGTGATGATATCCGGAATCCAACTCTCGACTCAATTCCAAAGAGTCGACGTTATCAGTTTTTGATTGATATAGCAGATATTGAATCTTCTGCTTTACATAATAATTATATTGGTACTGAACATCTTCTGCTTGCAGCTATTCGTGATGAAGGTAGTGTTACTGCAAAGTTCTTTGCAGATGAAGGCTACACAATTATGGATGCCCGATTTACTATGATGGAACTTCAGGCAGATGTCGGTTCTTCAATCCGACAGAAGGATGCAGAGAGTCTTGTTGATTCTGTTTTCAGAAGTCTCTTAAATGACGATGCCGGTGGCGGGCTTTTTGGTGTTTTTGATGAAAAAAAATCAGAAAGAAAGCAGCCAATTGATAAATCTAATGCCGGACAGAAGCAGTCATTCCTTGCAGAATACAGCCGCGACCTTACAAAACTTGCGCGCGAAAATAAAGATGATCCTGTTGTTGGACGCGATAAGGAAATCCATCGCGTAATTCAGATTCTTTCTCGCCGAACTAAAAATAATCCTGTTCTTACTGGAGAACCAGGCGTTGGAAAAACTGCAATTGTAGAAGGACTCGCTCAGCACATTGCCGCAGGAAAAGTTCCGGAAGGCCTTTTGAATAAACGTATTTTATCGCTTGATCTTGCTGCAATTGTTGCAGGTACTAAGTACCGCGGTGAGTTTGAAGAGCGCATGAAAAAGATGATGAAGGAGCTTCAGGATAATAAAGACATCATCCTCTTTATCGACGAACTTCATACAATCATTGGAGCAGGTGGTCCGGAAGGAACTATGGATGCTTCAAACATCATGAAACCGGCTCTTTCACGCGGTGAGATTCAGATAATTGGTGCAACTACAACAAAGGAATATACCCGTCATATTGAAAAGGATCTTGCACTTGAACGACGCTTCCAGGTTGTTAAGGTTGAAGAACCGGGAGATCAGGAAACAGAAGAGATTCTTAATGGCATTAAAACAAAATATGAAAACTACCATAGGGTAGTTTATGATGATGCTGTTGTTCCTGCAATCGTAAAGCTTAGCCGTCGCTATATTCCTGAGAAAGTTCTTCCTGATAAGGCTATTGATATTCTTGATGAAGCTGGAGCTGCTAAAAAAATTCAGGAAGAAGCACGTCCAGCTGAACTTGCTGAACTTGAACAGAATATCAGTCAATTGATAGAAGAAAAGACTGCACTTGTAAAAAATCAGGATTATGAAAGTGCTGCTCTTGTACGAGATAAAGTTATTGATCTCAAACGTCGTCTGAATGTATATACAGATCTCTGGAAGAAAAACGGAAGCACTGGTACAAAGCGTGTTACAGTTTCTGATGTAGAACATATTATCAGTGAGATGACAGGTGTTCCTGTCGAGCGTCTTTCTTCATCAGAAGCTGAGCGTATCGTTCACATGGAAGATGAACTTCACAATACTGTAATTGGACAGAACAGTGCCGTAAGTGTAATCAGCGGTGCAATTCGCCGTGCACGTGCCGGTATATCTTCTCCTAAACATCCAGTCGGTAGTTTTATTTTCCTTGGACCTACAGGTGTCGGTAAAACTCAGCTTGCTAAGGCTCTTGCTAAATATCTTTTTGGAAGCGAAGAGTCGTTAATCAGAATTGATATGTCTGACTATATGGAAAAGCATACTGCGAGCCGCCTTGTTGGAGCACCTCCAGGATACGTTGGTTACGAAGAGGGTGGTGTGCTTACAGAAAAAGTTCGCCGTCATCCATATTCAGTTGTATTACTTGATGAAATTGAAAAAGCACATCCAGATATTTTCAATCTGCTTTTACAGCTTCTTGAAGAAGGTGAGCTTTCGGATAATCTCGGCCACACTGTAAACTTCCGCAATACTGTAATCATTATGACAAGTAATGCTGGTGCCCGTCAGATTACAAATGAAGGTCGTGTTGGCTTTGGAACTCTGGACGGAGTTATGCCGTACGAAGAAATCAAAGCGGGTGCAATGAATGAGCTTAAAAAACTTTTAAGTCCTGAACTCATAAACCGTATTGATGATGTTATTGTATTTGATGCACTTTCAAAGAAAGAAGTTTCTAAGATTCTCGATATACAGCTTGCAGAACTTGGTGAACGCCTTGCAGAAAAAGGTCTTACAATCAGCCTTAAGCCAAAAGCTAAGGAATACCTTATTGAAAACGGCTATAATCCTGCAATGGGTGCTCGTCCAATGAAGAGACTCATCCGAAAGGAGATTGAAGATCCTCTTTCTATGGAACTTCTCTCTAATACCAGAAAAGATTATAATACAGTAACAATAGAATGCAATTCAGGAAAAATCAAAGTTCATCTGGAAAAAACAGAAGACAAAGTTCCTGTAGTTGCAGTGAAGGAGAGAATATGAAAAAAATCGGATTGTTGATTACCTCAGTAATCTTCAGTGCAATCAGCTTATTTGCAGATGAGTCAGTAATTCATGTGGGCGTCTTAAATGGACCAACCTGTATACCGGCTGCATACATGATTGAAAACAATAAGACTGTAACTGCCGGCGAAAAATCAGCTGACCTTAGTTTTGAAAAGTTTGCCGACCCACAGGCTTTACTTCCAAAGTTAATTAAAAAAGAAGTAGATATCGGTTTTATGCCTGTGAATGTTGCAGCTAAAGTTTACAATTCCGGAAACAAAGCTTTGTTTTTGTGTGCAGTTACAGGTAAAGGAAATCTGAGCCTTATTACTACAAATACAGAGATTAAGCGTTTTACAGATTTAAAGAAAAAAACTGTATATGTAGCAGGACAGGGAGCAACTCCAGAATATATGTTCCGTTACATTCTGGATGAAAACAAACTCTCTTATTCAAGTGATGGAAAAACTGCAGACGTAAAGCTGGATTTTTCTATTCCGACAGCACAGATTGCAGCTCAGATGATTTCTGGAAAAATTGAATATGCTGTAGTTCCAGAGCCATTTGCTACAATCGCACAGATAAAATCCGACAGTGTAAAAGCAGCTTTAGATCTTCAAAAAGAATATCTTGAGTTAAGCGGTTCAAAAGAAATTTATCCGCTTTCTGTAATGGTAGTTCGTGCAGATTTTGCAAAAGAGAATAAAGAACTTTTTGAAGTCTTCCTTTCTGAATATGAAAAATCTGTTTCCTGGACAATTGCAAATCCTGTTGAAGCTGGAAAACTTACTGAAAAAGCAGAACTTGGACTTGCTGCTGTTATAGTAACAAAAGCAATTCCTGTTTCAAATTATGTTTACATTCCTGCTGATAAAGCAAAGAAACAGATTGAAGAAATGCTTTCAATTTTCCTGAAGTGTGATAAGACATCTATTGGTGGAAAGCTTCCGGATAAAAACTTTTACTATGGACAAAAAACAAAATAGAATCCTTAGTCTAATCTTATCTCCAATTATACTTCTAATTCTATGGTATGCGGTCGCCTTTTTTATGAAGGCTCCGCTTATTCTTCCATATCCGCATACAGTTCTGCTAAGACTTTTTGAGCTTACCGGAACTGTTGTTTTCTGGAAAAGTTTTTTATTTACTTTTCTGCGTGTTTTATATGCTTTCATTATTTCTTTAGTAATAGGATTTTTTGCCGGGCTTTTAGCAGCAGATTTTCCAGCCATTAAATCTTTTCTGAGATTTCCACTTGCAGTTATTCGTATAACTCCAGTTGTTGCCTTTATCTTAATCACATTATTCTGGTTTAAATCTGGAATGGTTCCTGTTGTTGCTGGAGTCTTAATGTCACTTCCTGTAATGATAACTGCCTGCGAAAAAGGTTTTGAAAAAAATCCTGAAAATATGGAAAAACTTTTTAAGGCCGGTTGTTATGGTTTTACCGGCTTTAAGGCATTCAGATATATCAGATTACCTTCTGCAAGTCCTTCAATTATTGCAGGAGCAGAATCTGTATTCGGCTTATGCTGGAAGGTCGTTGCTGCCGGTGAAGTTTTAAGTGTACCTCGCTATGCTACAGGAACTCTTATGCAAAAAGCTCAGGTACATCTGGAAACAGCCGATGTCCTTGCAATAACCTGTGCATTGATTATTTTCAGTTCTTTATGCCAGTGGGGCATTAAAAAAATCAGTAGTAAAAAACTCCAAAAAGCATTATAATTTAATGATATACAAGGTGTTATTTTTGAGGTTTTAGAATGATTAAAGAATTTTTACCGTATGACGTTGTCAGAAACGATGCGCTTAAACTGGCTCATAAAATCTATAAAGATGGTTTTATTCCAGATGTAATTTACTGTTCTCTTCGTGGCGGCGCTTACATGGCAAACGTTATCAGTGAGTATTTTAAAATTATCAGTAAGAGAGAGAAATTTCATCCTGTTTTGTACGCAGGAGTAGTAGCACGTTCATATTCAGATGTTGCTCAGCACACAAAAGTTTTTATTGATGGCTGGACTTATCCTCCAGAGAATCTTCGTCCGGGAGATAAGATTCTTTTAGTTGATGATATTTTTGATTCTGGACGTACAATCAATTCATTGGTTGAGACTCTTATCAACAGTCGCGGTATGCCACGTGAAGATATCAAAGTTGTTGTTCATGATTATAAGTATTTTACTTATCAGAAAGAACAGCTTCCAATTCAGCCGGATTATTTCTGCCGTAAGTTTGTAATCAATACACCAGATGAAAACCGCTGGATTCATTATATGAGCCACGAGCTTGTAGGACTTTCAAAAGAAGAACTTGAGAAGAATTATTATTCTCAGGATCCTGAGCTTCGTGATATTCTTGGACCTTTCCTTGAATCTTAGCTTTTGGAGTTAGCTTTGAATAAGATGAAAAAGTTTTTGCAGTTTTGCTTTATCAGTTTTGTTGCTTCTTTTGGTTTGCCTCTTTGGGCTGAAATTAAACTTTTGTCTCCTGTTGAAGGAGCATGGGCAAACAGGCAGATGCTTGTAATTGATAATTCAGATGGCGGAGACTTTTTCTATTCAGTAGACGGTGCAGATCCAGAAACATTCGGTTTTGCTTATGATGGACCGGTGCTTCTGGATGTTGACGGTGATATTCAGGTAAATGTTACAAGAATTACACCGGAAGGTAAAAAAGAAAAATATTCTGTTTCTTATAAAGTAAAGTCTGACAATGGTTCAGGTACTTCCTATAAAGATTTTGTTCAGACTTTCTTTGATGGAGGAATTTTAAATTACAGTTCTGGAAGTGAACTTGAAATTCCTTCTGATTTTATGTTTTATCTGGGACTTTCTTCAGATACAAATCTTCCTGAAAATTTCATGGCTGCGCGCACTCTGCGTCTTTCTCCAAGTTGTGTATTATCCCGTTATATTCCTTGTACAATTCTGGATAAAGAACGAGATGTAAAATACAGATTTATTATAAAAACTTTTCCGCAATCTGCTGGTGTATACAGTCGCCGTGATGTGCCTTTTGAGATTTCTGACTGGGATACAATTACTTTTACAGATATTGATCAGATTTATAAAATTGATTCAGAATACTGGGGACTTCCAACAGAACCTGTAAAACTGGATCGTTCTGTCAGTCATATGATTTCATGGCAGCCGCTTGAATACGATGCCGGAAATCCTATTGAGTTCTTTGTACTTCCTCCTAAGCCGGAAATTATAAGGAACGAAGCTGATGATGGAACGATTGTATATTCATTGCGCGGAGATGATTCTTATGCATTAAGCATAATGAATGCGGACGGAACTTATTCTGAACTTTTTCAGAATGTTGGAATTGATGCTTTTTACGGTGATGCAGTTTCTGGCAATCTGATTCTTGGAGTTCTTGCAAATTCTGTTTATCAGGGGAAACTTTCTGTTTCATACAATATCAACCGCAGAGCTCCGCAAATTCCAGTTATTAAAACTAATGCAGAGGGCTTTGTTTCCCGCGGAGTTGTAGATATCAAAATTACTGGTGCTAAAGGTTCTGATTTATATATTGCATTGAGCGAACCTCTGAACTTAGAGGAAACTGAAATTTCCTATACCGCAGATGATCCTATATTTAAGACTGTTACACTTGGCGCTTATAAAAAAGTTAAGGGTGATAGTTTCAGTTTAAGATGGACACAAAATGGATTGAATCCTGTTTATTATAAAGTTGCAGCTTATTCAAAAATTGATGATAATGCCAGCAGCCCGATTGAGTTTGCTGTTGTTATTGATCAGTCAAATTATTATTTTGATGCATCGGGAATCCCTGAAGGTGCAGATGGTACCTACAAGCATCCTTTTACAGATTTTAAGCAGTTAGCAGAACCGTTGTTAAAGCAGCGCGTTGTTAAGCTTAATGTAAAAGGTGAAATGAGAATTAACGAAGCATACAATGTATCTGCAAATTTTGAAATTATAAATGGCGGCGATGCAAGACTTAAATTTGGTCCTGATGGTTCTCTTGTTGTAAAAGCATCTACCTTAGAACTTTCTGATTGTAGAATTACTAATGTTGCTGAACTCACTAAGAAATCAATTGTTCCACTTATTAAACTGGAAAATTCTGTACTTACTATGAAGGACTGCATCATAGGAACTGAATTTGCAAGAAACGGAACTGTAATTGATGCAAGCAATTCAATTATAAATATTTCTGATACTATTGCTGCTGCAAATGCAGTATCTTATGCTTCATTTATTTCTGCAGTTAAATCACGTATTTCAATAAAGAAATCGTCTATCAATACTAATGCTGATACCAGTGTTGTAATTTCTGCTAATGGTGGAAATATAGCTGCTCAGAATAATGAGTTTATGGTAACTGGTGGTAATGGACGTATTGCAGAATTGTTTGGAGTTACTGCAAGTTTTAAGGAAAATAAGTTCAAGGCAAATCTTGTAAATACTACCAGCAAGACTGTTCCTCTTTATGTAAACAAAGCTACTAAGCTTACGGAAGAAAAGAATTCCGTACAGGGATTTTAGTCTGTGTTATACGCAGGTTTTGATGAGGCGGGCAGAGGTCCTTTAGCAGGACCCGTGTGCGCCGCCGCTGTGATTCTCCCGGATGACTTTCCAGTTGAAATCTTAAACGACTCTAAAAAACTTTCTGAAAAAAAACGTGCGGCGGCTGAATCTGTAATCAAAGAAAAAGCCTTCTGGGGAATTGCCATGGTTGATCATAAAAAAATTGACGAAATAAATATTCTTGAAGCAAGCATGCTCGCAATGAAACTTGCGTTTGAAGATATGCTGAAAAAATCGCCGGAGTTGAAGCTGGAAGAAATTTCCGGAATCACCGACGGCACCCGCTGCCCGGATGTGCCGATTGAATGCCGCTGTGAGCCTAAGGCTGACGGAAAATATCCCTGCGTAATGGCGGCAAGTATTCTTGCTAAAACCTGCCGTGACCGCTTAATGCTTGAAATGGACAAAAAATATCCCGAGTACGGTTATGCAAAACACAAAGGGTATCCTACAAAAGCGCATCGGGAAATCTGTCATAAGATTGGACCATCACCGATCCAGAGACTTACATTTAAGTATTAAGGTCGCGGGTAATATTACGTAACCAGCCTTTCTTAAAGTAATGTCTGATTACAAAAGGCATCTTTTCAAACTCATCAAGATACAAAACAAAGTATACCCAGAGCGGTGGAAGTTTAAGAACAAAGGCTGCAATCAAACCAAGTGGAACCGAAACTGCCCACATGTTTATACTGTCTGCAACAAAGCCGAACTTTGAATCACCACCGGCACGGAAAATACCACAAATCAAAACCGTATTGATTGAAGCTCCAATCAGAGAAACTGCATTGATGAAAAGAAGAACGTTTCTGTAATGAGCGGCAGTTTCGTTAAGATCTGCAATAAACGGTAGAACAGGGTAGAGACAAATCAGAAGTACAGCTCCAAGCACACCAGAAAGAATTGTTACTCTGGCAAGGCGACTTGCATTGCGTTCTGCTACATCCATGTCTCCGGCACCCATATATTTTCCAAGTACGATTGCTCCACCATAAGCCATACCAAAACAAAGGACAGAACCAAGCTGGCGTACAGTGTTTACAACGGAGTTTGCTGCAACAATATCTTCTCCAAGATGTCCCATAATCACAGAGTACATAGCAAATGCTGCACCCCATACAAGCTCGTTTCCTACAGCTGGCAATGAGTAACGGAAGAAGTCTCTTGTAAGAAATGCATTTCTTCGGAACATACAGGTAACAGAAAAACGAACATCTTTCTGGCGGCCTGCATAAATAAAGCAGATTACCATTTCGATAAAGCGGGCAATAGAGGTCGCAATACCAACTCCTGTAATTCCCATTTTAGGAACTCCGAAAAGTCCAAAAATGAAAACTGCATTTAAGCCGATGTTCAAAAAGAGACTTGTTGTTGAAGTGATTGTTACGATTTTTACACGTTCAATACTCTTAAAGCCTGCCTGGAACATCTGAGAAAAAGAAAGGCAGACATAAGAAAAACTTGCTGCCCTGAGATATTTACAGCCTTCAGTAATGAGTGTTTCATCCTGTGTAAATATCAGCATAAGGATACGAGGATAAAAGGCTGCAATAAGGGCAATTATGATTTCTACAGTACAGCAGATTCTAAGCCCAATTCCAAGAAGGGTTTTGATTGATTCGGTATCTTTCTTTCCCCAGTACTGTGCTCCGAGCATAACAAGCCCGGATGAAAGTCCTGTTGAAATCATAAAAAGAATAAACGCAACGTTTCCGGCTAAGGAAGACGCTGCGATAGCCGTTTGTCCAATGTAACCAAGCATGATTACATCGGCAGAGTTTACGGCTGCGGAAATAAGATTCTGAATCGCCATCGGCTGGACGACGTTTCGTAAATCTTTATAAAATGCTTTTGCTTCGTTATTCATTATCAGTAGATTTTTTACTTACGATGTGAATTACTTTTCCTGTTCTTTTAATTCCATCGTCGGCACGCTTTTCAGTTTTTTCGCCTTTTTCTGATTTTACGCGGTAAACTTTTTTACCAGCACCATATTTAGCATCTTTTTCAGCTCTCTTTTCTTTAGCTGCCTTCTGACGCTGTTTTCTGTCTTTCTCAACGTAATCAAGAGATTTTTCGAGGCCCTGAAGGAACTTCTGCATATCTTCTGCAAAAATTGCAATCTGATGACGGTCTGCTTCAACTCCGTCGCGGTTCTTGCTTTCTACAATCTGCAGAAATACATCACCTGTACGGTTTTCTTTTACATTGAAAAAATATGAACGATTTTCAAGATAGATTTGTGTTGTGAAAAGTTCTCCACGTGCTCCCATAATAAAACTCCTTATAAAAAAAATCTAAAAGGGGAGAGCCCTTAAAAACAAACGTAAAGAACCTTCCCTTGTAATTTTATGAATTGTGTCGCATTTAGTGCGATTTCTTGTAATTTATCACAAAGTAAAAGAAATTGCAAATAGCTCTAGCGGTTAAATTGACCGTTAATTTCTGCAACAACTGCCAATAAATCTTCCACAGCCTTGTCTGTAGTATGCGGACCAAAACTGAAACGGACTGCATTCTCACGGAGCTTAGCATCTACGTGCATTGCTTCGAGGACAGGACGCTTGTTTTTCTTTGCTGAGCAGGCGCTGCCGGTGCTTATTGAAAAACCTTTTGAGTCGAGGGCACGGAGCATTACGTTGCCTGGAATATTTTTGAAGGCTGCCTGTACAACATAAGGAGAGAACAACTCCTTCTTTTCTAAGCGGCTTGGAGGAACAACGGTACAACCGGGAAGAGCTGCAAGCTTTTCAATGAAGGTGTTTGTGCGATCTGCATCAGATGCTTTTGCCTTGTTGTAATATCGCTCAAGACATTTTGAAAAAGCTACTGCACCAAAAACATTTTCTGTTCCGCTTCGAATTCCTTTTTCCTGACCGCCGCCACGTAAGAACGGTTCACAGGCATCCTTCATATAAAGAATGCCGATACCGCGTGGGCCGCAGATTTTATGTGAGCTCAGGGCTGCACTGTCTATTCCTTTGTATGAAAGATTCAGGTTGATTTTGCCTGCTGCCTGAACGCAGTCTACATGGAACTTTGGACGTCGTTTTCCTTCGCAGGCTTTTGTGATTGCATCTGCAATTTCGTAAATCGGCTGGATAACACCAGTTTCGTTGTTTACTGCCATAATGCAGATAAGAACTGTATCGCTTGTGATAAGTCCTGCTACGGTTTCCGGCTGGATGATACCATCAGAGTCAGCTGGAATCTGAACAACTTTCCAGCCGCAGTTTTTTAAAGCTTCTGATTGTTCACGGATTGCAGGATGCTCGATTGAACTTACAAGCACAGTTCCTTTCATTGGTTTTGTTAAAACTGAAAGAAGGGGAATCTGATCGCTTTCTGTTCCGCCTGAAGTAAAATAAACTGTTTCTGGTTTTACTCCAAGTGCTTTTGCGGCACGGCTACGTGCAGCGTCTAAAACTTCACGGGCTTTTTTTCCAACCTCGTGAGTACTGGAAGGGTTTCCCCAGAACTGTAAAGTTTCTTCAAGAGATTCTCTTAAAATATCTTCATCCGCAGGGCTTGTTGCAGCCCAGTCAAAATAATGTTCTTTGTCCATTTAAGCCTTCAAAACAGAAGCTATAAGTTTTTCATCAACTTCTTCAATCTGAATTTCTGTAACTGCCTTGCAGATAATCAATCTGATTTTTTCTGAAAGGTTTTTCTTGTCTGTGCGCATAATTGTAATAAGACGTTCACTAAAGCCACCACCTTTTACAAATGATGGTACGGACTCTGTGTACCATTTATACGCTTTGAGAATTCCAAAAACTTCATCACGGAATGCCTGCATGCAGTATTCTTTTTTATAAGCAAGTTCAACAGCTCGGCCGATTCCCCAGGCAACAGCCGCTCCATGAGTAATTGAGCCAAGACCGGCAACAGTTTCCAGAGCGTGACCAAAAGTATGTCCAAGATTGAGATATGCACGGATTCCCTGTTCTGTAAAATCCTGTTCAACAATACTTCCTTTTGCCTTTACGCATTTATGAATGATTTTCTCAAGTGTTTTGCTGTCTCGTGAATTGATTTTATCAGCATCATTCTTAAACATATCATAAAGTTCTTTGTCAAAAAGAAGAGCAGTTTTAAATGCTTCTGCAAGACCTGAGTTATACTGATTTTCTGGGAGATACTGAACAAACTCCGGGAAGTAGAAAAGTTTTGTCGCTGGGAAGAATGTTCCGATTATGTTTTTGTAATTTTCAAAATCACAGCCAGTCTTACCACCGATTGATGCATCTACCATAGCAAGAAGGGTAGTAGGAACAAACTGAACGGAAGTTCCGCGTTTGTAGATTGATGCAGCAAAAGCTGTTAAATCACAGATTACACCGCCACCGATACCGATGAAAATATCCTTTCGTGTAAAATTAGCATCAAAAGCTGCGCGTACAATATTCAATACACTTTCAATTGTTTTATATGGTTCACCTGAGCCAAGAATTAAGAGACAGTCTTTGCCGCAAACGCCATCATCAAATTTAGAAATAAAAGACTGCATGCACTCAAGACTTGCAACTGTGGCATCAGTTACAAAAAAGCGGCGGCGTGTTTCCTGTGCTTCTTCGCCTTCGAAAAAGAGTGCTGCTAAATCTGGAGTTCCAGAAATGAATTTGATAAGAGATTTGTTTGTGCCTGCATGAAGGGCTGGATAAGAAATTTTAAAACTGTTTTGACTCATAATGAGCCTATTCTAGTATTTTTTATCCATTTCGTTAAGTTCTTTTATGTTTTTTTCCAGACGATCTATTTCACGATTGAGCATTTTTTCGTAATCAAGCTTGCCTTCTGCAATACGTTCGCGTTCATCTTCCCAGTTCTGTTTTGCTGTGATGAACATAAAATTGAAAGAGGCTGCATTAGCTTTTTCACACCAGACCTTTGCTTCCTGCCAGTAATATAGTCCTGCCTTATAGCAGCTGAGCGCTTTTTCCATATTGCGTAGATATTCGTCTTGCCATGGTGCATCGTAGAAATAAATGCACTTTTTGTCGTAAGTGCGTCCAAGTCGGAGGTGCTGTTCTATGAGCTTCAGATTGATATGCATCTGGAAAAGATATCTGTATTTTTCCCATTCTTTTTCAGTTGTGATTTTTGCGTCGGTAAACTGAGGATTACAGAAGTCTGCCTGAGCAGCCTTTTCCAGCCAGTAGATATTTTCAATGCAGTCATCAGGATACTGCTGATAATGAACGTGATAAAGCTTATACCAGTCTTCCTTGAATTTTACCATGTAGGCAAATGTTGGAGAGGTATGAAAGAAGATAATGATAGATGTAAGAAGTATTGTAAATAAACGCTTTTTCACGTTTTTATTATCGGAAGTATTGGAAAAATGTTTAGTAAACGAATATTTGCAGAAATCTTCACCTGAAAACCGGCTCCCGTGGTAAAACCCCTCATGCTGCGGGCGAGCTAGTTTTTTGTGTTAACAATCCTGCGGTTTTTCTTCGAAAAATCCTCGGATTGTTTTCGATGGCTAAGCGCCAAAACTCCTCGATGCAGCATGAGGTGTTTTCCCACTCCGCCGTTTTTCAGGTGAAATATCTGTTATTTATTTATATATTTCCAAATTTCTTCAGATATATTTTCAATTGTATCTGCGGCGTTTATACGAATTATTTTCATTCCAGTTTCGCCGGCAGTTTTTTCATATTCAGAAATCACTTTTTCATACTGTGCTGCAATAGCTTTCTGTTTTTCTATAGTTTCGTAGATTTCTTTACTTTCGCCACGTGCATTTACACGTCCCAGCGAGATTTCAGGATTTATTTCAAAGTAAAATAGGATTTCCGGTAATGGAAAAGTTGAATTCAAAAGTTTTGGTAACTCATCCCCACATGAAACCGACTGATATGCCATGCTTGAGAAAAAATATCTGTCGCTTACGACAATTTTGCCGCTGTCACAGAGTTCTTTTACGCCGTCTTTACCGAAAATATGTTCACAGCGGTCTGCGGCAAACAGGTAAGCGTTTGTTTTTTCATCAACACTGAACTCACCGCCAAGCATACGGCGTAAAAAACGGCCGGTTTCGCCTGTAGTTGGTTCTGCTGTGGCAACAAAACGACCTTCACAACTACTATTTCCGCGTTCTACAAGCTTTTTTATCTGAGTCGAGGTGCCAGCCCCGTCAATTCCTTCAAAAACAATAAAATTCTTTAATATCATAACTTTCATTATAAAGGGTTGTTTGTTTTTATACTATATTATAATCAAAAATTCCGATATAATAGATAGGCTAAAATGGGCTCATTGTATAAAAACGGCCGTGTCCGTAGTTACATTATGATTCTTCTCGTTCTTACAGCTCTGCTGATTTCTGCTCCAATCAAAAGGCTCATTACTAACGGCGTTAATGACAGAATTTACAGTTTTACAACAATGCTCCACGAGCAGACTGGACTTAGTATTTCTTATGAAAGGCTTTCTCCATCTCTTCTTTCAAATTTTTATATACATAATATCCGCGTATTTGATGATGACGGAGCTCAACTGCTTACAGTAAATAAAACCAGAGTCACTTATAGTCTTCTAAATATCTTCAAAAAGAATTTTCAGAAAGGTATTTCCAGTGTAGTAATTGACGGAATAAATCTTGATGTAGATGAACTTATAAAACTTACTGAGCGCTTCAATAAAAAAGGTGGCACATCTCAGGGGCTTGCGGAAATCAAAAAAATAATTCCAGAAAACATAAAACTTAAAAACATAAATCTGGAATATAATGATGAAAATGTCAGCACGCTTATAAATCTCAAAAATCTTGCTGTAAATAATTCTTTGCGAAAAAATACAATTGAAATTCAGTCTGAGGCTGTTTTGAATGCTTTTGTAACGGCAATAAACAGAAATATTTCAGGAAAAGTCTCAGTTTCAGGTTCAATTACAGATAATTTTGATGGATCTCAGGTAAATTTAAAACTTCGGGATTTTACAGACGGGGATTTCCGCTTAAATAAACTGAATTTTCATGCTTCCTATACCGGTGGTACAATGGAAATGCATACAATTCAGGCAGTTAATCCAATTTCTTTTGGTGCATTTTATGATACAAACACCGGTGATGTTAATGCACAGCTTCGTCTGGATAAACTTAAACCGCTTTCTCTGCTGACTATCAGTTCTAAACAGGTTGAATTAAAGAAATTCAGAGATTTTTCTCTGACTACTGATACTATCGTTAAATGTAATATAAATGACCATACCTTAAATTTTAATACGGATACCTCAGCCTTTGTGCCTCCAGCCGTTTTTCCGGGTGGGGTAAATATTGCTTTTTCATTCTATGGCAATGAAAAGAAGGCAGAGCTTTCAAAGTTTTCAATGAATGGTGAGAACTGTACTGCCTCGGCCAAACTTTCAATGGTCTATGAAACAAAGCAGATTTCTGGTTCTATTGAGTTGCCGGAATATAAGCTGCCAAACGGAAACGTTATATCAACAGAAGTTTATTTTGATCCGCTAAAAAAAGGTTTTATGGCCTTTTCTCCACAGCTTTTTATAGGAAGCCGTTCATTAGCAGCACTTCAGTTTACAGTGCTTCCTCAATCAGATTCATATGATTTTACCTTTGAGGTTTCTGATTATTCGCATCTGGAAGAAATTGAACCTGGAAAACTTCGAGTTGATGGAAGTTATCTGAATGCTTCAAGTTATTTCCAGTCAAATATTACATTATCCAGCCTTTATCTGGATAGTATTGCCGCTCTTGCAGCTCAATTCCTGCCGGAGGAAAATGCAAAGACTGTTGAATCAATACAGCCTAACCTTGAAACATATCTTTTGTCTGGAGATATGTATGCGTCTACAGATTTGAAAACCTTCTCATATAATATTCCGTATGTACTTCTTGCAAATGCAAAGTCTGACAACCAGGCGCTTATGTTTGCTATGAATGGAACTGATTCCAGCATCCAGTTAAATCAACTTTCACTCATCATGGGCAAATATGTAATGGAAGCTTCTGCATCATTGGATAGTGCTCCGGATTCTTCAGATAAGTTCTTTACGGCAGATTTTAATATAGATTCTATTCCATATCATTTTTCCGGATCAATCATGCCGGAAGTTATAACTATAACCGGCGATTATGGAACAGAAATTCAGATGAATTTCCGCGAAAAAAATGCTTTTGACGGAATCTTTTCTTTAACAAGTCTTCCTGTAAAACTGTTTGATAAATCAATTATTTTTTCAACAGATTCAAGTTTCTCTTTTGATAATGAAAACGGACCGTCGGTGCAGATTTCTCAGCTTGAACTTGAAATTGCAAGCGGAAATTTAAGTGTTAATCCAAAAGTCGTTCTTTCAGGAAATGTAACAAAATACGGTGCACGAATAGATACAATCGCTTATTCTGATTTCTATTCAGTTCTGGAAGGAACTGCAGATGCAATATTGAATATTAATGAAAATATTTTTGATTCCGTTGGAATTGGAATGAATCTTCATAATCCTGTAACGGATGAAATGATTATTATGGATGGAAGTTTTTCTAATCCAGAACATCTTCCAATGTCAAAAGACACTCTGCTGAAATCAATTTATATGAATTTTCAGATTCAACTTAAGAATCTAAGCCTTGGTCGCTATATTCAGCAGACAAACGATAATAATTTATTGACGGGAATGCTGTTTACTTCTGGAACTATAGAACATCCTTATATCTCATTAAATGTTGATGCACTTTCTGTGCTTGTTGCTGCAGATTTACTTACTGGAAGTGGAAATATCGTTCTGGAAGACAGAGACCTTACAATTTCAGATTTGCATATTAATTATGATGGAATGGACTTCTCAAATATTCAGGCTACTGCTTCCCTTACAGATATGACTCTGGATGCAACTGGTGAGTTCTTCTATGATATGGTAGACAGAAATATGTATGCACCTCTGGTTTTAACAGCAGGAAATGCAATTGTCCCTGAAGGAAGTTTCTTACCGGATACACTAACAGTAACTTTATCTACTCCAAGTTTCGGTGGAACGTTTATTAAAAAGCCATTTCCGCTTTCTTTTTCAGTTCTTTATGCCAACGATATCTTTTCAATTTTTTCTTCTGATAATTGTGGGCTTTATGGTACTTATACAAAAGATGGACTTCTCGAACTGAATCTTGATAATAAAAACTTTATGTCTGCAAAAATGGATGGAATTGTAGATATGAAGGTCGCTAATCTTGAACTCTATGATGTTTATGTAAATCTTCCAAAAGCCTTTTCTTATTTGAATATGGAAGATGTTTTGATTGCAGATAATGGAATTCTTACAGGAGATATTGTTGTAACAGGCACTCTTGATGATCCTGAATTAAACGGCTGGGCACACATTCAGGAACCTGTTGCAAAACTTCCGATGTTCTTTAAACAGAAGTTGAATGCTCCGGAAATCAGATTCAATATCATAAGTAATGAAATTCAGATTCCTGATACAATTCTGACAATAAAAAATAACCAGAGATTACTTGCAGGTCTTACTATATACATGAATAAATGGGACTTAGACCATATGGAAGGAGAGCTTAATTCTTATAAGAATGATCTGCTTCCTTTAAATATGAAAACTGATGTATTTACTCTGATTGGAAATGTCACTTTGGACCTTGATTTGTATTTAGAAAATAATGTAATGGAAGTTAATGGTGGTATTTCAGGAGAAAATGCAGAACTTATTCTTCCAATATTCAATCTTTCTGGTGGAGAAGTATCACCGGAAGAAATGCAGGTAATTACAAACCTGGATATTACACTTGGTACTCATGCTTCTGTTCGTCTGGATCCAATTATCAGATGTGTGTTTGTACCTAATACAACAATGAAGGTAATTGTAAATCAGCCTGAGGATGTATATAGAATTGAAGGTGACCTTAAATTTAAATCAGGAGATCTTGCTTATCTGAACAGAAGCTTCTATATAAAGTCAGGTTCTATCAGGTTTGAAGATGAAGATATTGGAAATCCTACACTTACAGTTACTGCAGAAACCCGTGAAAAGGATGAAAAGGGGCAGACTGTTAGAATTGTAATGGACGTTGATAATCAGACTATACAGAATATGGAACCGCGTTTTACTTCAATTCCTGCTAAATCTGAAAATGAAATCCGAGCTCTTCTTGGACAGATTGCTCTTGCTGATTCAAATTCTGCAGGAGGCTTCCTGTTTGCCGCTTCTGATTATGCATTGCAGACAACACTGGTACGTCAGGCAGAAAACAAGTTGCGGGATTTGCTAAATTTTGATATATTCTCTTTACGAACAAATGTATTGCAGAATACTTATAACCTGAGTGTTGCAAGAAATTCTTCGAAAGAAAATATTTCTATTGGTAACTTTCTTGATAATACGACTGTTTATATAGGTAAATACCTCGGCAGTTCATTATATGTTGATGCCATGCTTCATGTTTCATTTGAAGACAGCAATGTAAATGATATTAATGCCGCTGGTAAAATGTTGTTCCAGCCGGAGTTTGGTATGGAACTGGAGTCACCATTTGCAAATATTCGTGTAAATATGGCTCCTGATATTAATGCTTTATTAAAAAATCAATTTGTTCCTTCTGCGTCTGTAACTCTTTCATGGAAAATTGCATACTGATGTGGGAAGTAGGAGTTTTTAATGTTTCGAAAAGTTTTAGCAGTTCTTTTCTTATCTTTTGCTGGCTTATTTGCACTTTCGGCACAGAGTGATGAATGGTATTGGAATCAGCCAATTTCTAAAATTGATTTCAATGGTTTGAACAATGTTAAAAAATCAGACTTAAATGGTATTACAAGCTCGTTCATTGATTCACCTTTTACAGATGAAACTTATAATGAGTTACTGGACCGTTTATATAGCCTTGAATATTTTGAAGATATTACTCCTTATGCTAAGCATGCTTCAAATGATAATTCAAATGTTCTTCTTGTTTTTGAAGTTGTAGAACGTCCTGTTATTAAATCCATCAATTTTGTTGGTAACCATAAAATCAGAAATGGTGAACTCCGCGAACAGATTAAAAATAAAACAAGCGATATTTTTATTGAATCAAAAGTCCTTATAGATGAAAGAATTATCCGTAACTATTATCTTAAGAAGGGTTTTAATGCTTCTTATGTTTCTCACAAAACTGAAACAACTGAGGATGGAATTGTAGTTAGTTTTGAGATTTCTGAAGGAAGCAGTTCTGTAATTCGTGAAATTAAGTTTACTGGTAACTCAATTGCTTCAAGCCGTGCTCTTAAGAGAAAACTTGCTTTGAAGGAAGTTGGTCTTTTTAAGGACGGTGCATATCAGTCTTCAACACTTGAGCAGGATAAACAGACAATCATTAAATATTATCAGGAACGCGGTTATGCTGATGCTAACATTCTTGATGTAAAAATTGATACAGCCTTCAATGAAGAAAAACAGAGAGATGAACTTACAATTCTGTTTATGATTCAGGAAGGTGCTCAGTATACTTATGCAGGTCTTAGAATTTCTGGAAATGAAGTATTTACAGAAAAAGAACTTCTTAAGCAGAAAAAGCTAAAAGAAGGCCAGATTTACAATGCAACAAAGTTCCAGGAAGATGTTTCTGCAATTGCAAATGTTTACCACGAAAACGGATATATGATGAATGAATTCTATCCGGTTCCTGTAAAGGATTCTGATAGACATGAAATCTCTTACGATCTTACAATAAAAGAGCATTCTCGAAGTCATATTGAAAACATCATAATCAAAGGAAATAATAAAACAAAAGAGTATGTAATCAAACGTGAAATTCCAATTACTTCTGGTGATACATTCTCTAACGATAAAATCATTAATGGTTTAAGAAACCTTATGAATCTCCGTTACTTTTCGAATGTTGTTCCAGAAGTTCAGCAGGGTACAGAAGGAAATCTTGTTGACTTGATTTTCTCTGTTGAAGAGCAGTCAACATCATCAGTTAATTTTGGTGTTACTTTCTCTGGTGCAACTGATGATTCAGAATCTTTCCTTCCTATTTCATTGTTTGCAAAAGTTGAAAATTCAAATCTTTTTGGAGAAGGTCGTACAGTTTCTGCAGGTACAACACTTGCTCCTAATGAACAGTCTATAAATCTTGCTTATTCACAAAACTGGATTGGAAAGTATCCTATTGCATTTAATGCGGCGCTTTCTTTCAGTCATGCAAAAACATCAAGTCTTAAAAACCAATGGACTCCAAATCTTGAACTGATACAGAACAGATATTTTATGAATTATAATGATTGGAGTGTTACTTTAAGTTCTGGCCTTTCAAGAAGATGGACTCCAGATTACGCTATTTTGACTCTTGCGGGGGGAATTGCCTCTTCATTGCAGAAGAATATTTTTGATGAAGCAACAAATGTGCCTTATGAGGCATCAATTTCTTCATATGCAAACCGATGGGGAATTTCGAATTCGATTTATGGAAGCTTCTCAGTTGATAACCGTGATTTAAACTATGACCCTTCAAAAGGATGGTTTGGAAGTCAGCGTTTTACCTGGCACGGACTTATTCCAGGTCTTGAAAAGGAATTCTATTTAAGATCAGATACAAAACTCGAAGGTTACTTTAAGCTGTTTGATATTCCTGTTACAGATAACTGGAACTTTAAGATGGTATTTGCAGCTTATACAGGATTCTCTGCAATTATTCCTGTTGAAAATGGTATTAATACAAAGAATGCAATTTATGTTGATGGTCTTCTTAATGGTCGTGGCTGGAGTGATATATACAAAGAAGCTCGTGGTCTTGCAATGCTTTCAAATAGAGTTGAACTTCGTGTTCCTGTAGTTCCTGGAATTATTGGTATTGATGGCTTCTGGGATGCAGCTGCTGTAAAACCTAAACTTCAGGATATGGGTAGCCTTGGATTAGAAGATTTCTACTTCAGTTATGGTCCTGGAATTCGTGTACTTATTCCACAGTTACCATTGCATCTTATGTTTGCATGGAGATATAGAATTGAAGATGGTAAGCCAAAGTTTGCTGATACTCCATTCAATTTTGTACTCTCATTTAATATTGTGAACTATTAATATCTGTTATAAAATAAATATGGTGGTTGAACCTGTTGAAGCCACCATCATTAAGGAACACTAATATGAAAAAACATCTGAAAATATTAATAACATTTTGTATTCTCTCAGTATTCAGTCTTCCTGCTTTTTCACAGCAGATTACAAAATTCGGGGTTGTAGATACTGCAAAGGTTTATAATGCTTACTTCAGAAATTCTGCTCCAATCAGAAACTATGAAAAAAAGAAGGCTGAATTTCAGGAAGAAATTAACAAGCAGGTTGAGCAGATTAAAAAGCTTCAGCAGAAAAAGCTTGATTATGAAAATGCCGGCAATGATTCAATGGCTTTAAAAACAGAAGCTGAAATTACTAAGAAAACTGATTATCTCACTGAATATACCAACGCTAAAAACGTTGAGCTTGAGTCTATGCAGAAAACTCTTCAGAACTCTGATGAGTTTTATAAAAAATTATACAACACTCTCGCTAAAATAGCAGAGAGTGGAAGCTACAGTATGATTTTGAGTCTGCAGGAGTCTAATGCGATTCTGTGGTATTCTTCTTCAGTAGATATCACTAATCAGGTGATTCAAGAGCTGGGACTTTAGGATAAGGGCCAGGGCTAAAGGGAAATGGCTGACGAAGAGAATCTCACCCCGATGATGATTCAGTATCGGGGAATAAAAGAAAAGTATAAAACCGAGGTAGTTTTTTTCCGCCTCGGTGATTTTTATGAAATGTTTAATGAGGATGCGGTAGAAGTATCGCGTCTTTTGAATTTAACACTTACACACAGGGCTAATCAGCCGATGTGTGGAATTCCATATCACGCAGCAAAAATCTATATTGCACGTCTCTTACGGCTCGGAAAGAAAATTGTAATTTGTGAACAGGTCGGTGAAATTCCAAAAGGTGGAAAGGGAATTGCAGAACGTAAGGTAGTAGAAATAATCACTCCTGGTACTGCTGTTGAAGCAGAATATCTGGATGGAAGTCGTGCAAACTATCTGGCAGCACTTTCAATTACAAAAGGAAAAGCAGGTTTTGCCTTTATCGATGTAACTACTTCTTCATTCCGGGCAACTTCATGGCCAGCTTCAAAAATGGCTGAGTTCTTTGGAAAGGAACTGAATAGAGCTGCTCCACGCGAACTTTTGCTTCCTGTCTCTCTAAAAAATAATGAAGTTGTAAAAAGTATTCTTGAAGGTTATGGAACAATTTCTGTTTCTTATTATCCTGACTGGGATTTTTCTGCAGAACTTTCTTTCAAAAAATTAACTGCACAATTTAAGACTGCAAATCTTAAAGCTTTTGGTCTTGAATCAGATAGCCCGGAGGTTGTACCTGCAGGCTTCCTTTTAGACTATCTTGAAAAAACAACTAATACAACGCTTCCTCATGTAAGTTCAATACGCATTTACAGTGACAGCGAATTTCTTATTATGGACGATTCTTCCAGACGAAATCTGGAGGTCGTTTCAAATATGCGTGACGGTTCTTCTCAATACACTCTTATTGAATGTGTTGATTTTACAAAAACTGCAATGGGTGGGCGTCTGCTTCGTAACTGGCTTTTATTCCCGCTTACAAACCTTCGTCAGATAGAAGACCGTCAGACTAAGGTTGCAAGTTTTGTTGATAACAGAACATTACTGGATAAAGTAAAAAATGATTTGTCTGGTATTCTGGATGTAGAACGTCTTGCAGGCCGTATTGCTATGGAACGTGCTCATGCTAAAGATTTGCAGGCTTTAAGGACAAGTCTTGAAGCATGGAGTCGTACTAAAGAATATCTTGGTGAATATGATTTTTCTTTTATAGATGATGATAATTCAAAAAAAATCTGTGGTCTTATAGAAAATGCTATTCTTGATGATCCGTCTACTTCTCTTACAGACGGTGGAATCATTAAGGCGGGATGGTCTGAAGAACTGGATCATTGGCGTAGTGTACACGATAATTTCAATCAGATTCTTAGTGAATATGAGGCTGAAGAAAAAGAAAAAACTGGTATTCCAACTTTACGCGTAAAATATACTAATGCTGCAGGTTACTTTATAGAAGTCAGCAAGGGAAAATTGGGCAGTGTTCCGGCGCATTTTATTATGAGACGGGCTCTTGTAAATGGAGACCGTTATACTACAGAACGCCTGCAGCAGCTCGAACAGGAGCTTAATGAATCTTCTACAAAAATACTTGAGCTTGAACGTGATCTTTTTGTTGAAGTCAGAACAACTCTTGCAAAATATATTCCATATCTTTTACAGATTGCAGATGAAATTGCAAATACTGATGCAGCCTGTTCTTTTGCGCAGGCCGCAATTGAACATAACTGGGTAAGACCAGAAATGGAAGATTCTTCTCATTTTGAGATTAAAGATGGCCGTCATCCTGTTGTTGAAAATCATCTTCCTACAGGTGAGTTTGTACCTAATGACGCTTTCCTTTCTGCAGAAGAAAAAGAATCTTCAGTTGTACCGGCATTTGCTTTAATTACTGGTCCTAACATGGCTGGTAAGAGTACCTATCTTAGACAAAATGCTTTGATTGCGCTGCTTGCACAGACTGGTTCCTATGTACCTGCAAAGTCTGCAAGGCTTGGAATTGTAGACCGTATTTTCTGTCGTGTAGGTGCTTCAGATAATCTTGCAAAGGGAGAATCAACCTTCCTTGTTGAAATGACTGAAACTGCAAATATTCTTCATGCAGCTACTTCACGTTCTCTTGTTATTATGGATGAAGTAGGGCGTGGTACTTCTACAGAAGACGGACTTGCAATCGCCAGAGCGGTTTCCGAATATCTGCTTGATACAATCGGTTGTAAAACTTTCTTCGCAACTCACTATCATGAACTTTCCCGAATGGAACATCCTCGGCTTAAAATGCTTTGCATGGATGTGCTTGAGCAGAATGGTTCTGTTGTATTCCTTCGCAAGGTAAAAGAAGGTGTTACTGAAAACTCATATGGTATTCATGTAGCAAAACTTGCGGGTATTCCTCAGAGTGTTATAGAACGAGCTAATACTATTCTGGCTCATATTCAGGCTCTTGCTTCTGATAATCCGATTCTTCTGGATGATATTCCGGCTAAAAAAGAATCTCAGTCTGCTCCACAGATGCCTTCAACTCCAGGTCTTTTTAGTGATGAAGAAATTATTATTTCAGAGATTCTTTCTACTGATACTGATAATCTGACTCCACTGAACGCCCTGCAGGCAATAGCACGCTGGAAAAAAGCTCTTTCAGGTCTCTAAGATTTTTTAAGAAGATTTTAATCTTTTTTTATAAATCATTTCCTTTTTTCTTCATATCTGCACCATTATATAGATATGAGGAAATTGTTTTTCGAAGTAAAACAGTTCATTGTCTCGTTATTCAGATTGCTTTATGTTTTCATAAGCGGTGGTGAAGAATGTGCTGTCTGTGGCTCGCTGGTTTTTCTAAAGCCAATATGCAGGTCATGTATGCAAAAGCATTTTTCAATCAACAGAGTTATGGAAAAAGAGCGGTGTGAATGCTGCGGGCGGGAATTGATTTCAATGAAAGGAAAATGCATGATATGCCGCGAAAATCCTGTTATAAAAAGTACAGACTGTGTTATTCCCTTGTTTTCATACAGACTCTGGAATCGGGAGCTTATGTTCAGATGGAAAATGCAGGAAGAAAGAAATTTTTCGCCGCTGTTTGCAAAACTTTTATGTGAGGTACTTAGAAAAACAGAGAACAAAATTATTGTACCTGTTCCACCACGAAAAGGTAAAATCCGAAAAAATGGCTGGGATCAGATAGAAGAACTTTGTTGTTTCCTTGAAAAACGCTATGGCTTCAGGGTGTTAAGAATAGTTGAGCGGAATACAGCTGGTCAGCAGAAAAAGCTCTCTCGTAATCAAAGACTTGAGTCTATAAAATCTGCATACTCATTGGCTGCACCTCGGGTAGTTGAAAACGCCCTTAAGCCTTTTGAAGGACATTTTCCAGAGACTGTATGTCTTGTTGATGATGTTTGTACTACCGGCTCAACCTTAGAAAGTTGTGCAGAAATTCTTAAAAAGGAGGGGATAAAAACTGTAAACGCTGTAACTCTTTTTACTGTGGATTAAGCTCCGTGCCGAAAAAATTGCATTGCAAAACCTCAAATTTAGGAGTATTATTATAAGGATAGGTTTTATTATCTTGGAGGGTCTCTATGGCTAATGATGTACAGTATCAAATGGTAACATTTCATCTTGGTGAAGAATTATATGGTGTTAACATCATGGATGTTAAGGAAATTGTAAGACTTCAAAATGTACGTGTTATTCCTAATGCTCCATATTATGTAGAAGGTATTATCAATCTGCGTGGAGAAATTATTCCAATTATTGACTTGCATAAGCGATTTAAGATTCAGGCTTCAAATAAATCTGAAGATATAGAAATGGAAGGTGGATTTATTATCCTTAATATTGACGGCAGCAAAATCGGTATTATTATCGATAAAGTTGAGCGCGTTGTTACCGTTAAAGGCGAGGATGTAAAAGACCCTCCACAGATGCTTAGCGGAATCGGAACAGAGTATATCGAAGGCGTTGTACGCGAGGAGACAGGCTATCTTATTATGCTTAATACCCGCAAGCTCTTCAACGCTAAAGAATTACAAAAAATCATCGATATTCAGTAAAATAAATGATACAGACTTACAGTACAACTATTCGTAGAAAAGAAATGGATGCGGTTTTGACCTGCATGGTTGACGAAAAAATTGGTCCCGGCGAGTTGAACGCAAGATTGATCCAGACGGTAAAGGAATTTACTAAATGTGATGGTGCAGTGGCTCTTCGCAGCCCTGCAATAGCTTTAAAATATGCACTTCAGGCATTAGATTTTGAAAAGGGCGGAAAGATTATGATTTCTGCTCTGGCTCCGGCATGGCAGTATCAGACTGTTGAAAGCCTTGGCTTTGTGCCTCTCGTTCTCGATGTAGACGAGGTTACAGGTCTTGTAACAGCAGAAATTGTTTCAAAGGGAATGCAGGAAGGCGGACGTCTTCTTGTGCTTCATGAAACTGAAGGTATTCTCCCTGATTTTGAAGGCATAATGTCTCTTGGAATTCCAGTTATAGAAGATATCTCACAGAGTGCTGGTGCATCAGTTCCTGTATTATCTCCTGAAGGTGTTCCAACTGAAGAACGTAAGCTTGCAGGTTCCTTTGGTATTTATACAATTATGGGACTTGAGGAAAGAGATGTCCTTACAGCAGGTGGTGGAGCTGTTCTTATGGCGCCTGGTCGTCGTGAATGGATAGTTCTCAAGAAGTTTTCAGATGCAGCTCCTCTTACTGATCTCCTGCCAGATATTAACTGTGCTCTTGCATGGGTTCAGGTAAAGGAATATCCGCGTAATGAAAAGACCAGAAAAGAAATCTTTTCAATGTTCCATCAGGCTTGTCTTATTGGACGACACAAGATGTATGCACGAGAAATGGAGCAGGGCTCTACAATGAGTTGTTTCCCTCTGATTCTTGCAAGTTCTTATAAGGATGTAAAACAATATGCTTCCCGAAAGGATATAGAAATACAGCTTGCATATGACAATTCTGTAATTGCATTGAAAGAAGAATTATCTGAATCTTGTATTCATGCTAAATCTCTTTATCTTCGCTGTGTACATATTCCGCTTTATCCGCGTTTGACACATGCTGAAAGTGCAAAGATTGTAAAAGTTTTAAGTTCTCTGCCATAAAAAGTAATAAAGGAAATAATGAAAAAAGCACTTATAATTATAAATGTTAGCAAAGAAGAATCTATGACTCTCGCACAGGAAATTGCACGCTACCTGGAAAAAAAAGGTATACAGCATGATTTTCTGAGTTTTGATGGATTTGTTGATAATACAGATTTTAAGGGCTATGATTTCGTTGTTTCTCTTGGTGGAGATGGAACTGTACTTTATGCAGCAAGAAATGCTTCTAAATATGGACTTCCTGTTTTTCCTGTAAATCTTGGTGAATTCGGGTTTATTGCTTCCGTACAGCCTGAAGAATGGGAGAAGGAACTAAAAAGTTTCCTTGACGGAAAATCATCTTTTGAAAAACGTACAATGCTTAAGGTAGATGTAATCCGTGACGGAAAAAAGATTTACAGTTCTTTAAGCCTTAATGATGCTGTAATCTCAACACAGAGAGGAGTTTCTACTGTTATGCTCTCTGTAAAAAGAAATAATCTTCCTTTATGCAATCTTAAAGCTGATGGACTTATAATAGCTACTCCAACAGGTTCTACTGCATATTCAACAGCTGCCGGTGGTCCGATTGTTTCTCCAGATCTCGAAGCTTTTGTATTAACACCATTAAATTCCTTTTCCCTTTCAAGCCGTCCTGTGGTTTTAAGCCCGGACAGTAAACTTGAAGTTACTGTAGAAAAAAGCCGTGCAAAGGATTTATATTTTACAGTAGACGGACAGGAGCCTTTTCAAATTAAAGTTGGAGATATAATCACTGTTATTTTGAATAAAAAGAAAGCAAAACTTGTTGCATGCTCCACAGAAAAATTCTATAACGCGCTCAGATCAAAATTAAACTGGTCGGGGGTACCTCATGCTTGAAGATTTAACCATTAAGGATTTTGCACTTATAGATTCAGATTACCTGGAGTTTACAAAAGGTTTTACAGTATTATCTGGAGAAACCGGTGCGGGTAAATCAATTTTGATTGGAGCTCTTTCTTTTCTCCTTGGAGGAAAGGCCGATGTTCAGCAGATTAGGGTTGGAAAAAAAGAGGCTAGTGTAAGCGGAACTTTTCTATTGCCAACAGGACTTCCTGTACGTACAGAGTATACTGATGAAGATGAACCTCGTAATGCGCTGGAATGGCTTTCCTTTCATGGAATTGAAATAGAAAATGACAGAGTTCTTCTTCGCCGTATTATCCGAGACACTGGAAAAAACGGTGCATGGATTAACGATACTCCAGTAACACGCAGCGACCTTACGCAGTTCTCATCTTTCCTCGTAGATATCCATGGACAGCATGAGCATCAGTCTCTTATGAAGGTAACTGAGCATCGGAAATATCTTGATGCACGTGCCGGAATTACTTCTGATGTAGAAGCCTTTACTGCAAAATATGCTGTTCTAGTTGCAAAACGAAAGCAGCTTGCTCAGTATAATCTTTCAGACAGCGAGAGACTCCGTAAGCTTGATATGATGAGTTTTGCCGTAAAAGAGATTTCAGAAGCTAAACTCAAACCTGGTGAAGATACTGCTTTGGAAGAAGAGCAGGCTCGTCTTTCTTCATATGAAAAAATCTATTCTGATGCAGATTCGATTAATCAGCTTTTAGATGGTGATGAAAACTCTGTATTAGGACTTCTTAAACGAATCCGTAGAGATTCAATGCACATTACAGAACTCGATAAATCTCTTTCTTCTTTGGACGAACGCGTAGAAGCGGCATTCTATGAGTTATCAGATATCGCAGGTGAATTTTCATCATATAAAAATAAACTTGTATATGATCCTTCTCGTCTTCAGACTGTAGAAGAACGACTTTCTCTTATTTATAATCTTAAGAAAAAATATGCTTCTTCTGTGAATGCTCCATTATCTGAAGTAATCTCTTATTTTGAAGAAGCACAGAAATATATTGAAGAAAATGGTGATGGCAATAACAAGAAAGATGCCCTCACAGCTGAAATTAAGGTTCTTGAAAAAGAAATTCTTACCCAGGCAGAAAAACTTTCAAATGCACGTAAATCAACTGCTTCAGTTTTAAATTCCGAAGTAGATGAGATTCTTTCAAAGCTTGGAATGAAGGGAACAAGTTTTACCGTTCAGATCAATCAGAAAGCTGGATCTGATGTTGAACAGCTTTGCGGCCCTTACGGAAAAGATGATATAGAATTTCTTATTTCAGCAAATCCTGGAAATCCTCCGCTTCCACTTGCTAAAATTGCATCTGGTGGTGAACTTTCCCGTGTTATGCTTGCCCTTAAAACAATCTTCGCTCAAACAGATAATGTTGAAACCCTTGTATTTGATGAAATTGATACAGGTATTGGTGGTGAAGTTGCTGTAGCAGTTGGTGCCCATATAAAGAACCTGGCAAAAAATAAACAAATTTTCTGCATTACACATCTAGCGAGTATCGCAGTTTATGCCGATAATCAGATTAAGATAGAGAAGAGTGTCTCCGGAGAAATTACCTCTTCAAACGTTTATCCTGTGGAAGGCGAAGCTCGTGTGGCTGAAATTGCTCGTATGCTTTCCGGCGATTCTGATACATCGCAGTCTCTGGAACATGCACGATCTCTTCTTGCTAAATTCAGCGGAGGTGACTGATGTCAAAGATCTCAGAAGAAACAAGGCTTCATTTTAGCGAAGCAATTCAGCCGTATAAGGGAAAAATAACAGCTACTCTAGAAAAAGAGAAAACCATGCTTAATGGTATGCATAAAGGCGATATTGATTACGAGAATAAAAAATTGCTTTTGTGTGAAGATATGATTTATGCTGCTTCACTTTACATGGCACAGAACAGTCTTTCTCTTCGCCTTATGGAAGTTAAAAATAATGATGCACTTAATGATGCCAGAAAACTTCTTTATAAAGCAATTATTTATCTTGAAGAAATAGTTTCAGATACAATCGATGCTCCATATGCAGATTTAACTCCGCTCCTTGAGCCAATTCATAATGTACCAATTATCCGCCGTTATACAATTATCCGTAAATTAGGACTTGCTATCACTATGCTGAAAGATGCATTTGGTGATAACAGTAAATGGAAATGGTCTTTTGTAGAACTCGAAGGACGTTTTGCTACTGTTTCCAAAAATCTCATAGATATGAAAGCCTGCGTAAAAGATTATTTTGATCCAGGTAGTGCAAATTATGAGACAACTGTTTTATACATCAGAATGATTCAAAAGCAGTTAAATGATTCTGCAACTGCATATCGAGATAAATATGAACTTTCAACACGACGTATTGATGATATGCGTAATGCTATAAAATATCTTCTTGCTTTGCGTAAACTCTATATCGCTATTAGTGATGCAACTCAGGCAGAGGAAGTTAAGAAAAAGGCTGTAGTCTGGAAAGACAAGATGGATTCAGACCATAAAGCCGGACTCAGCAATTAGAACTTAAGGATTTACTTGTAACATGAATAAGAAACTCGCACTGAAAATCTTCGAAGGATTTTCAATTCAAAGATGGAATGATTTAATCCGCCCGTTTGACCTGGTTGAAATGGACAAGGCCGCAGAAAAAATGGTTCTTGCCTATATAATTGGGAAATACGAAGAGAACAACGGAAAATATATTGACTGGAAATGGATGATTTACGCATCTTTATTTGACCTTCTTCGTAAAATTTCACTGTGCGATATAAAAGCTCCTGTACAGCAGATGCTTCGCCGTCAGTTCCCAAACGAGTATATGCATCTGAATGAATGGGTACTTAATCAATACAGACAGATTATGCCTGACGAGCAGCTTTTTTCTGAGTTTACTATTTATGTTGGACGCCAGGCTGGTTCTTTTAAGATTCCTGAAGAATTGAAATCATCTATGGATGTATATAGAGCAGCTCATAAGTATTCAACTATGCGTGAGCTTGAAATGCTTGCCATTGTAAATGAAAAGGAACGACTTAAAAACATTCGTAATGAACTTGAAGCCGAAATTCAACCTTATCTTCATCTTGAGGGACTGCAGAAACTTGTTACTCATCAGAAAGCTTTTGATTTCCTTTTGAAAATTGAACAACTGCGTTTCCAGACAAGATGGAATCAGACTCCTCGTATTCCGGCGACATCGGTTCTTGGACACTGTTTCTTTGTTGCAATTATGACTCTTTTACTTGGACGGGAATCAAATCCTGATATGTGTGACCGCCGCGTTATAAATAACTATTTCAG
Organism: Treponema bryantii; assembly: GCF_036492245.1. Lineage (NCBI taxonomy): Bacteria > Pseudomonadati > Spirochaetota > Spirochaetia > Treponematales > Treponemataceae > Treponema > Treponema bryantii. Next base: position 2,081,570 of record NZ_AP025286.1, on the reverse strand, counting down.
TGCGCTTTTTCATGATCTTCCTGAATCTGTAACACGAGATATCATTTCTCCTGTAAAAACTGCTACAGATGATCTACCGAATATTGTAAAGAAAATCGAAGATGAGATTGTAAGTAAAGAACTTGTTCCTTTGATGGAACCGTTTTTCCAGAATGAACTTATTTATTATACCAGTGATGAGTTTACAGACCGTATTCTCGATAAAAAAGGTAAAATAGTTCATGTTTCCTGGGAAGATTTGAATAAAAAATATGATTCAGAAGAATTTCAGCCGATAGATGGTCGTCTGGTTCGAATATGCGATCATTTTTCTGCACTTATGGAAGCTGATATATCAATTAAGCATGGTATAACTTCAGATCATCTTATTAAGGGCCGTGACGGAACTCTTTCTCATTATAAGCCGGATGAAATCATAAGTGGTATAAAAGTGCATGAACTTTTTCACGAAATCTGCCGATAATATAGTTATGAAAACTCAATTTTGTAAACACTTCGCCCTTATTTCAATCTTTTTAATTATGATGTCTGCACTCTATGCAGATATTACCTACAAGGTTGAAAAGGGAGATACTCTATATTCAATCAGCCGCAAATATCAGATTACTGTTGCAGAACTTCGTACTGCCAATAATCTTTCAGAAAATGATGTTATTAAAGCAGGTCAAAAGCTTATTATTCCTGATGCTGATATTGGAACTGCTGCAGCACTTTCATCTACAAAGGCTGCCGGAAATGCATCTCCATCGGGAAAAATTGTAGAATATGTTGTAAAAAAAGGTGATACACTTTACGGCATTGCCCGCAAAAACAGTATGGCAGTAGCTGATCTTATGGCACTTAATAATCTGGATTCTTCTGCAGTAATTAAAGTTGGACAAAAGCTTAAGGTATCTCAAGGTACTTCAAATACAACTACAAAAACAACTAATAAACCTGTTGAGCCTGCAAAACCTGGGGAAACGGTAATCAAGGTAAACGAACCTGCTCCAGATACACGTACTTATGGTACAACTGTAAATGCTGATTCAAATACAAAATGGCCTGTATCTTCTCCAAAGATTACTCAGGTTAAAGGCAAGATTTCTGGTGTACAGCTTTCTGCAAAAACTAACGAGCCTGTTGTTTGTATCCATGAAGGTACAGTAATGTATGTCGGTGTTTACCGTGGCTTTGGTCAGGTTGTATTCGTACAGTCTAAAACAGGTTTGATTTATGCTTATACAGGTCTTGGTTCTGTAAAGGTTCGCAAAGGTGAATATGCAATTTCTGGTGCAGAGTTAGGAACTGCTGGTCTTGATTCTTTGAGTCAGAAATATCAGATTACCTTTATGGTTTTCCAGAACGGACAGCCTGTAGACCCGGCAAAAGCTCCAAGAAACTAGAAACTAAATCCTTTTAAGATTCATAATACGTTCGCTCTGCATGCAGATTTTGAAAAGCTCCATGCAGGTTACCGCATCATCAAAGGCTCTGTGAGAAGAGCCTTTATCTATTCCCAGCATATCAGCTAAAAAATCAAGTTTATGACGTTCTGCCTCTGGAAAAATACAGCGGGAAAGCTGAAGAGTATCTACTGCATAATTCTTTGTAACAGGAAGCCTGCAGTTTTCACATTCCGCGTTTAAGAAATTAAGGTCGAATTGTGCATTATGAGCAACTAAAACAGTGTCTTTAATAAAATTTAAAAAGCCCGGTAAGTGTTCATTGATAGGGTCTGCTGCATCTACCATTTCCTGTGTAATATGAGTAAGAGAAATGATAAAAGGAGAGAGAATCTGATCTGGGAAAAATAAATGTGACCATTTAGAAAGAATGCCGTCCTTTGTAAAACGGACGGCACCTATTTCGATTATCCTGCTGTTGGTAGGAGTAATACCAGTGGTCTCCGTATCAAAAGCAGTGAAGACTGCGCCGTCTTCATAGAGCTTGCGCAGTCTTCTTAAATCAGTAATTTTCTTATTTGGATGCTGCATCGATAATCTTCTGAATATCAGCAGTAATTCCGTCGCAGAGAGCTCCTGCGTTCTTCTTTGCATCAGCGAACCATGCGTCTGAACCGTCTCCGGCTGGAACCATAGAGTTGATGTAGAACTTAATCTTAGGCTCTGTTCCAGATGGACGTGCACTTACGATTGTACCGCTTTCAAGATAGAACTGGAGAACGTTGCTCTTTGGAAGATCTGGATCGCACATAAGGTCACGAACCTTAACTACCTTCTGTCCGCCGAGAGTTGCAGGAGGATTGCTTCTCATGTTAGCCATCATAGCCTTCATAGTCTGACCACCCTGTGCTCCTGGGAAGTTCTGTGAAATAGCACGGTCTTCGAAGTAACCGTACTCTTTGTACATATCATCGAGGTGCTCGAGGAGGCTCTTGCCCTTGCTTCTCCAATAAAGAATCATTTCTGCACACATAGCAGCTGCAGAAACACCGTCTTTATCCATTACTTCGCGTTCAATCTTGTAACCGTAGCTCTCTTCAAGACCGAATACATATTCGTGTGTTCCGGCCTTTTCGAACTCTTCTTCCTTGGCAGCAATCCACTTAAAGCCTGTAAGACAGTCGAACATTGTTACGCCATATTTCTTACAGATGTAGTCACCAAATGGAGATGTTACGATTGAGCGTACACATCCAGGATTCTTTGGCATCTTACCAAGTTCTGTGCGTGAGCGGAGAACATAGTCCATAAGAAGGGCACCCATCTGGTTTCCACTGAGAAGAACGAAGTTTCCGTCCTTGTCCGGGAATGCAGTACCAAAGCGGTCTGAATCCGGGTCAGTTGCCATTACACCGTCTGCCTTTTCTTTCTTTGCAAGTTCAACTGCAAGAGTAAGAGCTGGTTTTTCTTCTGGGTTTGGTTTTTCAACAGTTGGGAAGTTTCCATCAGGCTCACGCTGTTCTGGAACAGTGATGATATTGAGTCCGAGATCTCCAAGCACTTTTTCCACATGCATAGCACCAGTTCCGTGGAGTGGTGTGTATACAATGCGAACATCCTTTGCCTTTTCCTTAATGAGGTCAGGGCGGAAGAGCTGAGCCTTACACATTGCCCAGAATTTTTCATCAATTTCTTTGTCTATCATTACAAGCTTACCAGACTTAAGAGCCTCGTCCTTAGACATAGACTTTACTTCTGTAACCTTGTTTACTTCTTCAATAATACCAACATCATGTGGTTCAATTACCTGAGCACCATTATCCCAGTATGCTTTATAGCCGTTATACATTCTAGGGTTATGAGATGCAGTAACAACAACACCTGTCTGAGCCTTGAGTTCGCGGATTGCAAAAGACAATTCTGGAGTTGGGCGGAGACCTGAGAAGAGGTATGCCTTAATTCCGTTAGCAGCAAAAATAAGTGCTGTTGCTTCAGCAAAAACGTCTGAGTTCAAGCGGCTGTCATATGCAACAACTGCGCTCAAAGTTCCGTCTTTTGCCTTATCTGGGAATGCCTTAAGAACATAGTTAGCAAGACCCTGGGTAGCCATGTTGATTTCGAGGGTGTTCATGCGGTTTGTACCACCACCCATAATTCCTCTAAGTCCACCGGTACCAAACTCAAGAGTCTGATAGAAGCGGTCTTCAAGTTCCTTATAATCTTCTTTTGCGATAAGCTCTTCAACTTCCTTGCGGAATCTTTCATCTTTTTCAGCGGCGATATAATCTTTTGCACGCTTCAAGATTTCTTCTTTTTCCATTATGTTACTCCTGTATAACTACATTATACTGATTTATAAATATTAGTGGTAGACCTAAAAATTGCTTTTGCAACTTATTTGTCTGCTTTCTTAATAAGATCTGTTTCCCACTCGAGCAGTGCCTTTTCCATATCGGCATTATCGCCTTTAACATCACACATAATGCGGAAAACTGGTTCTGTACCACTGCCTCTCATCCAAATGAAAGCAACAGGCTTTTTGTCCTTATCCTTAAAGAGAACTTTGAGCCCGCCTTTTCCAGATTTAGAAAAATCCTTTACATCACGTGTTTCTTTTGTACCGTTGGTGATTACTGCTTCCCAAGATTCAATACCATATTTCTTTTTAAGGTCAGCAGATTTTTTCTTCCAGTCTGCTTCAAAGGCTTTCTGGAATGCTGCCTTAAGTTTTGAATGGTCAGTAGTCTTTACCTTGAGAACAGCTCTTGGTTCTGAAACTCCGGTTGTTGTATATTTTGGAAGAGAATCAATTATATCTGTAAGTGTGAAATCTTCCTTATATTTCCAGCCTGACTTGTTGCACCATAGCTGGTAAATACCGCCATCTCTCATCATAAGAAGTTTGAGAAGGGCAAAAATAGTATTAAGCGGATCTCGAACAGCTGCAGGGTAGGTAATTGTTCCACCGTTTGAGCCTTCACCAAGAATTCGGACTGTATATCCTTCTGAACGTTTTTCACGCGCAAGATTTACAACATTTGCTTCACCAACTTCTGCACGGAAGACTTCTGCTCCAAGTGCTTTTGCAATTTCTTCAATACGCATTGAAGTAGGGCAGTTTACTGCAACAGCTGGCTTAAAGTCTTTTTCGTCTGAGTGCTGCCAGATTGAATAAGTAAGTTCAGCAAGTACCGAAAGACTGAAAACTTCCTGGGCTTTCAGAATAACAGCTTTACCGGCTTTTTCATCCCAGTAAACAATATTTCCGCGGTCACCATCGCAGTCCGGCATATAGCCGAGAACAACTTCGTTATAACCTTCCTTATGAAGGCGTTCCATTTCTGCTGCTACATGAACAAGATTTTCTGCTTCTGGAATTATTTCATGAGCAATTTCAAAATCATTGATTGAATAGAAATTGATTTTTCGTTCTTTGAAATAATCGCGGTCAATGCTCTGATAGCGTGAACTTCCATTAAAGTCACAGACAACACCAATCGGATTCTTTGTTATATATGCGTCCAGCATGCTGAAGAAATCAGTCTGATATTCTTTATCGTCTGTTCCGGTAATTGTTTCGTTGATAAAGTTTTTATATGCAGAAAGAGCATTATGCTTTGAACTGTCTTTTACATCGTAAACGGACTTAAGTTCCGAAGTTGTGCAGGAATAAGCTTTCTTTACAGCTTCTTCAACACCTTTGTCATCTTTAAGGCGTTTAAGAAAATCTTCAACAAGCTTAGCATTTTTAGCAGCACAAAGAACTCCGCCATCGTTAGTACCGAATTTAATTCCATTGTGCCCCACAGGATTATGACTGGCAGAAATGTAAATAAATCCATCAAGCTTTTTTGCATAAGCCATAATTTCTGGTGCGGATGTTACTGCTGAATACTGGATTATTGCGCCCTTTTTTATAAGAGCATGAATCATCGCATCTGCAAGTGCCGGGCCTGTAGGTCTTGCATCAATTCCCAGAGCAATTACAGGTGAACTCTGGCCTGTCAATTTGCTGATATAATCAAAAAAAACATCTGCCGCAATAACGGCAATGCTTCTGTCAGTTTCTGTAATTTCAGGACTTTTGTCCTGCTCGTCTCCGGATGCTGCAAATACCTTACGCCAGCCGGATGCTGACAAAATCATGTTATGTTCCAAGTTTATTCTCCCATTAAACTTTGATTTTAATATTTTAACACGGAACTGTTGATTTTACAATTTTTTTATATTTCTGCTGAATCTGCTATTTAATAAGGATATTATAATTTAACTGTTTTACATTTCCTAACATATCTGAAATTGTAAGACCAAGTGTTGCACGGCCAGGTGTAAACATAGCTTCTCCTAAAAGCTGGAGGTCATCATTTGGGAAAATATCAGCTGCTGTATATTTCTTTTTACCAATAATACAAAGCTTGTTATTTTCCTGTGTGATCATATCATATGAAAGCTGGTCAACAATAATTCCATTTATAGAAACAGAAGTTTTATAAGGTGTAGCAATAGGATTTCTCTTAAAGTAAACCTTATAAAGTCCTGAATAGTAGGTTTTATAAGTGTTTATATCATAATAATCATTATTTTTGCTGACGATTATAATTCCTGAAAGTGTAAGTGGAATTTCTTCCTCTGCACGAGGCATAAGAACTACAGGATTTATTGCAGCCTTGTTTTTTGAATCAATAATTTTGAATTCAAGATTTCCGTTGTTTTCCTGATAACCGGAATTTCCGCTTGAAGCAATAATCGCTCCACCGTCTATTGAATGTTCTTTTTCATTGTTTAATGTAAGGGTTTCTGCATCAAGATTTCCATATACAGAAATTAAATCATCATTATGAGCAAGAATAACTGCAGTTCCCAAAGTAGATGGAAAGAAATCACAGTCATCAGAATTCTCTGTAATAATTGCTGTAATATAGCCGTCTTCTGCAGCCTTTACTTCATCAGGTTCTGAAAAAACAACTGATGTACTTAAAATACCGCCTCGATTCTGACCAAAATATGAATTAAAAGAGTTATTTGTTACTTCTGACTGAGGCCAGTCAAAACAGAAAGCAGAAGCACAAATCAAAAAGCAGGTTGTAATCAAAAGTGTTTTTTTCATATTTAATCTCCGACTATTCTCTGGAAATTGAAATCTTTGAAATAGAATTATCTTTTCCAAGATATATACTGTTATCAGCTGCATGGATAAAAGCAGAATCTGCTGTAAAAGAAAAAGATCCTTCCAGAGTATCTGTGTTATCAATTATTGAAACAGTGTAAGTATTCTTTTCTTTACCCAGGAGGATTGAAAGATCATCGGTTTCTTCAATTGAAAGAAGTTTATCTTTCAGTTCAAGAGTTCTCTCATCTTTAGTTTCAAGATTATAGATTCCAAGTCCCTTATAAAAATTAAAGAAAACACGTTTTCCATCTTTGCTGAAATGAACGATTGTACGATATGGAGAATCCTGATCAAAGAATCTGTGATAAATTATTTTCTGCTGATTTTCTTCACGATGAGAAAGAACAAAGCGCTGCTGATTATGTCCCGAAATTGAAGCAATGTACTGTCCATCTTCAGAAATATCAATTCCAAGAATTACCGGATAATCACTGCCACCAGGTGCAAAATCAATTTCTGTTGCACCGTTTTCGTTATTCAAAACTTTAATTGTGCCGTTTGATAAGCCAACTGCTGTATATTTTGATTTTGCAACAAAAGCTGTAATAGGGAAGGTTCCTTCAAAAGTCCATAAAACTTTTCCTGTATCAGAACATTTTGAGAATGAACAGCCGCCTGGTAAAAATACATAAATAAGGTCGTTGGAAAAATATGGGAATCCGCTTGCTTCAATTACACCAGCCTTAGTTCCGTCAGAATTGAAGAATTCTGTATTTTTTGCTTCTGAGTTATAGGTTGCATAGTATGAATTTGAAATGGAAACTTTAGCTGGAAAAGTCTTATATAAAGAAATATTTCCATCTGCATCAAAATAACCTAAGGTCTGTCCCAGATGAAAATACGACTGAGATTTATTGTCTGATTCAACAATAACCGGATTCGCGGTACTGATTTTCCATACCGGTGTAAAACTATATTCTTTATTTAGTGGTTTTGCTGCAAGAATTATATAAATAATGGAAATGAAAAGAATTAGAAAAAGTGCAAGTCCAATATGTTTTTTAGCTTTCATAATTGTATGATATAGCATATACGTTTTAATTTCAATGAATAATCGGACCGTTAATCTTGACAAAATACCGTAAAGTATGCAAAATATTCTAAAGATTTCAAGCGAAAGCATTAAAAAATGTTTAAAATGAGGTAAACAAATGGAAGACGATATCCTGACTATCGAAGAAGTAGCAAAATACCTTCGTGTATCAGACAGAACAGTTTATGATTGGGCTCAGAAGGGCGAAATTCCTGCCGGAAAAATCGGTACTGTATGGCGTTTTAAGAAATCAGAAGTAGAAAACTGGGTAAATGCCCGCCTTTCTTCAGATTCTACAAAGCAGGCTGAACAGACTGTTCAGGTAAGAAATATACTTTCGCCAGATAGAATTGTATTTATCAGCCAGACTTCAAAACATGATGCTCTTGTTGAGCTTGCAGATGTTCTTGCTACTGCACCTCAGGTAAAGGATGGCGCTGAACTTACTCAGGAAATCCTTAAGCGCGAAGAACTTATGTCTACAGCTATTGGCCGTGGAATTGCAATTCCTCATGTTCGTCTTTCTTCAGTAACTGACCTTGTTATGGCTGTTGGTGTTTGCCGTAAGCCAATTGCAGATTTCCAGACAATTGATGATCAGCCTGTAAATCTTCTTTTCATGATTGCTGCAGCTTACAATCAGCATTCATATTATCTTAAGACAATTTCTCACTTCAGTGCAAAGTTCAAAGACAAGGATTTGCGTGATGCAATGCTTTCAGCTTTGAATGAAAAAGAAGTTTACGACCTTCTTATGAAGGCTTAATTATTCTCTAAAGCTGACCGGAATCCACTTAGTCCGGTCAGCGTGATTCTGCGCAATCATTCCCCAGGTAATCTTAGCGGTTGTTTCACCAAAAAGATATTCTCTTCCATCTTCCATAGTGAATGTTTGACCTGGGGCTGGAATATCAGTTACAACCATTGCATGTGAATATTCTCTGGAAATCACAATCGCTGTATCAATTCCTGTATAATTCAACAAAACACTTACCAGCATACTTCTGCTGTCACAATCACTGCCTTTTCCGCTAATACTGGCAGGTAAACTTGTAAAATCAGATTCATTTTTAGAGGCTGCTCTCTGATAGCTGAAAGTCTGTACCCAGCTTAAAAGAGCCTGTGCATATTTTATATCAGCATCCTGAGGTTTAGATTTTTTTAATTCAGGATAGAGCGCATTATAAATATCACCGGCAGTCTGCTGAAGACGTCCGGCATTATCACGGTAAATCATTCTGTAATAACGCTGCCATGCTTCTTTCCACATTTTATGATTTGCATAAAGTGTAAGTACTGCATATTCAAGGTCAATTACGAATTTTGCTGCTACTTCGTCGCTCTTATCCAGACTGGTTTTAATCTGCTGACCGCCTATATTTACAGAGAATGCTTTTCTTCCTTCCGGCGGAAAGGCATAACTTGTAATGATTCCTGATGTATTTAAGAATTCTGAATCTATACAAAGTGAATTTATTGTAGAAATAATAAACTGTTCACAGGCTTTTTGATTTGCAGGTGCATAACAGATTAAAAGAACATAATAATTCTGAACTTTAAGAGGTGCCGTAACTGCCCATCCAAAGTAATTGTCATCCAGAGTCATTGTAAAAGTACTGATTCCGCAAGGTGTATCATTCCAGTTGAAAGAATCAGTATCGCCTTTAGCATTAAGTTTTGTAAGATTAGTTTTAAGAACTTCTGCAGAGTTTTTTGATTTTTCTTCTGTTATTTTCATCACAAGGGTAACCGGAAGATTTGGATGTGAAAAAAAATAAGACATGCCATCTTCTGTATAATCTGCTATTTCAAAACCTTCTGGAATATCTAAAGAAAAGCCAAAATCTCTATCTGTTATTTTCTCTGCATAAACGTTAGAAAAAGAAAAAATGAAGAGGATAAATAATAATCCTGTACGTAAAAAACTTACTTTTGAATATTGCTTGAATAACTGAAATCTTGTCATTTTATAAAGCCTCCGTTATGATTATCGGATGAATATGATTCCTATTATATATGAGAATGATGAAATAATAATCATAAATAAACCATCGGGACTAGCCGTACAGGGGGGACAGGGAGTTGTACATTCTGTAGACCGCGATTTTGCAGAACAGGTTGGTTATAAAATCTATCTGGTTCATCGTCTGGATAAAGATACAAGCGGGCTTATGGTTGTTGCAAAAAATCCTGTTGCAGCTGGTAAATGGACTAAGCTAATTGGTTCTAAGATTGTTAAAAAAGAATATCTTGCCTTATGTGCTGGAAAAATGCCTTCTAAATCAGGTGTAATAAATGAAGAAATAGTTCAGCATGGAGATTCAAAAACTGCCGTAACAAAATATAAGGTTGAAAAAGAAACTGATATTGTACAGACGGAACCTGATAATCAGCCTGTTTCAATTCATTTGAGTCTTGTCCGTCTTATGCTTGAAACCGGTCGTATGCATCAAATTCGCATTCATCTTTCCAAAAATGGATGTCCTATTGCAGGTGATGATCAGCATGGAAACTTTAAATTGAATAAACTGCTTAAAAAGCTTGCCGGAATTAAGCGACTTCAGCTTTCTGCAGTTCGGCTTACAGTACCTCTGGAAGGAAAAGACAAAACTTTTGAAGTTTCAGTCCCTTTTGATTTTAAGTTTGAAGAATAGTCTACTACCAAATCTGTCGTAGTCGTGCTATAATAGTATAGAAAATAAGTAGATAAAAACCTCATAAAAAGGTAGAATAATAATATGTTTGATGTGAAAGATACAGATTTCTTCGATATGGAAGAAGAAGCTTTTGATACAATTGTAGAAAATGATATTGCTTTTACCGGCAAAATAAAAATGAAAAAAGCATTTATGATTCGCGGCAAGGTTAATGGAACTATTGATTCAACAAGTGATCTTGTTATTGATTCTGATGCTGTCGTTAATGCTGATATTACTGCTGAACGTGTTCTAATTCGCGGAAAAGTAAAGGGTAATGTAATAGGAAATAAATTGATTTTTATTACTGCTTCTGGTTCTCTTGATGGAGACATTACAACTGCAAAGGTTGTGCTTGAACCTGGCTGTATATTTACTGGAAAATGTTCAATGGTGAGAAGTGAAAATGAAAAATAAGCTAATTATTTGTATCGTTTTTTTGATGACTTTTACATCTCTGTTTGCTCAGACTACTACAGCAAAACAGGATGCACTTGTTTTGTACCATAATGGAAAATATCGTGAAGCTGTTCAGGTTTGTGAAGAAGAGCTTCAGTCAAATCCAAACCGTGTTGAATCTTATGTTGTAATGTGCTGGGCGCTTGTAAAGAATAAGCAGTATGCTGAAGCAGAAGAGCGTGCAACAGAAGGTCTTGTAATCAGTCCTTATGATTTACGACTTATTGAAGTTCTCGGTGAAGCAAAATATTATCTTGGAAAAAATACTGGAGCAATGGAACAGTTTAGAAAATACGTTGCCAGTGCACCAGAAAGCGGTTCTCGTGTAGGACTTGCTTATTATTATATGGGTGAAATTTTTATTCGTCAGGCCCGCTATCAGCATGCAGATATAGCACTTTCTTCTGCAGTTAAAAAAGAACCATTGCTTGATACATGGTGGGTAAGACTTGGTTATGCCCGTGAAATGGCTGGAAATTATTACGAAGCAGTAACTGCTTATGATGAAGCTTTAAGACTCAATTCTTCTTCTGTAGATGCATCTCGTGGTAGAGAACGTGTAAACGCAAAGCTTCAGTAAATTAGAAGTAAATAATAAGATTGTGAGTGAAATTAGAATAGAAACACTGGGCTGCAGGCTTAATCAGATTGAAAGTGAAGCCACAGCCCAATTTTTTACAGATGCAGGTTTTTCTGTTTCAATGGAAGGGCTGACTTCTTCTTCAGATACAGATGAAACTACCTTACTTAGCATAATCAATACATGTACGGTAACTCAAAAAGCGGAGCAAAAGGCAAGACGATTGATTCGACTTATGCTCAAAAAATTTCCATCTGCCGTTATAATTGTTACCGGTTGCTATGCACAGTTATCCGAAAAACAGATCTCAGAAATTGATCCCCGTATTTGTGTAATAGGCGGGCAGATGAAAAGCAGGCTTTCAACAGTTCCAGCTCTGCTTAAAGAAACAAAGGAAACTGGAGACTGGAATCCTTTAAGTTTTGCAAAATCCATTAAAAAGAATATTTTTTCTGCACCTCAGCTAAAACCCGGCTTCCCGGAAGATTCTTTTAAGCTTTCTGCAACTTCATTCCTGTCTCATAGCAGAGCAAGTCTTAAAATCCAGGATGGCTGTAATAATAACTGTGCTTTTTGTGCAATTCATATTGCAAGAGGGCATAGTGTTTCGATAGATGTTCAGACTGCAATTGATCGTGTTCAGGAGCTTGAAGCAAAAGGACATGAGGAAGTTGTTCTTACCTCAGTAAATATTGGTCAGTATAGAGGTGAATATAATGGTGAATATTATAATTTTACAGAATTGCTTGCTTTGCTTTTAGCAAAAACAAATAAAATACATTTTAGAATTTCGAGTCTGTATCCAGATGTTGTAGATGAAAAGTTCTGCCGTGTAATTTCAGATGATAGGGTTCAGCCTCATTTTCATATTTCAGTGCAGAGTGGAAGTTCAAAGATTCTGGCAGCCATGAACCGTCCTTATAGTGTTCAGTCTGTTATTGATGCCTGTAAGAGACTCAATATGGCTAAGAATAAACCTTTTCTTGCCTGTGATATTATTACAGGTTTTCCTGGCGAAACAGATGAAGATTTTGAGCAGACAATGCAGTTATGCAAGGAATGTGATTTTGCCTGGGTGCATGCTTTTCCATATTCAGAAAGACCCGGTACTGCAGCTGTGACAATGAAAAATAAAGTTCCTCAGTCTGTATCAGGCGAACGTGCAAAAACTCTCACAGATTGGGCAGTGGCTCAGAAAATAAAATATGTTGAACAGTTTATTGATACAGAACACAAAGCTGTATTGGAAACTGTAAAAAGGCCAATGGCTTTAGCAGCAGGCGGAAAGCAGAGTCGATTTATCTATCATGCAGTAACTGATAATTTTATTCACTGTGAAATTATTTCTGATAAACAGATTGCTGCTAATCAAATGCTAAAAATCAGACTTACAAAGGTTCTTTCAGAAAGAATAAAAAAGGGGGGAGATATAGAATCTTCTGCAGAATTTTTATAAATTTTTCAAAAAATCGTGTTTAAGCACTTGATTAAAATACGAAAAACGTATATATTAATTTACATGCAACGGGCAATAGCGCAGCTGGTAGCGCGTCTGGTTTGGGACCAGGATGTCGGGGGTTCAAATCCCTCTTGCCCGATAGAAGACTTCTCTTAATGAGAAGTCTTTTTTATTTAACATCAGAGTTCTTGCCCCGACATCCTTCGGATGTCGCCCTCATTCGCTCCCGCTCATTCGGTGCTTTTTTGTGGTTATATACTTGTTGAGAAGCCGTTTATCATGTCTGCTACTTTGTTTGTGGCGGAGAGGTTTCGGTCTGATGCTGTTACTGCTGCTTCTGCTGTTGCTTTCATTTCATCCATACGAATCGTTACATAGTTTGATTTATTCATAGTGCTTTCTGCAAGGGTATTCAATGCTCGAATTCCTTCAAATACACGTTCGCTTTCGCCTTTCATATGTGATGAAGCTGATGTAATGTCTTTTGTTGTTCCTTCAAGAGTAAGCATTGCATTCAGAATGTTTTCTGCACCAATACGCTCTTCATTCATTCCTGACTGAACTTCATCAATTAACTGCTGGAGATGTTGAATCTTATCACTTACGCTTGCAAAATTATTTGCAGATTTTGTTGAAGAAGAAACAATCTCTGTAATTGCTTCTGAAATACCCTGGAGCAACTGTGAAATTGAAGCAGATTGTTTTGCAGAGGTTTCTGCAAGAGTTCTGATTTCGCCTGCAACGACAGCAAATCCTTTTCCTGCTTCGCCGGCATGTGAAGCTTCGATTGCAGCGTTCATAGCAAGGAGATTTGTTTTACTTGCAATTGAAGCAATGGAAGCATTTGCAGTAAGAAGGTGTTCACTTTGCTGAGCAATATTTCCAATCTGAGTTGTAACACTAGCCTGTTGATTCTGTCCTTCAGTTGCTTCCTTTACAAGAAGTTTATATTCTTCAAGAATCTCATTTACGTTCTTATCAACAGATTTAATGTTTGCTGTAATTTCTTCGATTACAGAAGAAGATTCCTGAATAGCAGCAGACTGTTCTTTAAGCTTTAAGTCCAGACTGTTAATCTCAGATTCTACAGATTGCATTCCGTCTGTAATACCTTCAACCTTATCAGATTGTTCTGTAATACTGCTTGAAATATCAAGTATATCTTTAGTAGCAGCTGACAGAACTTTAATATGATCTCCCATTTTATTTGAAAGTTCATTTCCAGTTTCATCAAGAATACCGGTTTCTCCCTGCAACTGCATAATAAGTTTATTGAGACTTTCAATAACTCCATTACAATGTGATGCAAGCTGTGAAAGTTCGTTATTTCCCTGTTCTGGAATTTTAAATGTAAGATCAGCCTTTCCAGATGCAATCTGCTCCATTGCAGTGGAAATAGTTTTCATTGTACCAAAGATTCTTGAAGTAAATAAAGAAAGAAGAAGAATTCCTATAACAAGAACAATTATACTTACAATACCAATACTGATAATTCTCCGTTTCAGCATCTGAAGAATTACATCAACATTAAAATCGACACCAATAAAACCAACAACCTTTCCCTGAGAATTCTTGATTCCTTTATAGGTTGAAATAGAGTAGCCCCAGCGGTCCTGTTTTTCGAGACCTGATGAATGAATTCCACCATCCTGCATAGCAAGGAATGGACCGTCTCCATAAGCAGAGATATCTTCATGAGTTCCTAAAGGAGAAAAGTTTTCTTCATCACTAGGATCGCATGAACCATCTATGATATATCTGTAGACATTTCCTCCAACAGGAGCCATCGTATATAAATATTGACAATTGATTGTATTCTTTATAGTAAGAAGCGCAATTCTGGCTTCTTCATAATATGGATCATTTACAGAAGGGCTTTTTGCAAGTGCTTCGAATTTATCTCCATCAATTACAGCACCTGCTTTTTCTGCAATTGGATACCCCTGTTCTGCACAAAGTGCAACACCGGTATTAATAATGCTGTAAGCAGAAAAAACACCCATTACAGAGCTTGAAATAAGTATAAATAGTCCGAAAACAACAATAAATCTGGTTCTTAATGAATGCATAAAAAAACCTCGTTGTAATATATATAAATATTCTACAACGAGGTTTCTGCTTTTTCAAATAAATTTATTTAATTTGAAATTAAATTGAAGTTCCTTTTTCTTCGTTCTTTTTCTGAACATAAGCAATGAATTCTTCAATCTTCATTGTCTTCTGCTCAAGACCGCTTGACTGGCGGAAACGCACGGTTACAGTTCCATCCTTCTTTTCGTTCTCGCCGACAATCAGAATATAAGGAGTTTTGTGTTCCTTTGTGATTGTCTTAATCTTGTTTCTCATATTCTCTGATGAAAGATATGCATTAGCACGGATATCAGCTCCAATAAGAGACTCATAAACCTTCTTAGCATAATCATCAAAATCATTTGTAACAGGAACAATTGCAGCCTGCTCAAATGCAAGCCAGGTTGGGAATGCACCTGCGAAGTTTTCAATGAGGATACCAAGGAAGCGTTCGAATGAACCAAGGATAGCGCGGTGAAGCATAACAGGGTGGTGCTTCTGGTTATCAGCTCCAATGTATGTAGCATCAAGGCGTTCTGCAGAAGGAAGCTGATAGTCTACCTGAATTGTACCACACTGCCATTCACGACCAATGCAGTCGTAAAGCTTAAACTCAAGCTTTGGACCATAGAAAGCACCTTCACCAGGCTGAATTTCATAAGTGAGGCCGGCTGCTGTACAAGCGTCTGCAAGAGCTTTTTCAGCACGTTCCCATGTAGCAAGGTCACCAACGTGATCTTCAGGCATTGTAGAGAATTTAACAACAAGGTCATCAAAGCCAAAGTCATGGTAAACTGCCTTAAGAAGCTTACAGAACTTTGCAACTTCTGGACCAATCTGATCTTCTGTACAAAGAATATGAGCATCATCCTGAACAAAGCCGCGTACACGCATTACACCGTGAAGTGTTCCACTTGCTTCATTACGAACATCATGACCAAACTCTGCAAGGCGGAGTGGAAGGTCTTTATAAGAACGTTGACGGCTCTTGAAAATCTCAAGGGCTCCAGGACAGTTCATAGGTTTAATAGCAAACATACGTTTTTCAGATTCAGTGATAAACATATTCTGCTGATAGTGTCTCCAGTGACCAGAACGCTCCCAGAGAGTGCGTGGCATGATAGCTGGAGTATTTACTTCCTGATATCCGTCACGGCGTACCATCTTGCGCATATAATCCTGCATTACAGTATAAATTGACCATCCGTTTGGATGCCAGAAAATCTGACCTGGATCTTCAGGATCGAGGTGGAACAAATCCATTTCCTGACCAAGCTTACGATGGTCACGTTTTTCAGCTTCTGCGAGCATAGCAAGATAATCTTTAAGATCATTTGGCTTTGCAAAACAGAGTGCATAAACACGAGTAAGCATAGTGCGGTTAGCATCACCACGCCAGTAAGCACCAGCAACGCGGTCGAGCTTAAATGCCTGTCCGTTGATTTCTTTAGTTGAAGCAACATGTGGACCACGGCAAAGATCAAGATAGCCGTCCTGTTCATATGTAGAGATAGTTTCGCCTTCCGGCAAATCGTTAATCAATTCAATCTTATAAGGCTGGTCAGCAAAAAGCTTAAGAGCCTCTTCCTTAGAGATTTCCTTGCGAACAAATTCATGATTTCCTGCAAGAATCTTTCTCATCTCTTTTTCAACGGTAGCAAAATCGGTCTCGGTGAACTTGGTGTCGGTTGGGAATTCAAAGTCGTAGTAAAATCCGTTTTCGATAGCAGGGCCAATAGCAATCTTTGTGCCCGGGTAAAGCTTCAAAATAGCTTCTGCCATCACATGTGCGCAGCTGTGTCTAACAATCTGCAAGTTTTCATCAATAGCCATTTTTGTACCTCTTTTATGTAAAAATGTTTATCTATTATATCGCTTTGATTGTAAGTATTCAATAAATCTACTATATTATGTGTATGATTAAAGCAGAAATTACAGATAAAACTCTTTCAGAGCACCTTTCAAAAATAGAAGAAGATAAATTACGCATTTTTACAATGGCAGATGGCCGTATCCGCGGTGCACTTTTTCATGGCACACGTTTTATAAATCAGATGCGTGCCCAGCATAATCTTGGAATTCTCGAAACATATATTCTTGGTCAGGCAAGCCTTTGTGGTGCCCTTACAATTCCTATGATGAAAGATATGGAACACACCCTGATTCGTTTTGAAGGAACTGGTTCAGCAGACGGCTATACAGTAGAAGCTGATTCAACCGGTAGTGTAAGAAGTTATCTTGAAAAAGAACATATTCCTCTTGATAAGCCTCTTGAAAACTGGAATCTTAAGCCATTCCTTGGTGCTGGAAATCTGACTTTTTCGCGTATTCATAAAGATGATAAATATCTTCAGAGTTCTACTGTAGATGTAGACGGCGAAAATATTGCAATTGATTTTGCCTCATATTTTGCTCAGTCAGAACAGATAAATACCGCCTTTAATTCAAGCATTCAGTTTGATAAAGAGGGAAGAGTAGTCGGAGCCGGCGCAATGTACATCCAGGTAATGCCAAAAACTGGTGGTACCGCAGAATTAGGTTCTCAGATAGACAGCCACGCCGAAGAAGATGCAGATGAAGAAGAACTCCTCCGTAAGGTAGAAAACGCCTTCAAAGCCTGCCCAAGCATCGGCCTCCTGTACAGCGAAGGTGAAGTAGATTCCGAAGACATCATCCTTGGTCTCTTTAGAGAGTTCCAGCCAACCATCACCATGAAACGCGACATAATCTACGACTGCCCATGCAGCAAAGACTATTTCTTAAATCACATCCGCGGCCTCCCACAAAAAGACCTCGAAGACATCCGTAAAAACGGCCCAGAGCCACTAGAAGTAGTATGCCGAAAATGCGGCAGTGTATACCACATTCCAGTTAATGAGATCTAACCTCCCGCGCGAGAGATATAGAATATAATCACAAAACTGATTGTAAAAGTAATTCACAGATTTTATAAAAAATAAATGTAGCGCGAGTGGAGAGGAGACAAAAATGCATTTGAGCGTTCGCGAGCGAAGCGAGTCGGATACCACTTACGCTCAACCGCAGTTTTGTCTCATCGCAACGGAAGCTGCATTTATTTTTTATATGAGACAGCAAATATTTACTTGACGGTATTCTTTTTTATGATTATATTCATATATCGTAAGGGGGTGTCCCGGTTTCGACGGAATTGGGAAATCTTGTACTGCAGGTAGGGTTGAAGGTCCCTTAAACTGACAAAAAAATAACTGCAATTTTCGCAAGAAAAGAAGAAGAAGCTGATGAGGCTTCTTTCGAAGCAGAAGCACTCGCTGCGTAAGTAGCCGTGCAGGAACCCAGGCGGCCCTGTTCCGCGTTGCCTGATGTTCTTTTACCTTATCGGAACTTGCTGCGCATTGTGTCTGGTCTTTGCGTGGGACTTTTAATCAGAATACGGAGGCGACGCTTGTTATGCTGCTACCGGCTCCCGACAACCACCTCGCATAACTAAACTTGTAGATGTACCTGGTTTACTTTTTCGGACGGGAGTTCAATTCTCCCCACCTCCAGATAAGAAAAAAGCTTCGTTGTAAAAACGAAGCTTTTTTAATTTAACCTGCATAATCAAAAATGATTAGAGTTTTTTAAGAATCAGATAGGTTATATCATCATTTAGTTTTTCAGTGCCACTAAACTTAAAGAGAGTGTCTGTCATTGCATTTACCTGATTTTCGAGAGGTTTATCTACATTTTCCTTAAATACAGACATAATGCGTTCTGAGCCAAAATATTCTTTCTTTGCATTAGTGCATTCTGTAATTCCATCCGTATAAAGCACAATTTCATCACCCTTATGAATTTTAAATTTCAAAGATTCAAAGCTTATAGGGAAATCAGGAATTCCTATTGCACCAAACTGATTTACACCATCCTGTTCAATAGGTCCGAGTATTTTATTTTTTGCACTGTACAATAAAGCTTTAGGATGTCCGGCATTAACGAGTTCACAATAATTTTCTGAAAATCTGATTATAAGGCCAGTAAGGTAATTTTCAATGCTTCCTTTTTCTAAAATAATCCGTTCATTGATTTTTGCCATTACTTCATGTAAAGGATGTTTCATTCCTTTTTTAAATTCCTGCTCAATAATATTTTTCACAAGCATTGTAACAAGACCAGAAGCAATTCCGTGTCCGGATATATCAAAAATTCCAACTCCGTTAAGATGATTTTCTGACATAAAGAGAATATATAAGTCACCGGAAACTCCAGACATTGCCTTAAATGCAAATTTGATTTCCCAGTTTTTTATTTCAGATGTATCAACATTGTAAAAGTTCTTTTGCACAAAACCCGCAAGATCAATTTCTTTTACAGCTCTGTTTCTTTCTTTTTCAAGAGCCTGAGTTCGTTCTACAACTAAGTTCTCAAGATGTTTATTCATATATTCTACTTTTCCTGCAAGCTGGACAAAATTTACAATCAGAAGTCCAAGGAAAAGGAATATTACACAAAGCCATGAAATCGAAAGAATCAGAGTATTTGTTGGTTGTTTCAGAACTAAACGTGTAAAAGCTTCATAAATTAAAACAAGATAAATCGGTACAAAACATAAAATGAATTTTATAGCCTGACTTTCTTTTTTCTGTAATGCTTTAATTAAGATGACAGTAGGGTAAATAAATTGTAAAACCATTATAAGAAAGCCGAAACGCAGGAGAAGTCGTGAGGTTGATAAATCTGAAGTACAGAATGGTAATGCCAGTGCAATAAGAGTCAAAATAAATCGTCCGATTCTGCTGAAAGTTCTTTCACGATGCTTTAAGAAGTCTCTTGTAAAATTAATTACAAAATAACTTGTGATTATTGGAGCAGTTCCATTAAATATCTGTTCAAAAAGAAGGAAAGAATAAATATGTTTATAGATTATAGAGTATTCACCAATATAAAATGTGACCAGATATAAAGCTGTTGAAAAACACATTTGTGAGAACGAAAGGTTTTGAATTTCTGATCTGCGAAGTAAAAATAAAAAGAAATAAATGAGAAAAACAATAAGAAGTACAACAGAGAAAATCATGTAGATTTTTGAGTTAACCAGATTTTCAAATTCAGCTTTATGAATAACATCATCAGAAGCAGAAATAAAAGGCATGTCCTGTATGGTTCCATATTCGTTACACCATACACAAATCATAATTGTATTCTTATCTGAAAAATTAATATATTCTTTTGGAATTTTAAAATAGCTTGATTTTTCACCTTCAGTAAATTCATGAGGAGGGAAGAATCCAGCCTGTCCTAGTAAATGTCCGTTAAGATAAACTTTTGCAGCAATTTTTACGCGGCCAAGAAATAAATAAATTTCTTTATGTCTGAAGTGCTGAGGTATATTAAAGCTTTTTTTTATAAAAATATATCCGCTTGCATCTGGTAATAATTTAACAAGCTGTGGTAAATCTTTATCAGCTAAAGGATGAAATTCATGGGGTTCTCCATATTCTGAATATGACCAGCCGTTAGAAAGATAGAATCTTTCTTTTTCAGAATAAGTATCTTTGCAACTGGAAAGAAGAACAAGGAGGAAGAACAGTAATGATATTTTATATAAAAAGCTTTTCATTTTTTCAATTTGGATAAAAAAAAAGTGTCTGTGAACTGGATACGATAACCTGAATTTCAGATTAATTAGTTTCAGTTTCTCAGACACTTTTTTTATTATTAAATTATTGTAAAACTAATTATTCACCATCATGATTTGCATTATGGAATTTCTGCTGATATTTTTTGAGCATGGCAACGGCATTTCTTTTTCCGTTATAAACAAAACCGCCGTTCCAATATTCCAATGCAGCAAACAAAGCGTTTCCACCATCCTGGCTATCAGATTCTTTAGTTCTGAAAGAAACGTAGTTTGACAATTCCATAAAATCATTGTTATGAAGACATTCAAGACGCTTTTTATTGAAGTCATTCCACTTTTCGAGATCCTGAAATCCTTCTCCTTCGTCCTGTACAATAATATGTGCATGTGTTGGGCTGAATGAATACCAAACAGTTACCTTCTTGTTGATATCACAGTGATTACCGTGTTTTACAGCATTCTTAATAACTTCACTAATCTGCTGCTCAAGAAGATTTAATTCCTTAATTTCTGTAGGTGCTGACTGAACAATCAGCAAGGTGAAGTAACGAATCTGTCTGAAGTCAGAAGGGAATTCCTTCTTCAGCATATTTGTTTTATCAAACAATGGGTCATTCTCATCCGATCTGAGTTCCTTTAATTCCTGAACCATCTCAGTTCCTCCTGCAGTTATTCACTTAATTAAATAAAAAAAACGTTTCTAACAATAAAATGAATTATTCTTTTACCATTAAAAGGGCTTCTTCAATACTGTTAGCAATAGGGAAGTAACCCATGAGCTTAGTAAGTTCAATTACCTTCTTTACAGAACCGTGAATATTTGCGATAGCAAGATTCAAGTTCATCTTTTTGATTGTAGAACAGATGTAAATAAGCGCACCGATTCCAGACGAGTCAATGTAGTCTACCTGTTCAAGATTGATGACAAAGTTCTTTACATTCTTTTCGAGCATCTTCATAACCAGCTCTTTAAGCTTGTATGAATTGTAAAGATCCATCTCACCGGTTACGTCAATGATGTAGACATCACCATTCTTACGTATTTTAAGTTCCATAACGAATCTCCTTTTTAATTCCCCATTAAATTATTGTATTTTAATAACCAAAAGGCTCTGATCATCATACTGCTGTGCAGTTCCACAATATTTCTTCAAATCATCTTTTACACGATTTGAAATATCCTTAGCCGCTGCACCGGCATTTTTTACAATTACCTTCTTAAGATTCTCAATAGAATATTGTACACCATTTTCATTGAGAGATTCAAGTAAGCCGTCGGTACATGTAGCGATAATATCACCTGAGTTAAGTTTGATTGGAAGGTTAGTGAAAACTGTATCTTTTGTTACCCCCATTGGCTCAGTTGGTACAGATATCTGTTTAATTGTTCCTTCAGATGCAGAATAATGGAATACAGGGTTATTACCACAGGTACTGATTTCTGCTTCTTTAGTTGTTGCATCATAGTTGATAAGTGCAATACTTGCAAAGTGGTCAATCTTAGAACTTTCGAGACAAATACCTCTGTTTGCCCATGACATAATTGTTGAAGCAGACTGTGCTGTATGAACTGCAAGACGGAGAATAGCACGAATCATAATCATAACGATAAGTGAGTTCATGCCCTTTCCTGCGATATCTGCCATAACGAATGAGATACGGTCTTTTCTTGAAACAAGAATATCATAATAGTCACCGCAGACATTTTCTGCAGGGTTAGAGTAACAGCCGATTGAAAGTCCTGGAATAACAGGAAGTTTTGCAGGAAGCATATCTTTCTGATACTTAGAAGCAATAGAGCCACCCTTATTCAATTCTGTATGTTCAGCATAATCAAGGAAGCTGTAAAGTGGTTTAATTGCTGTAGAAACTGCTTCTGCAAGCATAACAGCTGTATCAAATTCATCTTTTGTGAACTTTTCGCTCTCTGGTTTACGTGCAAGACCAACAAGTCCTACTACAGAATCAACCTGTTTGATTGGTGCGAATATATAACTTCCACAACGGAGGAATTCTTCTGGTCCGTTCTGATATACACGAGGATCTTTTACAGAGTCTGTAATAAGAACTGGCTGTCCTTCTGTGAAAATCTGGCCAAAAATGTTGTCCTGAAGAGGGAACTGTGCAAAACGAAGGTTTGTTTCTACACGGATTGGCTTATGAGGGAGGTCTTCCGGCAGTTTATAAGGTGGCGGGAAGGCTCCTTTGAAAGATTTTACAGCGAGTGTATTATCATAATCATCAGCAATAAGGAAAATACAACCGTCTGCGCGAACCTTTTCTGTCATAAGGTCATTACAGTACTCGAGGAAGTTTTCCATACTGTTGTTATTTGTAAAGAATGTTGAAAGTTTAGCAATAAGATTGCGGTTAATTTCAATATAGCGCTGGTTTTTCTCTTCAATCTGCTGAATGACAGCTCTATTAACCATGTCATTATCGCGTGAAGCATTGATTTCAGCAGCTTTTTTAGCAGCTTTTTTCTCTTCAATCTTTTCTGGATTGATGAATGCTTTAATAATCAGATATGGTAAGAGAATTATTTCTGAAAGAATGATTGTAAATACAATATATGAATAATATCCCTTGAATGTGCTGTAAATTGTACCAAGGAACATAATGCCTGCAGAAATTAAGAATACTAAACTGATTTTTGCCTTATTTCTGAGTTTAATTATCAGAAGAAAAAGGATAAGCAGAGCACAAATACCGGCAGCAATATAGAGCGGAACATTTATAAATGAATCAATGGTAAACAAAGTTTTCTCCTAACGAATATAGTATTACTATATTATCGGCATTATCTTAGATTTTAACATTGAAATATTTACCCGTCAAGGAATAAGTTTGAGCTTATCAGTCTTGACAGGTCATTTTAAGTAACTTCCCTTATCCCAGATTAAGTTTTGGGTTTTCAGTAATGGCACGACGTAAAATGATGCATTTTACACGATTTAAGAAGCGTTTTGCCAGAGGAATTTTGTAATGCTTCTTAAAATCTATTACAGCGGCGTCCATTGGAATGTCATCACCGAATTTTTTCTTTAAATCATCCCAATAACGAACTGTCCAGACATAAAGATCGCCTAAAGTTCGGCCCGGGAAGTCTCTTAAAATGTATTTTTCCCTGATAATTGATGCAAGAGGGAAGTAAACATTATAGAACCAGGATTTAATTGCCTCTTCCATTGATACTTCAGTAGTCTTATCCAGATTCATATAGTATTTATGAGTTAAAATGTGATTATAAATTACATCGTAACGGCCGGCACTTGTAAAATCGAGACACCAGTAATCAGTTATATCACCAAAACCTGTTTCACTGTAGAAAACACGTTTTTCGTAATTTATTATCTGCTTTTTGATTTCCTTGAGGGAATCGGCTCTCTTGAGCTTGATTTCACTTTGAAGGGAAACTACTTCTGCATCAATAAACTCTGTTCCACGCATTTTTGCTACTGAAACACGGTGATTTCCATCGCGTACAAAATAAACACCGGCAATTTCGTAAACTTTAATTGGTGGAAGTGTAATATCTTTTAATGCGGCTTCATCTACATGCTGCCAGCGGTTTTTGAGATGTGTGCTTTTTGGGAAGAAACGGTTATCAAAATCGTTATATCGGCCTTCGCTTCCAACAATTTTATCAATTGGAATAACCTTCATTCCAATATAGGTTTCTGAGTTAGACTTAATCATCTGCTTTACGTCGGTTAAAGAGATAAGTTTAGCTTCTTCAGGAGAAAGCAGATGCTGAATTTCGTTAATAAATGCTTTTGCGTGTGCTTTGTTAAAATCTTCTTCAGATTTTGCTTTTGAAAAATCCATCTTAGTTGTCCTTTTGTTCTGTTGTTTTCATAGGCAGTTCAATTACATAATGCGCATATGCATTGACCACAGTGGAATCATAATATTTTCCAATTCGTTCTTCACGTAAATCATAAAGATGAATATGCCCGTGAACCATATAAGTTGGCTTAAAACGTTCCAGAAACCAGTTATAGCATTCAAAACCAAGATGGCAGGGATCTTCATGATCATGAATATGCCGTGGAGAAGCATGTGTCATGAAAATATCAAGATATCTTCCATATTTTAACTTGTTATAAATCAACTTTGGTACCAGTTTTAAAAGCTTGAATTTCATCTGAGCTTCTGTAAACTGACAGAGTCCATTATTATAACGAACAGTACCTGAAGCTCCTGCAATTAAAAGTGGTGTTTTTTTACCAGTTTGAGGGTCTTCAAATACTAAGTTATCGTTTATAAAACATTTGAAACCCAAATAGGTTGCACCATGTCCATGAATTGACTGGTCATAACTTTTGGTAAAACGAGAGCCGTCAAGTCGGCTTTCTCTATGATATAAGTGATATTCCTTTAAATCATGGTTTCCGAATACAAAATATGTAGGCTTATTAAATACTGATACAATAAAATCAACATAATCCATTGGAAGGTCGCCTGCACAGAGTATTAAATCTATGTCGGCAAAGGCTTCCTTTACATTCTGATTATAGATAAGCGGGTCTACATAATCGGAAACACATAAAATCTTCATTATTCACCAGCTTTTGAAAGCAATGCTTCAAGCTTCTGTTTTTCTACAAGCTCAATAGGTCTGTTTTCTGCATAACGTTTTGCTGCGGTATTAAAGCCCGAGCTTGAAAAAAGAAAGGCTTTTACACTGTTCATAGATTTCATTGTGTCCAGAGATTCATGAATCTGAGCTTCTTCAACAGGCTCTGGTTCGCGGTAAAATCTGATGAAAATGACCTGTTTACGTACGGCCATCCAGGATTCATCACTTTTGTTTACACCTGTAATCTGACATCCCCATTTTTTCTGGTCGCAGGAAAGAACCTGAAGGTTCAGACCCTTGATTGTTGCATTACGGCAGATAATAGGGAACTCTTCATTACTACAGGTTAGATAATCTTTAAGATAGTCGTTTGCCTGAAGGTCTTTGTATTCTGAAAGCTTAGCAGATACATCTCTAAAGCCTTTATTTTTTTTGTAAATAACTTCCCACTGCTCAATAGCTTTGTCAATTTTACGGCTTTTTTCATAACAGGCAGCAAGGAAATAACGTGCATAAAGTGTTTCGGACTGTGTTCCTTCCTTATCGAGCTCAATAGCTCTCTGGAAATCTACAAGCGCATTGTCTATTCTTCCGGCAATCATAAAGCAGGAACCGTGTTCTATAATGGCTTTCTGCTTTACATCCGGGTCGCGCTGTGCTTTTTCAAAGGCTTTAATAGCTCCCTGAAGGTCTTTTGCATCTTTTAAGATTTTTCCAAGATAATAGTAGGAAGAATAAGTTTCCGGACTAAGCTTAATTGCCATATCGATTTCTTTTTTAGCTTCATTAAACTGCTTAGTACGGTAAAGCATAAGACCTATTTCTGCATGTGCTTTTGCATGTTTTTTGTCGAGCATTGCACATTTCTGCATAAAGCCGAGTGCTAAGTCATAACGGTTCTGATCCTCGTAGATTCTTCCAACCTGATAAAAGTTTTCTGCATTCTGAGGATCCAGCTTTGTTAAAAGAAGGAAGTTTTTAAGTGCTTCATTCTGCTGGTTGTACTTAAGAAGAAGCTGTGAATATTCAGAACGGAAGGAAAGTTCATTGATTCCTTCACCAAAAAGCGCATTGTCGTTTACATTCTTATATTCAATTACAGCAAGTTCTGTTCTGTTTTCCTTTATATAGGCTTTACCAAGATAATAGTGTGCAAGATAATTCTTTGGATCTTTAGCAAGAATCTGCTTTGCAATTTTAATGGCATTTTGAGTTTTACCCTGTTTAATAAGACGAGGAACTGCTTCGATTCTTTTTGGGGATACAAAATTTTTTAATATTATGATAAGAAGTGATATGATTACTACGGCAAAAATAGCTATAATGATAATAAGCATGTGATACTCCCGTCAAAGCAGATTAAGTCTTTCCAGAATCTCTCGATAATAAGAGTATTAAATTTATGTCGATATGTCAAACACGAAGGAACTATATATATGAAAATTAAAGTAAAGGTTATACTTTTTACAGCATTTATTTTTTTCGCAGCATATCTTTCTGCTCAGAACTCTGGTGCAGGTAATTCTGGATTGTCACGTGGAGAATCCCTGTTTAAGGAAAACAATGCAAAGGATGCTGTTCAGGTACTTGAGTATGAAATCCTTAATGGTCAGATTTCAGATAATTCCTATAATTTTCTGGGATTGGGATACTATCAGCTTGGTGAATATGATAAATCCATAGATGCCTTCAGACGCGGAATGAAAGCACAGCCGGATAATAAAAAACTTCTTTCCTATAATATGGGAAATACTTATTACGCTATGAAGGATTATGCATCAGCTGTAAGCAGCTATTCAGAAGCTCTCAATGCAGATCCTCTTTTTTATGATGCACTTTTGAACCGCGCAAATGCACTTTTAATGTCAGGACAGCTTGTTTCTGCAAAAGATGATTATATTGATTTTGTAAATAAATGCCCGGATAATCCTCAGAGAGAACGAATTGAACTTTTGATAAAGGCTCTGGAAGAGGAAATTGCCCGCAGAGAAGAAGAAGCAAGACTTCTTGCTGAACAGAATAAAGCTCAGTGGGAAGAATACGATGGAAATCTGAATGAAAAACGAAAAGAATCGTTCTCTCCAGACTGGGAGAAGGTAGAAGCTGGAATTGAAAATAATAAAAAGGCAGCTGAAAATCCGGAGTGGGAGAGAATAAACGGAGAAAATCCGGAAGCTGTTGTAGAAAATAAAACTCAGGAAAAAATTACTGCTTCAGATACAGAAAATGAAGGTACAAGAGTTGATTGGGAAGAATTTGAACATGATGGAAGTTCTTCTCTTGCAGTTTCAGAAGAAGTAGTAGATGATGTTGAAGACTGGATGACCTTTAGTGATGATGAGCTTGATGAAATGAAAGAGCTCGAAAAACAGTCTCGTGAAGAACATGAAAAATGGCTTGAGGAAGAAAGAAGACGAAATCAGGAACTTGCAAATCGTGAAGCAAAAGTCCGCCAGAAAGAGCAGGAAGCTGCCCTTGAGGATGAACGCAGACTCAGAGAACAGCTGCTTGAAGATATGAGAAAATCAGAAGAAGAAAGACGAAAAAAGCTTCTTGAAGATGTTGCAAATTCATTGCAGGGAAGTGATTCAACAAATCTTACTTCTGGAGCTGAAGATTTGATAGAATATGATCTGGAAGGGGAACTGGATTAGTATGGAATTCAAACGTTGGAAAGATTTATCAGATGAGGAAAAAGATAAACGTCTCAAAAAAATCTGTAGTTATGCTGCCTCTGCGCTTTTTATAATCATTTTTTTACTCATTCTCATGAAATGTGAGGCCTGCAGCAGTACTTATCGTCATAATAGAGACTTTTCTGATGGGCGCGGTCATGCTTATGGTGAAAGATTATCTGGAAATGACTTGTTTGCTGATGATTATGATACAATAATCCAGTCTGATTCTGAAAAGGATGATGCTGAGAAAGCTGCTGAACTTGAAGCTGCCAGACTAAAAGCAGCAGAAGAGGAAGAAGCACGTCTGAAAGCTGAAAAAAAAGCTGCAGAAAAAGCCGAGTCTGAAAAGGCTGAAGCAGAACGCCTGGCTGCAGAAAAAAAGAATCAGAAAGCCGAAGAAGAAAAGATTAAAAAAGCAGAAGCAAAGAAAGCCGCGGAAGAAAAGAAAATAAAGGCCGCAGAAGAAGCAGCCCGCAAAAAGGCCGCAGATGACAAGAAAAAGGCGGAAGAAGCTGCTCGTAAGAAAGCTGCAGACTACAGAAAAAAGGCAGAAGAAGCTGCTCGTAAGAAAGCCGAAGACGACAAGAAAAAAGCAGAAGAAAATGCCCGCAGAAAGGCAGAAGAAGATAAAAAGAAAGCAGAAGAAGCTGCCCGTAAAAAAGCAGAGGAAGATAGAAAGAAAGCAGAACAAACTGCTAAGCAGAAAGCCGAAGAAGAACAGCGTATTAAAAAAGCTTTAGAAGAGGCAGAAAGAAACCGACTTAATGCAGAAAAAGCCGAAAACGAAAAAAATATCTCAAAACTCGATGACATCTCAAAAAAACTTGAAAATGCAACATCAGAGGCAGAAAAACAGAAGTTGTTAGATGAAGGTGTCGCACTTGCTAATAAACTTATAGAAAACGGTGTTGAAAATGACTCTGCTCATTATATTCTTTCTCAGGATGCGCAGAAGAAAAAAGATTATAACCGTGCTTTAACAGAACTAGAAAAAGCAATCGCACTAAATGAATCAAATTATCTTTATTATTATGATATGGGTAAACTTCAGTATCTTTTGAGAAGATATAATGATGCTAAAGTTTCCTTTATAAGGTCCGTAGAATTAAACGATCATTTTTCACCTAGTGTCTATAATCTTGGTCTTACTTATGTAAAACTAAATGATGAAAACAGTGCACTCACTTCGTTTAAAAAATCAGTTTCTATAAATCCTGAATATGAAAAAGGTTATATTGAACAGGCAAGAGTTTATAACCGCCAGGGAAAACTTGCAGAATGCGTAAAGGCTTATGATAATCTTATCAAATTATTCCCAGATAATACTTCTGCAATTATGGAATTGGGCTCGGTTTATTATCAATATGGAAAATATGCAGAATCAGAAGCACAGTATAAAAAAGCACTTGATAAATTAAATAAGAGTGAAACTAAAACTTTAACAGCCTATAATCTTTCAAAAGTTTTATATGATGATAAAAAATATGCAGAAGCATCACGTTATGGCTGGATTGCGTATGATGAAAAGGATTTCTTATTAAATGAAGTTCAGCAGGCAAATGTAACTTACAATTATGCCTTAATTCAGGAAAAGAATAATAAAATAGAAGATGCAAAAAAATTGTATAAAGAAGCACTGGCGCTTAATCCAACTCATATAAAATCAAAGATAAATCTCAGTGTGCTTTATATGGCAGAAGGCAATGAGGAACCTGATAAAGCTTTGTCCCTTCTTCTTGATGCCTACAAAACTGACAGCAAAGATTTCAGTGTAAACAATAATCTGGGAACAGCTTATATGCTCAAAGAAGATTATGCTTCTGCTGAAAAATACTATAAAGCAGCTCTGGAAATTATACCTGAAGATGATGACGCTTTATTGAATCTTGCAAATTCTCAGGTAAAGGGCGGAAAACTGACTGACGCAATTGCGAACTTCACAAAAATTACTTCTAAAAATCCTGATAATCTTGAAGCTTATGTAGGACTTGCAAAAGCTCAGATTCAGGCTGGAGATGGAAGCAGTGCATACAAAAATCTTTTGTATGTAAGAAACAAGAATCCATCTTTCAGAAAAGCCGAAGTTCAGAGCCTGATTGCAGTATTTGAATAACCAGCCCAGAACTTATAAATTGAGTGTAAAGCCTTTGTTTTAAGTGCGCTTTACAAGTTCAAAAAGTTTTTCCCTGCTGATTACAGTGTAAATCGGGCGGCCATGAGGGCAGTGCGGATCTTCAAGTGTAAAGGCCTGCTCTACAAGGCGGGCGGCTGTAATTTCATCAAGAACATAACCATCTTTTACGGCTGCTTTACAGGCTGTCATTGCTGCAATTGAGCGGATTATTTCTTTAGGCTCAACCTGTTTTACAAAAAGAAGAGTTCTTAGATCGTATTCAGTTCCTGTCCATCGTTCTGGAATTGTTTTGATTTCCCAGTAACCGTCAGATACATGTTCTGTTTCAAAGCCGATTCTTGTAAGCTCTGTTTTCAGTTTTTCAAGCTGATTATCCTGAGTTTTTGATTCTGTTTTGATTTTATATGGGATAAGAAGAGGCTGTCTTCCGGCTTCTCCCTGTGAATTCATAAGTTTGTCAAAAAGAATGCGTTCATGAACTGCGTGCTGATCAATAATGTAGAGGCAGTTATTTTTTTCTGCGAGAAGGAATGTACCCAGACATGGTCCGATATATTTTACCTGAGAATGTTTTGGAGCATCGAAATTTTTATTATTTTCCGAAGCCGCAGAAAGAGCCTGTTCTGCAAGAGAACTTGTATCTGATTTTATTCCAAGATATTTAGAGCGGAAATCAGAAAGTGCTTCAGATTTTGTCTCTGAAGGCTTGTATGAAATATGTTTTTCGTGAATTGAGTAGTCTGCTGCAGCTTTTGAAGAAGATGGAGCAGAAACTGCTGAAGAAGCTGGCCGACTGTAAGAAACTGAAGGAAAAGATGAAGTTGTTTTTTCAGGAACTTCAAAACTGAATTCCTGGATTCTCGCTTCATCAGCAGGCTTATCTTCAGAGAAATTAGCATATGTATACTGATGGAAGAAGGTTTTAATTGTACTGCTTAAACCATGGTGCAG
This sequence comes from Treponema bryantii, assembly GCF_036492245.1. NCBI lineage: Bacteria > Pseudomonadati > Spirochaetota > Spirochaetia > Treponematales > Treponemataceae > Treponema > Treponema bryantii. The sequence goes on along the minus strand of NZ_AP025286.1, from coordinate 2,050,771 downwards.
GGCAGAAATGTCAGAAAAGCGTGCTTCACGTTTTGCAGGATGAATATTAAAATCTATAAGGTCTGGTCTGATTTGTGCAAAAACTGCAGCAACCGGATAAGTTCCGTTTGGAAAATATCCCTGTGCACCATATTCAACAGCCTGTACAAGAGCGTATTCCTGAATTCTTCTTCCATTTGCATAGATAAAGATTTCTTTTTTATTTGAACGGCTGACAGCAGGTTCTCCAATTACTACAGTAAATGACCATTCAGGAGAACTTCCACCGGCATTTCCAGAAAGTTCATAAAAAAGTTCTGCAGGTTCTGAATAGCTGTTTGCACTTACAAAACGGTCTTTTATAGACTGATTTGCCGGTAAGTCTATTTTAGTTTCACCATCTGATACAAATCTGAATGAAATATCAGGTCTTGAAAGAGCTTTTTCTATAAATATGTTACGGCACATTATGCCTTCTGTTGCAGGTCTTTTTAAGAATTGACGGCGGGCTGGAAAATTCTCAAAAAGTCCTTCTGACTGTACGATTGTTCCCTGTAGTTCTGTAGCTGGTTCAATAATGTGGTCTTCGGTAATACTTGCGCGCATTTTGTAGCCGCCGCTTTGAATGGAAAGTCTTGCTACTGCAGCAATTGATGCAAGGGCTTCACCGCGGAATCCAAGTGTTGAAAGATTCATTAAATCGACTTCATTTTCAATTTTGCTTGTAGCATGAGGACGGGCACAATTTTCAAGGTCCTCACGGGTCATTCCGCCGCCGTTATCAATTATTCTGATTTTTTCTATACCGCCGCCGGTAATTTCTACAGTTATGCTTGTTGCTCCAGCATCAATGGAATTATCCATAAGTTCGCGGATAATTGCGTTAGGGCGGTCAATTACTTCTCCGGCAGCAATTTTGCGTGCTACTTCAGGATTCAGAGTTCGTACAGGGTGTTCTAAGCTCATCTTCTGGTTCCGTTTACTTCGCTGTCATCAGAAAAAAGATCAAGCTGAGGAGGATTGTCTTTAGATACAGGCTGTGGTTCATTCATGAGAATCTGGATTTTGCCTTCAATTTCATCAAGCTGCTTTTCCATACCGGAAGCAAGCTTAATTCCTTCTTCAAAATCCTTGAGTGCATCTTCGAGTGAAATATCGCTGCGTTTTATATCTGATGTGAGTTTTTCAAGTTTTGCTAAATTTTCTTCAAATGTATTCATAACGGTTTTATCCTCCTGATAAATTACGGTTCAATTTTATTTTGTTACTACTGCGTGAATCTTTCCTTCCGCAGGTGTAATTGTCAGTTTTGCCCCTTCTGAAACCTGTTCAGAGCTTCTTATTATCTTTCCATTTTCATCTGTAACCATGGAGTATCCACGGTCAAAAATGGTTTGTGGACTAGCATTCTCAAGTATTGTTTTGTTTGTATCCAGTCTTATGCGAAGGTCCCGGATTTTTTCATTTATATTCAATAAAAGATTATCGCGGGCTGTAGCAAAACGGTTCAGCAATGGCTGCTGGATGTTTCTGAAACGAACTTCAAGGCTTTCCGGATTAAAAGATTTAATCAATAGTCGGGTTGCACCTGTTTTCTGAGTAATTGCTGTATAAAGTGTTTCTTTATAAGTTTCCAGATTTGTACGGATGTCAGCCTGCTGTGGTACTGCCATTTCTGCAGCTGCAGAAGGAGTAGGAGCTCTACGGTCTGCAGAATAATCACAAAGAGCCCAGTCAATTTCATGGCCTACAGCACTAATCGTCGGGATTTTTGAAGCGGCAACGGCTCTTACAACACTTTCTTCGCTGAATGGTAAAAGATCTTCCAGAGAACCACCACCGCGTCCTACAATCAGAATATCACAAAGCTCATAAAAATTTGCAATCTCTATCATTTTACAGATAGTCTGGGCAGCACCGTCTCCCTGAACAATAGCAGGAAGAACAATTACATTCATTCCGGGATTTCGTCGCTTAGTAACGTTCAGAATATCCCGAATTGCTGCTCCCGTTGGACTGGTTACAACACCAATAGTCCGAGGATATTTAGGAAGCATCTTTTTATTGCTTTCATCAAAAAGCCCTTCTGCCGCCAGTTTGCGTTTTCGTTCTTCAAGCATCTGAAGAATGTTTCCCGCGCCGGCAATTTCCATTGTATTTACTATTATCTGGTAATTTCCCTGAGGCGCGTAAACAGAAAGATTTCCAGTACAGCGCACTTTGTCTCCGTCTTTAGGGCGGAAATTCAATTTCATTGCTGCACCACGGAAAATAACAGCTTTTATCTGAGCATTATTGTCTTTTAATGTGAAATATATGTGACCAGCAGCACTCGGACGCCAGTTAGAGATTTCTCCTTCTATTACTATGCTTCTAAAGGAAGTTTCCAGAATCTCTTTTATGAGGTCTGTAATCTGTGATACGCTGAAAACCATGTTTTCGGGTAAGCCCGGTCCGTTCATTTTTCCCCTCTATTTTGTACAATTTCAACTTACCTTATTTTATTAACTTATTCAATGAAATGCCGATAAAGAATTTGATGAAAACCATAGTAATTTTTTATGACAACGACTCTTCATATTCAAAAGAAAAAGCCTTCAATGGTAAATCTGCAGTAGAACTTTCAAAAAACTGGGCAGAAAGCCTTGGTCTGCCTTCATTTACAGTAAAATCTGAAACTCTAACCCAGCTTCTTTGCGAAATGAAGGAGCTTTGCACTAAAGAAAATGCTGAAACGGCTGTTTTTTCTTTTATAGACCTTCCGTTTCTTGATAAGAAACTGTCTCAGAAAATCATAGATTCACATATAACATATAAATCTGAATATACTTTTGCAGATGGATATCCTTATGGTTTTTCACCAGAAGCACTAAATGCCGGAACAATCGGTATTCTTGCAGAACTTTCAAAAACTACCCAAGCCTCTCTTGGAGAACAGCCGGTAAGCAGAGAGGGATTATATAATCTTATAAAAACTAATATCAATTCTTTTGATGTTGAAACAGTAATTGCAGACTCAGACTGGAGACTTTTAAGACTTTCCTTTCATTGCGGTAAAAAAGATAACTTTATGCAGTGTAAAGCATTGTTTGATGCAGCTTCAAAAGAAGATTTTGATGATGTTGAAAAACTTTCTGCTATTGCAAGTAAAAATACAGCCTGTCTTAAAACAGTTCCTGGCTTTTATAATATTCAGATAGCAGATAAGGTAGCTTTTGATTCAATTTATTCTCCATATTGTAAAGCTTATGGAGAAAAGTTTGGAAGTTCACCACTTTCATTATCATCTGATACTTTTATGGCTTTTGATAAAATCACCAGCCTTATAGATAAAATTGCCGGTTTTAGTGAAAATGCAGTTATCGGTCTTTCTGCCTGGGGAGAGCCTCTCAATCATCCGGATTTCCTGAAAATTGTCGAAAAGATTCTTTCTTATCAGGGACTTTCAGTTTTCCTGGAAACAGACGGTCTTTCAATAACTTCAGAGCTGTGTCAGAAGCTTTATGAAATTGTAAATAAGGCAGCGCCTCGTACACATCAATGGCAGAAAATTATGCTTGCAGTAACTCTAGATGCAGCTTCAGATGCAACCTATCAGAGAATACATAAAAATGCTTCGGAAGGGGCTTTTGCAGCAGCAGTAAATGCTGTTTCACTTCTTCAAAATGCAATTCCTGGCTGTGTTTACCCTCAGTTTGTAAGAATGAATGAAAACGAAGCAGAACTGGAAGCCTTTTTCCGTTACTGGAATGAAAAAACAAATCCTTCTGGTGGAAATCTTATTATTCAAAAATATGATGATTTTGCTGGCCTGCTGCCGGATTGCAAACCTGCAGACCTTTCTCCTTTAGACCGCGATCCTTGCTGGCATCTCCGCCGCGACCTTACAATCCTGTCAAACGGAGAAGTTCCACAGTGCCGCGCCTGCGTACTCTGCGGCAAAAATGGAAACTCACTTGGTAATGTATTTACAGATTCTCTTGAAGAAATCTGGAAGAAAAACGATGAGCTTTTAATAAATCATATAAATAAAAAATATTGCAATAAATGCGAGAAATGCGATGAATGGTATACCTTTAACTTTTAGCGAACATCAGATAAACAGAACAATCCTCGGCGGACCAAAGGTTACAGACCCGGCATCGCTCAATATTTCTGTAATTTTACTCAACAGCAGCGGCAGCCACTTCAAGCTCCACGTTTTCGAAAATCTTTTGCAGTGTGGTTTTCATACAATCGTGTCTGTTGAACATGATTCAAGTAATTTTACAGATGATGTTTCAAAACGTTTTCCAATGATAAAATTTCTCGTGCCACTTGAAAAAACAAATGACGGTGACCTTATAAATCTTGCAATGAGCGAAGTTCAGACAGATTATGTACTCGTACTTCGTGACAGCCTGAACATACCGGCTAATTTCATGCCATCGCATCTTGCAGAAAGACTTACAGCAGAATCTCCTTATTGTATAGTTCCAAGACTCCTCGATAAGAACCGAGCCGCTCTTCCATGTGCTTTTTCTCCAAGTGCAGAACGTACGCATTTTGTAATTGATTCGTCTTCAGAAATTGCAAACGGTAAAAAAACACTTTTTCCTTTTGATTTTATTGGATTGTATAATAGAAAAAAGTTTATTGAACTTGGCGGATTTGACTGGACAATTGCCTCTCCATACTGGCAGAATCTTGATTTAGCAGTCCGTTCATGGCTTTGGGGTGAGCAGACAGTACTTACTTCTCTGTTACAGTTCTCTTATATAGATGAAAATCCTGTAAATGATACCACATATAATCTGGATTATCTTAGATATTATTTAAAAAATGAGCTGCCTAAAATTCGAATGGAGCAGGGATGCTTAAAAAAATCTTCATTCCCTGTATTTTTATTACGATCTTCCTGTGGAATTATGGAAGCAAGACGGCAGTTTAATGCTGCAAGAACCTGGGTAGAAAAAAATAAATTCCGTTACAAAATGGATTTACAGACTCTGGTTCAAAACTGGAGTAGAGATGATGAAAACAAAGACAAATAGGACAGTAATTGTACAATGCAGATTATCTTCAACAAGACTTCCCGGAAAGGCTTTAAAAGATCTTTGCGGAAAGCCTGTGCTTGCTTATGTGCTTGAAGCAATGCATAAGGTAAATGCGGATTATTATTATGTAGCTACTGATGAGGCTTCTTATAGTCAGCTTCTTCCTGTTTGTAAAGAACATGGTTTTGAATGCTATGCCGGAAGCCTGGAAGATGTTCTTGAACGATTTGTTTCACTTCTTGATACAATAGAGACAAAAACTGTTATTCGTGCTACTGCAGATAATCCGTTCTTATTTTATGAAGCTGCAGAAGAATCGGCAGCTTTATTTGAAGAAAAGAATAATGGAAAGTCGCATTGTGATTACCTCACATATTCAGGACTTCCTCATGGAAGCGGAGTAGAAATTTTTTCTGCAGATTCTTTGAAGAAGGCTGCTTCTGAAACAACAGATCCATATGATCATGAACATGTAGGACCTGCTTTTTATAATCATAAAGACCGCTACTCTTGTGAATTTGTTCCGGCTCCACGTCGTTATAATTATCCTGAGCTTCGTACTACAATAGATACTTATTCAGATTATCTTCGCGCAGTTTCAATTTTAAATTATTTTAAAGCTCATAATTATGAAGCGTCTTTTACTACAGAACAGATTATAGAAGCTTGTAATGCAAACAGTGTGAAATATCCTGTTGTACTCGTCCCTTCTGTTGTTAAAGGTCATGGCACTGGACATTTACGACGCTGTCTTTCAGCAAGCCTGCAGGGTGGATTTTTTGTTTATGTTCCTGATGATAAAACTCTCAAAGAAGCTGATTCTGTTATAGAAGAATATTTTGCAGCAGGACTTTCAAAAAATCAGATTATCAATTCCATACCTGACGAATCATATCTGCCTGCAATTATTACAGATACCTTTGAGCTTACAGAAAATCAGTTGAAAGAACTTTCTAAGAACAGAAGCCTCATTTCAATTGATGAAGGTTCAAGATATACAGATTACTGTGATTATCTTTTAGATATAATTCCATCATATAAATGTGACCGCCTTGCTAATAAAACTGATTCCGGATTTATTACAATGCCGGAAAATGTCCGTGAATTTTCAGAAGATGATTCAGATAAAAAGATTGAAAAGGTTCTGATTTGCCTTGGCGGTGAAGATCCTGCAAATCTTACAATGCCTGCAGCCCAGGCTTTCCGAAAAAAGTTCCCGGATGCAAAAATTACGGCAATAATTTCTAATGAATCCAGTCCTTATGTAGATTATGCTGGTGGTCCGAATATTGAGTTTATAAAGCCTGTAGCTGGTCTTCGTGAAAGACTATTTGAATATGATATTGTAGTAACTCATTATGGACTTACAGCTTTTGAAGCAGTGTATGCCGGTTGTGGTGTAATTCTTCTGCCAACGACAAAACTTCATAAAAAACTTGCAGAAAAGTACAGCTTTGCTTATGTAGGCGATAAGAATATTTCTGATTCTGCATTGCAGTCAGCTCTTGAATCTGAAAATCTATATTCTAAAACCTTTTTGAGTGGTGAAAAGAAATCTCTTGGAGCTTTTTTGCGTCATCTTTCAGCAGGAAAAAGAATGTCTTGTCCTGTATGCGGTAAGATTCCTTCTCAGCCAGATACTGTTATTTCAAGAAATGAAACCAGAACTTATCGCCGCTGTTCAACCTGCGGAATGGTTTATATGGCTTTTACCACAATTGAAGATAAAAAATATCAGAAAGAGTACTTTTTTGAAGAATATAAAAAACAGTATGGTAAAACCTACGAAGAAGATTTTGATTCAATTAAAGCTCAGGGAATGCGTCGTGCTTCAATAATAAAAATGTTGAGCGGAATTGGAGGCGATGGCGGAGAAAAGAATCTTCTGGATATAGGTTGTGCTTATGGACCATTCCTTGCAGCTGCCAGTGAAAGCAGTTTTAATCCGTTTGGAACTGATATTGCAGAAGATGCTGTTGCTTATGTACAGCAGAAATTAAAGTATCCTGCAGTTTGTTCTGCTTTTCCTCAAATTGATACTGCAGAAGAATTTGGAATTACCCAGTTTGATGTGGTTACAATGTGGTATGTAATTGAACATTTTAAGGATTTGGGAAAGGTTTTGAGAAAAGTATCTACACTTGTGCGTAAAGGTGGAATTTTTGCTTTTTCAACACCGTCTGGAGAAGGTATTTCTGCTGTAAGCGATAAAGATCATTTTTATGAAATCAGTCCTACAGATCATTATACAATCTGGGAACCAAGCCGTGCAGATTCAATTCTCCGTATATTTGGTTTCAGAGTAGAACGTATTGTTTCTACTGGTCATCATCCGGAACGCTTTCCTTCAATAAAAAAAAGTGGGGCTCAAAAAGGCAGTTTAAAATGGAATCTTATGGATGCTATCAGTCATGCCCGCGGTCTTGGTGATACAGTAGAAATTTACTGTAGAAAAATATAAATTACAATTTCGAGGTGGGAAATGAATATTTTAATTCTCGGTGCAGGTCTTATGCAGAAGCCTGCAATACTGAGCAGTAAGGAACTTGGCTTTACAGTAAATGTAATTGATGCAGATGATAAAGCTGTTTCAATTCCTTATGCAGATACATTCCGTAAAATTGACTTAAAAGATAAAGAAGGAATCCTTGAATACGCAAAAGAACTTAAGGCTTCAAAAGACGGACTTGCTGCAGTTTTTACAGCAGGAACAGATTTTTCTGCAAGCGTAAGTTATGTCTGTGAGGCTTTGGGATTACCTGCTCATAACTATCAGTCGGCAGTTAATGCAAGCGTAAAAACAGTTATGCGCGAGTGCTTTAAGAAAGCAGAAGTTCCTTCTCCGGCATTCTGTCGTGTAGGGCGTGAAGACCTCGAAAAAGCTGGCAGTAACGGAGAAGTCCTTCTTTCAAAAATCCGCACACAGATGGATTTTCCTCTTGTTATAAAACCAGTTGATAATATGGGAGCCCGTGGCTGCCGTATGGTTCGTAATGATGTTGAATTTTTGCCGGCACTTAAAGTTGCTGTTGAATGCTCACGAACTGGTTTTGCAATTGTAGAAGAATATATGGAAGGTCCCGAATACTCAATTGATGCACTTGTGCAAAACGGAACTTTTACAGTTACAGGTTTTGCCGTACGTCATATAAAGTATGAACCATATTTTATTGAAGTTGGTCACACAATGCCTGCTGTTCTCGATAAAAAAATCCATGATGAACTGATTTCAGTTTTTGCTTTGGGTGCAAAAGCCCTTGGACTTACAACAGGTGCTGCAAAGGCAGATATAAAATATACAAAAAAAGGTCCTATGATTGGAGAAATTGCAGGACGCCTTTCGGGTGGTTATATGTCTGGCTGGACTTATCCTTATGCTTCAGATTTGAATCTCACAAAGCAGGGAATCCTTATTGCTGCAGGACGAGAACCGACTGACCTCATAAACAGACGTAAACCTGTAGACTACACACCTTCAGAACTTTTTAAAAATGCAGAAAAGCCATATGAGCTTTATGAAGTAGAGTGTCTTAGAACTTCTGCAGAAAGAGCCTGGATGAGTATTCCAGGAACTGTCAGATATATAGAAAACATTAAAGATTATTCTGACAGAGCGGTCTTTGATGTCCTTCCTCGTGCAACAGTCAGTATTGGTGGCGAAGTTGATTTCCCTCGTAATAATGTTGAAAAATGTGGAAATATCATTGCTGTAAGTCACAGTCGTGAAGCTGCCATTACAGTTGCAGAAGATGCGGTTTCTGATGTATTTATCACTCTGGAACCTGATAATCAAAAAACTGATAAATATCTTAAGGGTGAAGAACTTGATGATGAAAATGCTTTCCCGCCAGATGCTTATGGAAAACTGAATGAAAAGGAACTTGCTGAGCTTGCCGGAAGGGAAGATATTCCTGCTAATGCAAAAATCATCAATTATATTCCAGATGTACTTAAATCTGCCGAATATAAAAATAAGAAGGACTGGAATTATAATACCATCCAGTCGACTGCAGAAAAGTTTGATATTCTTCGTACAAAGCATCCGGCATTAAATCAGGAGAAATTCTGGAAAGCTGTAATGCGCGGAGGAATTCAGGCTGCAGTTTATGTATCAGATACAATTGAAAAACTGGGAAAATAACAGGAAATAACATGAAACTAAAAAAACTTACAGCTATAATCAGTACAATTTTTCTCTGTGCTGCAGCATTTGCCGTAAATGATATAGATCTCCTTGAAAAAGGAAAAAAATCAGGTATGACCATTTACTGGGATTCACTCTCAGAAAGCGGAATGATTGAAAAAAACGGACATCAGCTTTCATTCAGAAATGGTGAAAGTATTGTGCTTTTAGACAGTCTGAAAATGATGATTACAGAAGCTCCGGAACTCCGTGGAAATCAACTTTATGTTTCCAAAAAATTTCTTGATGATTCAGAAGAGTTTTTCAATCAGAAATCAGAACTTCCATTTAAGGTCGGCGCAATTTTAATTGATGCAGGTCACGGTGGAAAAGATCCAGGTGCCCTTAAGACTTATAAAATCAACGGAAAGAATGTAACAATCCAGGAAAAAGATATTACTCTCAAAGTTTCAAAAATGCTGGCTGAGCGCCTTAAGGCAGCTTATCCTGGAAAACAGATAATACTTACCCGTAATAAAGATGTATTCCTTACACTTGGAGAACGTACTGACATCGCAAACAACGTAAAAGTAGGTGAGAATGAAGCCGTGCTTTTCATCTCAGTGCATGTCAATTCATCCCTTAATAAAACTTCATCTGGTTATGAAGTGTGGTACCTTTCACCAGGCTACAGAAGAAACGTGCTTGATAAATCAGCAGTGGATGGAGACGAAAATCTCTTCCCGATTTTGAACTCAATGCTCGAAGAAGAATATACAACCGAGAGTATAATGATTGCCAAGTTTATTATGGACGGACTTCAGGCACAGATTGGAAAAGAATCTACAGCCCGCGGAATAAAGGCCGAAGAATGGTTTGTAGTCCGTAATTCAAATATGCCGAGTGTTCTCATTGAATTAGGCTTTGTTTCAAATGAAAAAGAAGCCTTGTTATTAAATGACGAAAGATACTTGAAAAAAGCAACCCTTGGAATATATAATGGAATTGCAGCGTTTATTACTCACTTTGAACGTTCTCAAGGATTTACTACGATAAAATGACAGCTAAAGCTACAATTAATATGCTTAAACAAAAGAATCTTGCAATATTTATAACTTCTCTTGTAATCGCAGGCTTATTTGTATTTTCATTATTCTGCTACGTTGTTACTAAAGATACATGCCGAAGAACCTTTATTTTCCCTTCTGCAGAGAATGGAAAGTATATAATTGAATATCGTAATCTTACAGAAAAGCCACATCAGGGTGATATAAATCTTTATATTGAAGAAATATTGCTTGGTTCTACTGTAGAACGAACAAAACTTCTTTTTACGCCGGGAACAAAACTGCTTTCCTGCTTTGAAAGAAATCACATTCTGTATGTAAATCTCTCTCAGGATTTATTACAGATGGGTGATGGTGTTATTGAAATCAGAGAGGGGACAGAGCTCCTCAAAAAAAATATACAGCAAAATTTTTCAAGAATAGATTCCGTAGAAATCTTCATCGACGGAAAATCTGCTTTTGAAAAATAAAAAACATTGACAAAACGATGTACTTGATAGATAATAAATTTAAATACAAGGCTACATCGAATTAGTATAAAAAAGGAGCTTCAAATGAAGAAGACTTTTGGTTTAATTGCAGCTGCTATGCTGCTTGTTGGTGGGGTTGCTTTCGCTGATGAAGCTACACTCATCGATTTTACTATGCTGGATGCTGACTGCTGTGCAGATGACAATGGAAATGCAACTCAGAACGGCAGAACAGTAATGGACTACTCTGTAAGCGCTGGTGCAACTTTCACCGAAGATCAGAAGGATCTTATGAAAACTTCATTGGCACTGCCAGAATGGGAAGTTAAGCTGAACTCATCTGCAAAGACAGTTCAGAGCTTGGCTGACTCAACAGTTGTTGCCGCTCCTGTAAAAGGTGAAGCAGATGTTCCTTTTGCTGGAAAGAACGTAATGGGTGTACGCATCGTATTCCCTACATGGAACTCAAATGCAAATGCTCGCATCGTTCCTCCGTTCGATATTCCTGCATACGAGCCACTTGCTCAGGCAGATGAAAATGGTACTCGCCAGGAACCAACTGATGAAGAAAAAGCAAGCGGAAAAACTCTTTTTGAAGATGGATACGGTGTTGTAAAGAATGTTGGAACAGTAAAAGCTATTTCTGTTACAACAATGGGTATGAACTACCCACATGGACTTTATGTTCTTATGTCAGATAACGACGGTATTGAAAGACGTTACTTCATGGGTTACCTTGGTTTCGATGGTTGGAAAGAACTCCGCTGGAACAACCCACAGTACATTTCTGAAATCCGTAACCGCGAAATCCGCGTATATCCAATCTATCCACGTGGACTTCCATTCGTTAAGTTCCAGGGCTTCCAGGTAACACGTGATGCTGCTCACATCGGTGGCGACTTCATTGGTTACTTCAAGGACGTAAAGATTATTTACGACAAGGCTCTTCTTACTAGCGACCGCGACATTGCTGATGAAGACCTCTGGGGAATCATTGGTAAGAAAGAAAAGGCTCGCCAGAATGCAGAAATGCAGAGATTCGGTAACAAACAGGTTAACCGCTACCTCGAGAAGGCTAAGCTCGCTACTGAAGATGAATTCACATCAAGCTTGAACGATGGATCTGGATCTAACGCTCAGAGCAACGGTGGACAGGCAGCAGACGCTAAATAATTAGTCTGTTGATTTGATTACACGCCTTGGAAAGTTATTTGTAAATGGTAATTTTCCAGGGCGTATTTTTTTTTAACCTTTAACGGATTTTACTTATGGAAACTGCAAACTTAATTTCTAAAAAACAAATCAGAGAAATTTATGAATCCTATACAGATTATTTCAATGAAATAATGTCAAAGGTAATAGAACGCCTTCAGCAGAATATAAAGCTTTCTGCACAGCCAACCTATAAAAGCCGTGTTAAAAGCTTTGACAGTTATTTTAAGAAGGTGCTTCGCTTAAAGCCTGATCAGATGGAAGAAACAAAATCTCTCATATACCTTACTGATATGATGGGTATAAGAATGATTTGTGCCTTTCTTGAAGATATCAATATAGGTCTTGAACAGATTAAAAAGCTTTTTGAAATTAAGGAAGTAGAAGTAAAAGGTGCAGAGAAGAAGTTCTCTGAATTCGGATATGAATCTATTCATGTTCTGGTAAAGATTCCTCCAGAGTTTTTGCCTCCTCTTGAAGGTAAGTATGAAGGTCTTGCTCCAATTTCTGATGAGCTTGTTTGTGAAATTCAGATTAGAACAATTCTTCAGGATGCATGGGCAGAAGTGGAACATGAGCTCATTTATAAGATTGAGTTTAATCCTTTTGATATTCCATTACGCCGTAAGCTTGCATCTATAAATGCTTCTCTTACACTTGCAGATATAACATTCCAGGAAATCCGTGATTATCAGAATAAACTTCAGCGCGAACTTGATGAAAGACGCCGTTCTTTCTACAGCCTTGCTGATGGCTTCTTAAACGAGAAAACAGAAAAGAAAGAAGAAGATATTAATCGTGTAAGTCCATTTGTACAGGGCACAATAGATGATCTTCTGCTTAAGGCAATTGAAGCTCATAATGACGGGCATCTTTCCGAAGCAGTTGATATTTATACAAGAATTATTGATGCTGTTCCAGATACAGATAAAAATGTACTGGCTGTAATCCGTAAGCACCGTGGTATGGCTTTCTTTGCTATGAATAAACTGGATGATGCTCTGGAAGACTTCCAGAAGAGTATTGAAGCAGATCCTAAGGCTTTCCGTTCTTATTATTATAAGGGTATTGTTTATTCAATTCTTAAGAAATATAAGGAAGCTATAGAGTGCTATACTAAATCTCTTGAAATCAACGAGTTCCAGGCTCATACTAATTTCCGCCGTGCAATGGCATATTATGAACTTGGTGAATACGAGCAGTCTATGAACGACCTGGACGTTGCTCTTAAACTTGGAATGAATCCGGATGAATGCAAGCCTTTACAGAAAAAGCTTGTTAAAAAGTTCGGAATGAATATGTAAAAAAAATATTAAAAAAATTAAAAAAAAGAGACTTAAGCTATTGACGAAACTTTACGTCTCTGATATATTCTTAAAAGTCAGAAATGACTTATGTCTCCTTCGTCTAGTGGTTAGGACATCGGGTTTTCATCCCGACAACAGCAGTTCAATTCTGCTAGGAGATGTACAAGCCTTGTAACGTCAGTTGCAAGGCTTTTTTTTTAGGTGGTGGGAAAAAAACGTGGAAATATCTAAATACTTATCTGATTCTGCCAGACAGACGATAAAGGCTGCAGTAAAGGAAGCAGGCGGAAATGAAGTTTTCTTTACAGGTGATATTACCAGTAACGGTCTTGTTGAGTCTGTTAAAATCGGCTCACGAGGCAATTCCCACACAGTTCCTGTCAATTTCCACGACGCACGAAATACATCAGTTTTAATTCATAATCATCCAAGTGGAAATCTTCTTCCGTCTGAAGCTGATCTAAATGTTGCTGCCTGTGCTTCTGAAAACGGCTGCGGCTTTTATATCATCAACAATTCGGCTACAGAAATTTATGTTGTTGTTGAACCTGTGCTTCCTCATGTTGCAAAAAAAGTAAATGAAGACGAAGCCGGGGAATATATTTCTGAGGGCGGCCCTTTATCTAAAATCTCAGATTCTTTTGAAGAACGTCCTGTCCAGGTTGAACTTCTTAAGCAGATTGTAAATGCTTTTAATGATGATAAAATTGCAGTTTTTGAAGCTGGGACTGGAGTTGGAAAATCTTATTCTTATCTGATTCCTTCTGCCTTGTGGGCACTTACAAATCGTGAAAAGGTTATAATCTCTACCGGAACAATAAATCTTCAACAGCAGTTATGTGAAAAAGATGTTCCTGCTGTAGAAAAAATTATTGGAAAGAAAATCAAATATGTTCTGATGAAAGGCCGTCAGAATTATGTCTGCCTGCGTCGCCTTAATGATGCGGCTTCAATTCTTGATTTATTTGAAGGTGAGGGCGATGAACTTAAAAAAATTGCTGAATGGGCTCAGTCTTCACCTACAGGAAGCCGAAGTGATCTTTCCTTTATGCCTACTGAAAATATATGGTCAAAAGTAAATTCAGAAAGTGATGCCTGCATGGGAATGCGCTGTCCTTATCATAATGACTGTTTTGTCATGAAGGTAAGAAAAGAAGCTGCGGGTGCAAATCTGATTATTGTAAATCATCATCTTTTGTTTGCTGATATTGAATCAAGGTTAAGTGGTGCAGGTTATGATGATGCAGCTGTACTTCCTCCATATCGTCATATAATTTTTGATGAGGCTCATGGAATTGAAAATGCTGCAACAAGTTTTTTCAGTGAAAGTGTAAACAGATTTAAAATCAATAAACTTGTAAATCAGATGTATCGCCATAGAAAGAATTCTGAGGCTGGACATTTATGTAGTCTGGCTATCCTTTCTGCAAATGAAGAAAAAGCTGGAGATGCTTTTGAGTTTACAAATAAAATAAAACTTGCCCTTACTAATGTTGAAATAACAGCTAAGGATTTACTGACCAATGATTATACAATGCGGCTTTATGAAGGTACGGCCAGAAATTTCGGACCTTTCCTTGTAGCCGTTGGTGAACTTACTCGTGCACTCGGTGCTTTTGCAGATTTAATCAGAATAGTTATGGAAGGTGTAAGCGATGACGATAAGGATGCTCCATGCTATTGGGAATCAAAAACAATTCTGCGCCATCTTGATAGTTATGTAATTCTTTTGAAAAACTTTCCTATGTGGGATGAGAAAAAGGATGATGTATTCTGGATTCAGAAAAAAAGACTTCCGCCGGATATGATTCGCGATGGCGGAGATCCTGAATATGTAATTCTTACACAGACACCTCTTGATATTTCACATCTGATGAATGATGGTGTTTTTGAACAGATGTCCAGTGTAGTATGTACTTCTGCTACCTTAAAAACCGGCAGAGATTATTCTTACTGGATGCGCCGTACAGGTGTAACACTCGCTGGTGAAGATAGAATTATAAAAGGGGAGTTTCCTTCACCATTCCCATACAATAAAAATATGCTTTTTGCTGTTCCGAATGACGCACCGTTACCGGATAACATTCAGTATCAGCAGTATATAGAAATGGCTCTTCCCCGATTGATTCAGGCTGCTGCTGGTCGTACTCTGGTGCTTTTTACTTCTTATGAATCACTTAAGAGTGCTCATCGTACGGTTGTTGCCTGTATGCGTGGATTCCCTGGCAGAATCATGAAGCAGGGCGATGACGATAATTCAAAACTTCTTGAAGCTTTTAAAAAAGAAAATGAAAGCGTTCTTTTTGCAACCGATTCTTTCTGGCAGGGAGTAGATATTCCTGGAGAATCCTTATCTCAGGTTATTATAGTAAAGCTTCCTTTTACAGTTCCTAATGATCCTGTATTTGTTGCCCGTGCAGAAGCTATTGAAAAAAGAGGTGGCAGCTCATTTATGGAACTGAGTGTCCCAGAAGCCGTAATAAAATTCAGACAGGGAATAGGACGTCTTATACGCCGTTCTGATGATAAAGGTGTAGTAGTAGTACTTGACCGCCGTATTTATGAAAAACGTTATGGCAGCTGGTTTATTGCCAGTATGCCGGAATGTAAAAAGGTTTATGAGCCTTTATCTGATATAACTGATAGAATAAATTCCTTTATTTTTAACTGAAAATAAAGTATAATACATATCAGATTTTTTGATTTTCTGGAGCCGATATATGTCTCACTTTCTGACTATTTTATGCTTATTTTCTATGGTAATTCCTGCAAGTATTGCGAATATATTTGCATATCCTGTAAGCAAAAAACTTAGTGTCAGAATCTCTGATTATATTGTAAAGGTTCTTGCTCCTCGTCTTTTTGCAATTCTTTATACTTATAGACATTTCCATTTCTGGGGCTACGAGGATAAAAAAGATTCTCTCCCTGAAAACTTTATTCTGATTTCAAATCACCAGAGCCTTCTTGATATTCCTGTTTTTATGAAATTCTTTGAAGGACAGGAAGTTCGTTTTATAGCAAAGGATACTCTTGGAAGACATATTCCGCTTGTTTCAGAAATGCTTCGCGCTCAGGAGCATTGTCTTATTCCTCGTAAGGCAAAACCGATGGAAGCAATGCGTTATATTTCTGATTTTGGAAAACGTGTTGTAGCACGAAAACAGATTCCAATTCTGTATCCGGAAGGATCTCGTACACGTGATGGCAATGTAGGAAAGTTCTTTTCTGCCGGTTTCCGTCAGCTTTCAGAATCAACAGGACTCCCTGTTGTTGTATGTGCACTCGATGGAGGCTGGCAGCTTCGTGATTTAAGAAAGCTTGTTACAAACCTTAAAAACGGCTGTTACCGTGTAAAGATTCTTAGAATATATGATTCTCCAACAACAAAGGAAGAATGTAATCAGATTCTTGAAGAGTCAAGAATGCTCATGCAGCAGCAGCTTGAATACTGGCGACAGCTGCCATCTGATAAGAAATAGATTCTGAAATAAAATACTGAAACCAAAAAAAAAGACCGTACGCTTCATGATTACGTACGGTCTTTTTGTGTCGGTAAGCATAGCTTACCTCTGAGCCATTATGTCGATAATCCTAAAACGACCCTTTCGGCTCGTTTTTTAACGGATTTTCGATTATAGGCAAGTAAAAACTAAAGATTATTTGAAATCTTTAGGTCTTCTTTCAACACGTTTGCATTTCTGGCATTCTGCCTGATTCTTAAGTCTACCATTTTCAATCATGGTCTTCATTATGATTTCGCCACCACAGTCAGGGCAAATGAATTTTTGTGTTGCAACAGTTGTACGAGAGTTTTTACTAGCTCCAGCCATTATGTGCCTCCAATCGAATATTCGTAACAAATATAATAATGAGATAAGGCACTAGTGTCAATAATTCAAATCACAAAAATCGAAACTTTCATTGACACAAAATATGTAATTTGATAGTATGAACAACAGTTAACTATATTTTTTGGGGGTCTCCAATTGGCAGGCAAAAAATCATCTGCAGAAAAAAGACACGCACAGAGCGAAGTTCGCAGACTTCATAATAAAGCAATCAAGAGTACTTGCAGAACTTATGCAAAGCAGTTTGTAGAAGCAGTTCAGGCTAAAGACCAGAAACTCGCTGAAGAAAAATACAAGCAGCTCCAGAAGGAACTTGATACTGCTCGCAGCAAGGGTGTTTTGAAGAGAAATGCTGTGTCTCGCAAGAAGTCAAGAATGATGAATCTTTATAATGCTACATTTGCAGCAAAATAACATTTTTGATTAATGCATTATGGAAAACCAGTTGAAATAATTTTCAACTGGTTTTTTTTTTACTTTCTGTGTTATAATAAATTAAACAGGAGATTACAAAATGTCAGATTCAAAAATAACTAAAAGTGATTTGGTTGATGCAGTTTATAAATCAACTGATATCGAAAAGCAGATCATTCAGAATGTAATAGACAGTTTTTTATTACAGACAAGAGAGGCTTTGGAACAAGGCTCAACAATTGAATTACGGGGCTTTGGAACCTTTGAGGCAAGACTTCGTAAAGGTAGAGCAGTTGCTCGAAATCCTAAAACAGGTGAAAAACTCAGTGTAGCGCCTCATTATGTTGCGGCTTTCCGTGCTGGACAAATCTTAAAGGACAAGCTCTGGAATCTAAAAAAAGATGAAAAATAAAAAGGCTGCTTCAAAAACTCTGGATTTTTTTCAAAAAACTTTACTCCTGATTACAGCTTCAGTTTTATTCTGGCTTTCAAATCCAAATATTTTTTTTGAAGATGGTCTTGGCTGGCTTGCCTGGTTTAATTATCTTCCAGTTTTTTTCTTAATCAGAAAATGTAATATACGTCAATCCATATTATACGGTGCTTTTTACGGCATTATTTCATATGGTCTTTATGGTTACTGGCTGAATACCTTTCATCCGCTTGGCCTGATTATTGTTTGTATTGCTTACATGATTATCTGCGCACTGCTGTTTGTTGGCTTAAAATGGGCAGATTTAATTTGTATCAAAAACGGCTGGCTGCTTCAGTTTGTTTGTGTCTGTGCTTATGAATATTTAAAAACACTCGGCTTTCTTGGAATGAGTTACGGTGTAACAGCTTATACTCAATGGAAGTTTACCACTTTGATTCAGATCTGTTCTGTGACAGGTGTGTTTGGTCTTAATCTGCTTGTAATATTTCCTTCAGCATTTTTATTCAGTTTGATTTCAAAAAAACAGGCGAAGCAGAAATTGATTCATCAGGTTGATTTTGAAAGAAAATCGCATATTTCGGCTTATGTGAAAAAAGAGAAGGCGCTTGCCGTTAATTCTCTGCGTTTGACTTATATTTGTGGACTTACCTGGGCTGCTCTGTTTTTTTCTACTTTGATTTACGGCAATTATGTTGTGAGACAGCCTGTTTCAAAAAAATCTGTTACTGTAGCTGCAATTCAAAATAATGATAGTCCTTGGAAAAATGGAATTGAAGAATATTCACGTAATGTAAAGAATCTTATTCAATTGACAGAGGAAGCACAGTCTCTTTCTTCTGAAATTGATTTTGTTGTATGGCCGGAAACTGCTGTAGCCCCATCAATCATTTACAACTATGATTATGGAAATGATGTAAGACGTTTTATGCTGATTTCTCAGCTGCTGAATTTCCTGGATGAAAATAATGCAGTTTTTGTAATTGGAAATTCCCATGAGGTTGAATTTCGTGGTGCAGAAAAGCAGTACTATAACAGCGCATTAGTTTTTGAATCAGGTAAAAATGTGCATCCGCCGGAGCCTCAGATTTATTCAAAAATGAAGCTGGTGCCTTTTACAGAAAGCTTCCCATTAAAGCATACTTTTCCTTCATTATATGTCAGACTTTTGAATGGCGGCTCTCATATGTGGCAGAAGGGTGATGAGTATACTGTGTTTAATTACCGTGGCTTAAAGTTTTCTACGCCAATCTGCTTTGAAGATACTTTCAGTACAATCTGCCGTCAGATGGTATTAAATGGTTCCCGCTGTTTTATAAATCTGAGTAATGACTCATGGTCAAAAAGTACTGCCTGTCAGCATCAGCATCTGGCAATGGCTGTTTTCCGTTCTGTTGAAAATCGTGTACCTACAGTTAGAAGTACTGCGAGCGGGGTAACCTGTATAATCAGTTCGAATGGAAAAATTGAAAAGATTGCTCCTGAATTCTGTCAAGCTTTTGTAATTGGTAAGGTTCCGCTGATGAATGAAAACTCACAGACAGTATTTACCAAAACTGGAGATATTGCAGGAATGGCAGAAGCTGTGCTGGGAGCATTTATATTGCTAATACAGACAATTGTTGTTATAATTAAAAAGATATTAGATAAGAAATAATATTTGCAGGTGAATTGATGGCTGATAAAAACGAAATTGAAAAAAAGAATATAACAGTTTTTGGTGAAGAAACAGAATTCGATGGAGTACTTGAATTCAGCGACCGTCTTGTTATTACTGGAAAATTCAGCGGAAAAATAAATGCACCTGCAGGTGACCTTGAAATTGCAAAAAATGCAGTTTGCAAAGTTGATAAAATTGATGCTAATTCAATTATTGTAGCCGGTGGTGATGTAAACGGTGATATGAATGCAGCAGAACGTGTTGAAATCTGTTCTGGAAGTAAGGTAATCGGTAATATCACAACTGCAAGAATCAGAATTGCAAATAATGTAGAGTTTAGTGGTGATGTAAACATGCTTGATAAGGAACCGGAAGTTGATTTGTTCTCGGTTGCATCATCAGAATACAAACAGGCAATGCTTATTCATTCTGATGTTATAAAATAAAGGCTACAATCGAAGAAACGTTATATGCATCAGTGGCAAGCTGTACTTGCCAGTTTTTAAAAATATTGACAGAAATGTCAAAAAAGATAATAATAGAAATATAGGAAATATTTAATCAATTCTTTTTCCAAAAAAATCATTTAAATCGGTGTTTATTTTTTAATCAATATATAAAATCAAAATATAATTCTAATTTTTTTATGAGGATTTTTTAATGGCAGCATTAAGAAGACGTCGCGCAGACGGTGAAAATGTTTCAGAGCCTGCAGAAGAAGCACAGGCTACTCTTGATTTTGGTTCACCAGAAGAACAAAACACAACAGAAACTCAGGTAGAAACTCCTGTACAAAATGAACAGACCGAAGAAGCTTCTTCCGAAACACCACCAGCAGAAGGTGAAGCTGCAGATGCCGGCAAGGTTGTTGTAAAAAAACGCCGCGTTGTTAAAAAGACAGAAGAAACTGAAAAATCAGAAAAAACAGAAAAGGCAGAAGGCGCTACACCTGCTTCAGAAGAACGTCCAAATACAAACAATTATCGATATCAGAATAACCAGAACAATCAGAACAGATATAACAATAACAGACGCGGTCAGGGCGGAATGAGAAAACCTTATGGTCGTAACTCTTATACACCACCTAGTCCGGAAGTTGCAGAAATGATGGCTGCAGAAGCTGCTGCCGCTGCAGAAGAAAATGCAAACAAACCACGTCTTTTAATCAATGACCTTACAATCAAATCTATGCCAGAGCTTCGTGAACTTGCAATGAACTATGGCTTTACTGCAGATGACCTTGCTCCAATGAAAAAGCAGGATTTGATTTTTGTTATCCTTAAAGCACATACAGAACACGGTGGAATTATTTTTGCATCCGGTTCTCTTGAGATTTTGCCTGATGGTTACGGCTTCCTCCGCAGCCCTCAGAACTCTTATCTTCCTGGTCCAGATGATATTTACATCAGCCCAAGTCAGATCAGACTTTTCAACCTTAAGACCGGTGATACAGTTTACGGACAGACCCGTTCTCCAAAAGAGGGTGAACGCTTCTTTGCTTTGCTCCGTATTGAAACTGTAAACTTTGACGAGCCACGTATTGCTCAGACTCGTGTTCCATTTGAAAACCTTACACCGCTTTATCCAAATGAAAAACTCCGTCTTGAAACTGTAAGTACAGAAGTTTCAACACGTATCGTAGACCTCTTTGCTCCAATCGGTAAAGGTCAGCGTCTTTTGATTGTTGCGCCTCCAAAGGCCGGTAAGACAATCCTTATGCAGAAAATTGCTAATGCCATTACAGCAAACAATCCTGAAGTTTTCCTTATCGTTCTTTTGATTGATGAACGTCCTGAGGAAGTTACTGAAATGGAACGCGCTATCAAGGGTGAAGTTATTTCTTCTACTTTTGATGAGCAGGCTACACGCCACGTTCAGGTTGCAGAAATGGTACTTGAGAAGGCTAAGCGCCTTGTAGAGCACAAACGCGATGTTGTAATTTTGCTCGATTCAATTACTCGTCTTGCACGTGCTTATAACCAGACTGTTCAGACTTCTGGTAAAGTACTTTCTGGTGGTGTTGATTCTAACGCACTGTTCAAGCCAAAGAGATTCTTTGGTGCTGCACGTAATGTAGAAGAGGGCGGTTCTCTTACAATCATTTCTACAGCATTGATTGAAACTGGAAGCCGTATGGATGAAGTTATCTTTGAAGAGTTCAAGGGAACAGGTAACTCAGAAATCGACCTTGACCGCAAGCTCGCAGAACGCCGTCTCTTCCCTGCAATCAACATCAAGAAATCTGGTACACGTAAAGAGGAACTTCTCCTTACAGAAAACGAACTCCAGAAAATCTGGATTCTCCGCAAAGTACTCAACCCAATGGAAGATGTTGATATCACCGAACTTATTCTTGACCGCATGAAGAAGAGCAAGACTAACGAAGCCTTCCTTGCCAGTATGAATGCTGGTACTGCAGGCATTGAATAATAGAGATTTCCCGGCACAAAAAATGCCGGGAAATTATTCATTTAATAATCAATTTAGAAAATGAGAACAAAATTAATTACTATTTTCACTATTTTTACCTTTTTAATTTCTTTTATTTCCTGTGAACAAAATGAAGATGCCTTGCCTGAGTCTGGTAAAAAAGTCCCGGCAGGCACATACATTTTGTCTCTTATTGAAACCACCGATATTCATGGCTACCTTGTAAACACATCGGAAGAAACTGTTCATTACAAGCTTGCCTATATTGCAGATAAGGTAAAGGATATCCGCGGACGGGGAGAGGCCTATAGTAAAGAAAAAATGCTTCTTCTTGACGGTGGCGATATTTATCAGGGGACTACAGTATCAAATCTACAGAGAGGAAAACCTCTTTATATTGCCTTTGATAAAATGGATTACGATGCAGTCGCAGTAGGAAATCATGAGTTTGACTGGGGCTTTGAAAATATGGTTGAGGCAGATGGAACCCTTCCAGCTTATGAACTTGACGGCCAGCTGTATACAAATCCTGTGCCTGTAATTTGTGCAAATCTTTTTCAGAATGGAAGTCGTATTACAAATAAAAAGGATTATGTTATCGTCGAAAAAAATGCTGTAAATGAAAATGGTCACAGTGTTACTGTAAAAATCGGCATTATTGGATTTGCAGAAGATTGGGCTTCAAGTGTTATGACTGCCCAGTTTACTGGAAAAGGTTATGAGATTAAAGAGAATTATTCTATTGCAAAAAATATTGCAGTTGAGCTTGAAGCAAGCGGAAAATGTGATGCTACAATTCTTCTGGTGCATGGGGCTGCAGATACTGCAGTAAATAAGATTGGTAATGATTCTGTAATTGATCTTGTACTTGGCGGACACACACATGTAAATCTTTCCAGTGAAGATGGCCTTATGCCTTCTTATCTGCAAAGTGAGTCTTATGGGGAAGCTTATGCTTATGCAGAGCTTTCTTTTTATGTTGATGATGACGGAAATGTGTCTTTTGCAAACATAAGCAAAAATGAAACAATTCCTGTTGATAAAACAAAGGATACATATACTTTTGCCGGCGAAAATGCAGAAGATCTTGATGAAGAAATTCTTAAGCTCTCCGATGTCGCAATTGAAAATGTCAGGCCCCTTCTGGAGGATGTTATTGGTTACATTACTGTTGATGCAACCAATAATTATCCGGATACAAGTCTTTCAATTAAAGGAAGTGATGGAAGGGCAAGTGTTATGGCTAACTGGATGTGTGACATCATCCGGGAAATTGGTAATGCTGATATTGCCTTTGTAAACAGTGGCGGGGTTCGTACTTCTATTACCCTGGATGGTTCAGCTAAAAAAAATATAACTGTTTCAGATGTATATGAAATTTTCCCTTTTGATAACCGGATTTATGTTTATGATATTACTTATGAGGAATTGCTTTCGGTTTTCGAATATGCAATGACAAGCAGTGGAAAAGGATTAATTTCCAGAGTAACTGGAATAGACTGTTATTTTACCAAAGAGAAAAAGCTTAGTGTTTCGGGTAAAACGTACACAGCTTATGCAGTTAAGTCGCTTTCAAAAGACGGAGTGCAGATTTTTGCGGATGGAAAATGGGCTGACACCTGGAAGGACCGCAAGGTTAGTGTTGCCTTGAGCGAATATCCTGCTACAACAGATCGGCAGAGTTATTCAGATCCACATAATCCATTTGTTGCATGGAATGAAACTGAAAAACTTGTTCAGGATAGTCTTATAGATAATGAGAATGCGATAAAGGTATTGAAAAAGGAAGCTGCTGAAAATGCAGGAGTACTTACTATAGATACTCGTCCGCATTTTATTTTGTACGAAGATATTTCGAAATGATTGTATACGGATTTTTTAGGTTTTAACGGTAATTTTGTTTTAGAACCTTTTGTGTTTATGGGGTCTAGCAGGACTTCCGCAGCGCCAACATTACTGAATTAATTAATAATGTGAAAGCCATGTGGCGGCAATAAATTTACAAGTTGCGCACTTGACCTGATAATTTGATTTTAATATAATAATTTAATCATTTTTATCTTGTGATATTATTTTTGGAATTAGTTGACGATAGCGGAATGATGGTAGTTCGAACAGAACAAGCCAGGGGCAGTCGGGCGTAATATCGGGCAAGAGTATAGGAGTTATAATATGAAAAAGGGAATCCACCCAGACTACAAACTTACAAAGATTACTTGCGTATGCGGTAACGTAATCGAAACACGTTCAACTGTAGAGAACATCCACGTTGAAATTTGTTCAGCTTGCCACCCATTCTATACTGGTAAGCAGAAACTCGTTGATACTGCAGGTCGTATCGATCGCTTCAACAAGCGTTACGGTATTAAAGACAATAAGTAATTTTATAATTATACTTTATCAAAAAGACTTCCGTATGGAAGTCTTTTTTTTATCTTTATTTCAAAACAAATTCCCAAACTTTATGAGCTTTCTTTCCTGCATAGTCTTGTGGAATTGTTTCTTCTGTTATTTCTTTCCAGATGAAGTCGGTGCCGGCTGCGGTTTTCGCTGGGATTTTTGAGATGTCGAATTTTATACGTTCTGAGTTTGTGGAGAAGTAAAGTCTTCCACCCGGTGCAAGGATATTAAGACAGTCTTTCACTAGCTGCGGCCAGTCGCGGTTGATATCAAGTACATCTGTAGTTGCCTTGCTGTTACTGAATGTCGGCGGATCAAGAACAATTAAATCATAGAGTTCTTCTTTTGCCAGGCTTCCGCTCTTTGCTGCAACAGCCTTTTCCTGAAGGAATCTCATACAGTCTGCACGGGTAAAAACATATCGTTTTTTGTCAGTAAAGCCATTTAACTTCATATTATCTTTTGCCCATGTAAGATATGTGTTTGATAAATCCACAGATTCTACATAAGATGCATTTCCCTGGGCAGCATAAACAGAAAAGCTTCCTGTATAACAGAAGAGATTAAGTACACGCTTTTTGCTTGCAGTGTCGCGAACAACAGTCCTGAGAGGACGGTGATCAAAGAAAAGTCCTGTATCAAGATATGTTGTAAGGTCTACGCGGAAAATCTGTCCCTGTTCCTGAACGAATCCGCTGATTTCCTGTGCATTGTCATTTTTCTGATATTGTTCATCATCCTTATGGCTCTTATGTCCGCGGGATTTTTTTACGATATGAGAAGCTTCAATTCCAAGTACAGCGCTGGCAGCTTCTGCCATTGCATTCAGCCATTCAGCTTCATCTTCATCTGATTTTTCATAAGGACGTTCATAAAGATAGAGTACTGCATAAGTTCTTTCTTTAATTCCCTGTTCAACTGTCGGATCATTTGCAGAAAGACGGGCGTTCTGGTCACTCATAAATCGGGCAGTTTCAATTACAGAATCAACTCCATCCGGAAGAAATTCATAAAGATCAAGACTTACTGGAACTTCCGGAATATCACGGTCATAAAGTCTGTAGCAGCTTATTCTCTTTTTGCGTGCCCACTTACGGAGTTCCTTATATTTTTTTTTCAAACGGTTAGAAAAAAGCTCCGCCTGATAGCTTGTTTTAGTCTGTGTATCGGAATTATTCATGCTTGAAGTTTACCACATATCTGTTATAATTAAAACTATGACTGCGACTGAAAAATATCTTGCTATGAATAATGAATTCTGTAAACTTCGTGATGCAATTTACGAAAGTAATGTAGTAGAAGCAGATGAAGACGAAAATGTTCAACAGAGTGTACAGATGGCTCTGGGAGTTTTGTGCCAGTATCTGGATTACTACAAGGAATTAAACAAGGTTAAAAGCCGCGAAAAAACAAAACAATAAACAGATATTGTTTTAAGGAGAGAGGTTTAATGAAGAAATTCTTTTCAGTATTGCTCAGCATTCTTTTTGCTGTGTGTCTTTTATTTACTTTACTGCTTTCTGTAGTACGTTTTAATTTCAGTTATTCTTCAATTACAAAAATGCTCAGCGAAATGATGAAGCCGGTTGCTGCTGCTCCTGTTGCAGAAGATGGACTTTTTCATCCGGAAGATATTCACTATACGCTTGCAGGTTATGAAGATTATGGGGATTTTGATTTCAGCAGTGTTGATTTAAGTTCAATTGATATGACCAATATGGACGTAAATGCAATTGTTGAGACATATCTGGAAGCTGCCGGCATTGAAGTTGAGCCTGAGTTTGTAGCAGAGGTTCTTGCTTCTCCTGATATATCAGAATTTGTAGACAAGTATGTTGGTGAAGTTGTTGATTATATGACAGGTACAACACAAGAACTCAATATAAATCCTGATGATATTTTGAATGTATTGAACAAGTCAATTGATATGTATGAAGAGCATACAGGAGAAGTTGTTGATAGAACTGGAATGAAGGAAGCTGTTACAAACAGTGTTGCAGAAGCAAAAGTTCAGCTGGAAGAAAGTCTTGATCAGGTAAAAGCAGAAAATGCTGAAACTCTTTCGTATTTGAAAAAACTCGATTTACTGCTTTCGTTGAAATTCTATCTTCTTTGTATTTGTGTTTGTGTCGTTTTAGCTTTAATACTATTTTTGATTAACCGTAATATTTTCGTCTGGTTAAAATATGTATTTTTACCATGCTTTATTGATGGTCTGATTCTTTTCATAATTGCTATTGCTGGCAGCAGTATTCTTCCTGGAATTCTGAAGACAGTTATCTCTCAAAATCAACTTCCAGGAGGAGTGTACGAAGGAATCTGGAGTATTGTTGCTAAACTTCTTTCTCAGATGAAGATTTATGGAATTATAAGTGCTGTTCTTGGTATTGCGTTATTTGTTTTTGGAGTATCTCTGGATAAAAAAACTTCTGTGGCAGCTGCTAAAGAGTAAATAAAGCGGATTTAAGGGGGATTCGTCTTCCCCCTTAGTTCAAGTACTTCTTTTACATATAGTAAAGAATGCGTAATTTATTGACGATATATATAAAGTAGTATGGATAATCAGCAGATTAGGGAAATTTTGGAAAGTCTCATAACAGAAAGAAAAGTTCGTCCTCCTGTTAAACTTATTTCTCAGGAAAAACTTGATAAGCTGATTGATTCCTATTACAAAGAACAAAAGGAACCTGTAAAAAGCAGAGTTTCACCCCGCGCTCACTAAATCAGCGATTTATTGTAACTATCTACTTATATATACATAATCTCCAAAAAACATTATAATAGTAATCTCAAAAATTTGCATTTATCCCACGGCCTGTGTGTGCGTGCGGTAAAAATATATTTGTGTGACCCTATGTGGTCAGTAAAGGAATCTTATGGATTTTACAGAGTTTGGTCTTGATGAAAGACTTTTGAAGGGAATTGAAGCCGCCGGTTATGTTACATGTACTCCGGTTCAGGAACAGGTTATTAAGGCTTCTAAAGCAGCAGAGGGAACAAAGGGCCCTGATTTGTACGTTCAGTCTCAGACTGGAACTGGAAAAACCTGCGCATATCTCGTAGCAGTAATCGGAGAGATGGTTAAGGCTGAAAATGCAGGAAAAAAATGTTTGATTCTTGCTCCTACACGTGAGCTTGCAGTTCAGATTGAAGAGGAAGCAAAGGTACTTGTTGGAACAAGCGGACTTAAGGCTTTCTCTGTTTACGGTGGTGTTGGTTACGAAAAGCAGATTGCCACTCTTAAAAAAGGTGTGGATATTGTAATTGGTACTCCTGGTCGTGTAATTGATTTGAATGAGGGTGGAAATCTCGACCTCAGCAATTCACATTTCTGCGTAATTGATGAAGCAGACCGCATGTTTGATATGGGATTTTACGATGATCTTCGTAAGATTTTGAAGAAGCTTCCAGAAGCAGAAACTCGTCAGACTATGCTTTTCTCTGCAACTCTTAACACATATGTAAAGAATCTTGCATGGGAATATACACGTGATCCTGTGGAAATCACAATTGAAGCTGAAAACATTACAGTAAGCGAAATTCAGCAGGAACTTCTTCATGTTTCATCTGATGAAAAAATGAAGCTCCTTGTTGGAATCCTTAAGCATGAAAATCCAGAATCAGCAATCATCTTCTGTAACACAAAGCGCAGCTGTGAAGTAATTGCAAAGCGTCTTGTAATCAATGAGATTCAGGCTGAGTTTATGATTGGAGATCTTCCTCAGTCTAAGCGTCTTGCAATCCTCAAAAAGTTCAAGGCTGGTGAAATTAAGATTCTCGTAGCAACTGATGTTGCTGCCCGCGGTATCGACGTAGATGACCTTGCTATGGTAATCAACTACGACCTTCCTGTTGAAGCTGAAAACTATGTACACCGTATTGGTCGTACAGCTCGTGCCGGTAAATCTGGTAAAGCATATACTTTCTGTTCTGAACAGGATGTTTATAACCTTCCAGCTATTGAGCGCTATATCGAAATGTCTATTCCAGCAACTGTAGCTTATCCAGATCAGATGGAAGAAGATAAATCTGCCGGTATGTATATTAAGACTGAAAACTGGCGTGGGGACGATGAATATGATAACCGCGGTGGTTACCGTAAGGGTAAGGACGGCGATATTCATAACAGACGTCGTGATGACCGGGATGGACGTGGACACGGAAAACGTAACGGACACGGTCGCGATGACAAGCGTGATGACCGCCGCCATGACGGATATAAGAAAGACGGCTACAAGAAAGGTGGAAAAGGTCGTGATTTCGAAAAGCACGGAAAGAAGCCTTACATCGATCCTGCTAAACTCGCAGGTCTTTCATACGAAGAGCGCATGAAGATGTATAAGGATGCTTATGCTTCTGGATCTGTTTCAAAAGGTGCAAAAGACATCTACAAGAAGGGCGGATATAAGAAGGGTGATTATAAGAAAGGCGATTACAAGAAGAACGGTAAAAAGCCATACAACAAATCTTATAACAATAACCGTCCACAGCAGAAAGCTGCTCCTGAGAAGAAGACTTTCTGGCAGAAAGTAAAGAGCTTCTTTGGTAGATAATTGAGGGGATAATAAATGATTACAGTTAGTGATGTTAGTGTTTCGTTCAGTGAAAAACCGCTTTTTAAGGACGTAAACCTTAAGTTTAATAAAGGAAACTGTTATGGAATTACTGGTGCAAATGGTGCCGGTAAATCTACTTTCTTAAAGCTGCTTAGTGGAGAGCTCGAAAAGGATTCCGGAGAAATCTTTATGACTCCGGGCGAGCGTATGGCTGTTTTGAAGCAGGACCACTTTGCTTTTGATGAATACTCAGTAAAAGATACTGTTATGATGGGCTTTCCTCGTTTGTATGAGGTTTCAAAGGCTCGTGATGAGATTTACGCAAAGGCAGATTTTACTGAAGAAGACGGAATTAAGTCTGCAGAGCTTGAGGCTGAGTTTGGAGAACTCGGTGGATACGAAGCAGAAAATCAGATTGAGCAGATGCTCTCAGGTCTTGGTCTTGAAGAAGAGCACCATGACAAGATGATGAGTGAACTCGACGAATCTCAGAAGGTTCGAGTACTTCTTGCACAGGCAATTTACGGTAACCCTGATGCCTTGATTCTCGATGAGCCTACAAACGGTTTGGACATCGAATCAATCACATGGCTTGAAAACTTCCTCCTGGATTTTGAAAATACAGTAATTGTTGTATCGCACGACCGTCACTTCTTGAATACAGTTTGTACATTCATCTGCGATATCGACTACGGTAAGATTACTCAGTTCAGCGGTAACTATGACTTCTGGTATCAGATGACTCAGGTTATGCAGCGCCAGGCTCACGACCAGCAGAAGAAGACTGAAGAAAAGATGAAGGATTTGCGTGAGTTCATCCTTCGCTTCAGTTCTAACGCTTCTAAGGCTAAGCAGGCTACAAGCCGTAAAAAGATTTACGATAAATTGGCAGATTCTCTCGAAGAAATCCCAATTTCAACTCGTAAGTTCCCATATGTAAACTTTAAGGCAGACCGTGAAATCGGTAACAACGTTCTTGAGTGTAAGAACCTTTGTCTTAAGGATGCCGATGGAACTGAGCTTTTGAAGAACTTCAGCCTTACAGTAAACCGCACAGACAAGATTGCTTTTGTTGGTATTGAGCATAACTCAGTAACAGCACTTTTTGATATTGTAAACGGTGTAAGAAAGCCTGATTCAGGTGAATACTTCTGGGGACAGACAACTTCTCAGACATACTTGCCACGTGATAACTCAGAAAACTTCAATAATGATATGAATATTACTGAATGGCTTAAGCAGTACTCTAAGGAACAGGACGACGCTTACGTTCGCGGCTTCCTTGGTCGTATGCTGTTTAGTGGTGATGAATCTTTGAAGAAGGTAAAGGTTCTTTCCGGAGGTGAAAAGGTTCGCTGTATGCTTTCTAAGATGATGCTCAGCGGTGCAAACTGTATCACTATGGATGATCCTACAAACCATCTTGACCTCGAAGCAATTCAGTCTTTGAATGAAGGATTGATTGCATTCCCTGGTGTTCTGCTTTTCAGCTCACACGACCACGAGTTCATTCAGTCTGTTGCTAACCGCATCGTAGAAATTACTCCTAACGGAATTATTGACCGCATGATGAGTTTTGATGATTACATCACAGACCCACAGGTTAGTGAACTTCGTGCTAAGTTGTACGAAGGAACTGGAAAGAAGATTAAATATAGAGTGTAAGTCGGCAAGCATAGCTTGCCTCTGAGGCATTCTTTCGATGAACCTAAAGCAATCCTTTCGGCTTGCTTTTTAACGGTTCTTCGATTGTTGCCTACATTTTGGCTTTTAATTGTCCTAAGAAGTCGGAGAACATCGCACCGGTTTCTTCCTCGGTAATCTGCTTTGGTTCGTGGTATTCTACGAGATTGGCAGGGATTTCGTCGAGGAAGCGGCTTGGGGTAACTTCTGTATAATCAAAGGGGCTTCCTGAGCCAGTATCATCAGTTCGGAACTGGCGTCTTTTCCTTTTCTGACAGGAAGTCATAACCAGTTTTTCTCTTGCTCTGGTAATTGCAACATAAAATAATCTTCGTTCTTCTTCAACATCACCATTATTTTCTTCAACAGAACGTGCATGAGGAATCAAACCTTCTTCTACGCCGGCTATGAAAACAACCGGGAATTCCAGACCCTTTGAGGCATGAATGGTCATCAAGTTGACTTTTCCTTTATTTGCTTCATCATCCCCATTATCATGACTGGCAAGAGTAATACGATTTAAGTAATTATACAGATTAGGATTATTGTTGTCCGGATCATTTTCCCAGGTATCAATAAACTGTGTAAACTCTTCGATATTTTTTAATTTATAAGAAACAGCCTTTTCACTTTTTGGATATTCAGAAATAAGGTAACTCTTGTAATCAATATCATCTACAAACTGTCGAACTTTATTTGCAAGTCCACGTCCACTTAGAAGTTTCTGTCGGTTTTCTTCAATAATTTCAACAAAGTTTTGAAGATCTTCTTTAAGTGTATCGCTTGCTTTTGATGCTTCTGCATGAATCAAATAATCAATCGCGTTCCAAAGCGTACAACCGTTAAGTTCCGCAGCTTCATTCATAAGTTGAATTGCTGCACGTCCAATTCCACGTCGCGGTGTATTTATAATTCGCAGTAGATTTATATCATCATCATGATTTGAAATAACACGAAGATAGCTTATTACATCTTTAATTTCTTTACGTTCAAAGAATGATGTTCCACCGCTCATTGTGTATGGAATATTATTATGGAGGAAGGCTTCTTCAATATAGCGGCTTTGAGTATTAGCACGCATTAATACACCAAAATCATCATACTTGCGTTTTTCTTCAACTGCGATTCCAAGAATAGATTCAGCAATAAAATCAGCTTCATCGGTTTCATTCTGTGGCATAAAAAGTTCAATTGGCTTTCCAACACCTTTACCGCTCCACAACTTTTTATCCTTACGGTTTGTATTGTGGGCAATTACACCGTTTGCAGCTTCCAGAATTGTTCCTGTTGAACGGTAATTCTGTTCTAGCCGGATTTCTGTTACATCAAAATCTTTTTCAAAATTAACAATATTCTGATAGTCGGCACCACGCCAGCTGTAAATACTCTGGTCATCATCACCAACGACAGCAACGTTTTTATCTGCAAGAAGATGCATCATTTCGTACTGCTGATGGCTTGTGTCCTGGAACTCATCAACCATAATGTATTTATAGCGCTCACGGTAGCGGGCAAGAACTTCCGGATATTCCTTAAAAAGTTTAATCGGAAGAACAATGAGGTCATCAAAATCAACTGCGTTATAAAGCTTAAGGCCTTCCTGATAAAGCTCGTAAAGAGGCTTGTACATATCGTTTGCAGTTTCCCAGTTCTTGCGTCCTGTTTTGATATTTGAAATCAGGTTTCCGATTGTGTAAATATCCATTGCTTCCGGTGAAAATTTAAGCTCGCGGCCACATTCCTTAATAAGAGCTACACGGTCTGTTTCATCATAAATTGAAAAGTTTTCCCGCCAGCCAAGTTTGTCTATATCTTGTCGAAGAATCTTTACTCCAAAAGCATGGAAAGTTGAAACTGTAAGATTCTGAAGTTTTTTCTCTGTAAGAGTTTTGATTCGGTCTGCCATTTCCTTTGCAGCTTTATTTGTAAAGGTGAGGGCAAGTATTGAGCTTTGTGGAATACCTTTATCGAGCATGTGAGCAATTCGGAATGTGATTACACGGGTTTTTCCGCTTCCGGCTCCTGCGATAATAAGGATTGCTCCTTCTGTTGTTGTTACAGCGCGGTACTGCTGAGGATTAAGTTCATTTTTCAAGGCTTCCAGATCAAGCATAGGGTTTTATAATACGCAGATACTATTGTCGGGTCAAGTACGGCATTCGACCATCAGATATATTTGCTATTATAGGGAATTCCTTGTATAATATATGCAACAAAAAACAACATACAGGAAAAACTATTATGAATAATCAGGTAAGTGCATTTCTTTCTGCACATAATTTTGTAAATCATGTTGATGTATTAACTGTCGCTCAGGCAATTCTGGACGATATGAAAAAGGGCTTGCGCAAGGAAGGTGCAGATCAGGATATGATCCGTACTTTCTGTAATCCTCCTGCAGCTTCTGCAAAAGGCAAGTCTGTAATCGTTATTGATGCTGGCGGAACAAACTTCCGTTCATGCCTTGTTACTTTTGATGATGCAGGTGTTCCATCTATTTCTGATATGGAAAAGACCCGCATGCCAGGTGTAGAAAAAGAGCTTTCTCGTAAAGACTTCTTTGAACAGATTGCAAATAATCTTGAACACTTGAAAAATAAATCAGACAGAATCGGATTCTGTTTCTCATACCCAATGGAAATTCAGGAAGATGGCGACGGTATTCTTCTTGGTTTCTCAAAGGAAGTTAAAGCTCCGGAAGTTGTAGGTTCAAAAGTTGGTGCCTGCCTTAAGGAAGCTCTTGCTGTTCATGGCTGGAATTCAATTAAACGCATTACACTCTGTAACGATACTGTTGCTGCATTGCTTGCTGGTGCTGCCTGCGCAGAAGATGGTGATAAATATTCTTCAAACATCGGTTTCATCCTTGGAACTGGTATGAACGCTGCTTATATTCAGCCTGACTGTGACTGCTGCAATATCAAAAAGCAGATTGTAGTTTGTGAGAGCGGTAAGTTCCTTAAAGTAAATCGTTCTGATTTTGATGTTGAGTTTGATAAGACTACTGTAAAACCTGGTACATTCTACCTTGAAAAGCTTTGTTCTGGTGCTTATCTTGGACCAGTTTCATGGTTCGCACTCAAGGCTGCTGCTAAAGATGGTCTTTTTACAGAAAAAACTGCTGCAGCAATCAATGGTCTTGAGACTCTTACTCTTATTGAAATGGATAAGTTCCTTCATCATCCATATGATAAATCATGTGTACTTGGAAAAATCGCTGCCGAAGTTGCAACTGAAGAAGATGTAGATAAGATGTTCCAGATTCTGGATGCAATTGCTGAGCGTTCTGCCCGATATTCTGCTGCAATTCTTACAGCATGTGCTGTAAAAACTGGAGAAGGTAAGAATTCTTCTAAGCCAATCTGTATTCTTTGTGACGGAACAACATTCTTTAAGACATATAAGGTTCGTGAACGAGTATACGGCTATCTTGATGAAGTTCTTACTCGCCAGCTTGGTATTTACTGGAATATCGTATCTTGTGATAACGATATTACTTTAGGTGCAGCTATTTCAGGTCTTATAGATTAAAGTTTGATTGATTAAACTTTATGTGATATAATTTAATGACGGTCTTCGGACTGTCATTTGAGGGGAAATTATGTCTTTCAAAAAGTCTTTAGGAAAAACTTTTGTACTTTTAATTATCATTCTCATTCTTCTGGCTGGTGGGCTTTTATGGTTCGATTATCTTGGTGTCGTTCATGTAAAATCAGTTTTTTCACCTGTATATAAGATTCTGAAGAAAAATCCACAGACCTCTACAACTACAACACAATCACGTCCCCTCGTTGCAAATCTTGATGAAGACAGACTCAGAAAACAGCGCGAAGCTCTTGATATTTTTAAAGAAGAGCTTGATAAACGCGAATCTGATGTAGAAGCAGCTGAAAAACAGAATGAACAGGTAAGTGCAGAGCTTGCTGAGCGTGAAAAAAATCAGGAAGAAAGAGAAAAAACATTTAACCTCAAAGTAAAAAAATACGATGATAAGAATATAAACGTTGAACAGATTGCTAAAAATCTGAATGGTATGAGACCTGAAGCAGCGGTTAACATTCTTGTTGCGATGGATGATCAGACTGTAATTGACGTCCTTCGCAAGGTCGAGGAGATTGCAGCCGCTGAAGGTTCTTCATCTATGGGTTCGTACTGGCTTTCCTTAATGCCGTCTGACCGGGCTGCAGAAATACAGCGGAAGATGATAAGTAAGCCGGAGTCCCTGGACTAGCATTCAGTAATGGCAAATCTTCAACGCATTAAGGAGATTTGCCAAGTGTCATATCAGGCAATCACAGATATCATCGTAAATCCTTCTCAACTTCAGGACTTACAGTTATCTAATACAGTTAAAGATTCTCCGAAACAGACTTCTGTATCTTTTGCAGATTATCTTGCAGCTTATAACAGCGAAGATGTATCTAAAACAGAAACAAAAACTGTTCAATCAGAAGACCAGACTTCAAAAATTTCTGATTCAGACAAAGCTGAAAAAACAGAAAAATCTGAGAAAACTTCTGAAAATCAGGTAAAAAATCAGAATGAATCTGAAAAAGTATCGGAAAAGACTGTAGAAAAAACTGAATCTGATGAAAATAAGGATAATAAAATATCTGAAAAAACAGATTCTAAGGGAAAATCCGTTAATGATTCTGAAACAGAGACAAAAAAATCTGTAGAAGATAAGAAAACTGGAAAAGCAGATTCAAAGGATACTAAGGATTCTAAGAATAAAAAGCTTTCTGATAAGGACTTTTCTCGTTTTGAAGAAATAGCAAAAACTGCTGAATCAGAAGATAATTCTGCAAAACTCGCAGGGGCTGTACAGAACACAATTAAATCAGAAGAAAATGAAATAAAACTTTCTGATAATGAAATTGAAGTTTCTGAAAACGCTATAAATACAGAGTCTTCTGCACAGCTGGCATTGAATAATATTCAGACAGAAGAAAGCAGTTCAGATACAGAATTTGATTTTTCAGGTAATCAGGATAAGACAAAAAATCAGTTTACTCTTGATAAAGACGGAAAAATTACAGTTGAAGATCAGCGTACTAAAGAAGTTGCAGAAACTGATAATACTAAAAAATCCGCTCTTAAAACTTCTGAAATAAAACTTGCAAATGAAAACACAGCAGTAATGTCTGTTGAATTGAATCCAAATGCAGAAGCAGATGTTCTTTCATTGAATACTCAGACAGCTGCTTCAAATGGTTCAAACTTCCAGGCAATGCTTTCAAATCAGCTTCAGAATGTTGCTCCTGAATTTGTAAAAGCTGGAAACTTAGTTCTTAAAGATAATAATCAGGGAACAATCAATCTTGTATTACATCCGGATGATATTGGAAATGTAAAGATTCATCTTTCTCTGGATGGAAAAACTTTGAGCGGTCATATTACTGTAGCTACTAAAGAAGCTCTTCAGGTTTTCAAGGATAATTCTGAGACACTGCGCGAAGCTTTCATTAAGAGTGGTTTTGATGCAGCCAGCTTTGATGTTGCCATGAATAATGGTTCTATGGCAAATCAGAATATGGGATTTAATGGTCAGGATGATGGAAGAAATATTTTTGCACAAAGATTGTATGGAAATTCAGCAGAGGGGCTTAGCGCTGAATTGGACGACATCTTTGAAAATGCAGTAGATATTTCGAATTATTCTGTAAACATCGTAGCGTAAGCTGACGATATAAAAAAGGCGGTTCAGAAATCAGTGTGGTGGCTGATTTCTGAAATAACATAAAAAGTGATTGAGGAGAATGATGGAACTACTTAACACACAAAACAGCATTAACACTCAAATGAGTGCGAGCGAACAGTTTGCAGTTGAAAATGCAGTAAACAACTACAACAAAACGCTCGTTGTGGAAGGAAGAAAAACTTCCAATGAATTAGGAAAGGATGATTTTCTGAAGCTGCTTATTACCCAGCTACAGAACCAGGATCCGACTAGCCCTATGGAAAATACAGAGTTTATTTCCCAGATGGCTCAGTTCAGTTCTCTGGAACAGATGACAAACATGAGTTCATCCTTTTCGAGAATGGCAGCCTTTATCAACAGCTCAGAAGCTGCTGCCACATTAGGTAAGACAGTTGAATTGGATATAGGTGATACATCCGTTCAGGGAGTTGTGGAAGGGGCAACCCGCGGGGAAAATCCACAGGTTCTTGTAAAAGGCATGTATTACAGCATGGATAAAATTAAGGCGATTTACGCTGACTAATCGGGTAGGAAGGAAGGGAATAGCATATGATGAGATCACTTTATTCTGGAGTTTCAGGACTTCAGAATCACCAGACACGAATGGACGTAATTGGTAACAACATTTCCAACGTTAATACAAACGGCTTTAAACGTGGCCGCGTAAACTTCCAGGATATGATCAGCCAGCAGATGAGTGGTGCAGCTAAACCTACTGACGAACTTGGTGGTGTAAACCCTAAGGAAGTTGGACTTGGTATGACTGTTGCCTCAATTGATAATATCTTTACACAGGGTAACCTTCAGTCAACAGGAGTTTCAACTGATATCGCAATCCAGGGTAACGGATTCTTCCTTCTTAAAAGTGGTGAAGAATCATTCTATACAAGAAACGGTGCATTCGGTCTTGACCGTGATGGTACTCTTGTAAACCCTGCAAACGGTATGCGTGTTCAGGGATGGATGGCAGATGAAGTAAACGGCCAGATGCTTGTTTCTACAGCTGCAACTCCAGAAGACCTTATTATTCCTGTAGGTTCTAAGGATCCTGCTAAGGAAACAACAAATGTAAACTTCGCATGTAACCTTAACAAGAATACTCCAGAGATTCTTGAAGGTGCAAGTGCAGATGATATCTATAAAGGAACATGGGGAACTGAACAGAAGATTTACGACAGCTTTGGTAACGAACACCTTCTTTCAGTTTCTTTCCGCCGTGTAGTTGGTAATCCAAATCAGTGGGAGGCTACAGTTCTTGTAGATGCTGATAATGCAGATTATACACAGACTCGTGTAGGTCTTGGAACAACTGACGGTGTCGGAAATACTTTCCTTGTAAACTTTGATAACTACGGTGCTCTTCAGTCTGTAACAGACTCTTCTGGAAGAGAATCAAATCTTGAAGGACAGATTGTAATTCAGACTTCTTTTGCAGTAGCTGAATCAAATCCTGACGCAGAAGGAAATCCTTACCGCCAGACAATGAACATCAATCTTGGAACAATCGGTTCTTTCAAGGATACAATTACACAGTCTGCTTCTAAGTCTACTACAAAGGCTTTCTATCAGGACGGATACACAATGGGTTATCTTGATAACTTCAAGATTGACTCAAGCGGAATTATCACTGGTGTATACTCAAACGGTACAAACCGTACAATTGGTCAGATTGCTCTTGCAAGTTTTGCCAACGACCGCGGTCTTGAAAAGGCCGGAGACAACACTTATGTAGAATCTAACAACTCTGGTATGGCTCGTATCGGCGAATCAGGAGTTGCAGGTAAGGGTACTTTGATGGCTGGTGCTTTGGAAATGTCAAACGTTGACCTTTCAGAACAGATGACAGACATGATCGTAACACAGCGTGGTTTCCAGTCTAACGCTAAGACAATTCAGACAGCAGATACACTGCTTGAAACAGTATTGAGCCTTAAGAGGTAATAGGTTCTAGGTTTTAGGTTCTAGAATTTAAATATAAAATAATTAATCCCGGTAGATAATCCATCAATCTGCCGGGATTTTTTTTTACTGAAAAGCATGGGGATTTTAAGGGGCTTAGCCCCTTAGGAGAAAGGGTAGCCCGCAACAAAGTGCGGGCGTAGGGGAAGACTTTCCCCTCCTATAACCTGGAACCTGACACCTATAACCTATATCTCTTTATGGAAAGGCTTTAAGATTTCTACAAGTCTTTCTTTTTTGAAAAGTACCGCATAATTATAGGCACTCATACCCATCATATCTTTTACATCTGGATCTGCGCCGTTTTCTGCCAGAAGCTTTACGAGGGACTCTCTGTTTGCTCCAACTGCAAGAATAAGATTATTCTGGCCTTCCTTGTTGATTGTATTAAGATCGGCACCTTTTGAAATCAGATACTTTGTAATCTTTTCGTTTCCACGCCATACTGCATCCATTACAGCGGTATAACCGCGGTCTTCTGAAACAGCATTCAGTTCTGCACCAAGATCATAAATCATCTGTACAAATTCGAAATTATCATTGCGGCATGCAATGTTAAGCATTGGAGTTCCAAGGTCATCGCGGGAATTTATACTCATGCCGGCTTCAAGAAATTCATGAACAATTTCAGGCTTGTTTTTTGCAATATAAGTTCCAAAACAATCAGAAGTATATGGAATTCCTCTATTTAACAGCTTTTTCTTTGCAATTCGCATGTTAGCTTCTTCAGCAAGATTATTGTATTTCTTAGTTAGAACTTTATACAAATCATCTGCATCTTTTCCGCCAATTCCAATTTCTTTTCCAAAAAGATAATTTTCAAGAATAAAATTATTGTTTGTAATTACCGGAATATTTTCAGCTGCAAAAAATCCAAAGACTGCACTCAGTCCTGCACCAACCGAAGGAGATATAGATTTCGGATCTTTAGTAAAAATAATACATGCAGAAAGTTCCCTGAATATTTTTTTATATTTCTTAAGTGATTCATCTGTAATTGGAGCACAGAATACTTTATTTTTCTTATTCTGCTCAGAAATAAAAGTATTTATTTTATCAGAGAGAATTTCATCATCAGATATGACCAGCCATTTCATAGTTATTTAATTATAAGGTACAAAAACTCATAACACAAGAAAAATGATAAATCGAATAATTCTTTTTTTTTCTTTTACAATATGGAATTTATAACTTATAATTATATTATATACATGAGAGTTTCATCTACAAATACAACGGTTCCAGATTTCTCATCTGTTATAGCATGTATTTCAAATCATGTTCCATTTGAATATACTCTGACTAGCCCTGGTGCTGAAAGCAGAGAGTTTATTAAAAAGATTACAAATGAATATTTAAAACAGATTCATCTGGAAAAATATTACAATTTATTAGGCCTTTGTATGGAAGAGATTATTTCAAATTCAGTAAAGGCAAATATTAAGAGAGCTTATTTTATTACTCATAATCTGAATATAAATAATCATGATGATTATGAATCTGGAATGAAGCATTTTAAGGAACAGGGATTAAGTAATATTAGGGATGCTAAATTTGTTGAAGAAATCAATAAACTTGGTTTATATGTAAAGCTTTCTTTTAATGTTGAAAATAATTGTTTATATATAACAGCGCGAAACAATTCAGTTATATCAAAAGAAGAAATTTCTAGAATAAATAAGCGACTTTCAATGTCTGAAAATAAATCTTCAGAAGATATTTTTATGAATTCTATTGATCAAACTGAAGGGGCAGGACTTGGTATAATTATGATTAAGAAGATCCTTAGCCAGATAAGTTCAATAGACGAATGTTTCAGGATAAGAGCTACAGATACAGAAACAATTACAGAGTTAATGATTTTACCTTAAAAAAATTATATAATTAAAAATATTATTATGAAAAAGTTTATTTTATTATTTATTACTCTAAATCTTTTTACAGGTTTATTTTCTTTTGATAGAACAATTTCTCATTCGTATAAGGCTGATTATAGTCTTTTTCCAGAATCAAAATATAAGAAAACATATACTGATAAATTAACCGGAAAATATGATATCAGATATTGTGTTCAGACTAATTTAGTTATTCCAAAAAAAGAAGCTAATGGATATACCTGTGAACAGATTATTAAAAAACTGGATCAGATGGGTGGACTTGATAAAGAATGCTTTGGTGTAAGTTTTATAGATGAAAAAAGCCGGGAACGAAAGGCATTATTTAAGCAGGCTGTTTTTAATCAGAATGAAGGGCTTTTATATGTGAAGGATAGGGCTGCAGGTGGACTTAATTTTGATGTGGCAATTGATACTTATAAAAACAACGGAAATATTTATGCAATAAATGCAATCATAAAAAAAAAGCCGGATAATATTTTTGTGAGAGGAATAAAAAAACGGGAAGCAGAAATATTTGTTTTTATGCAGGAAAATGATGAGACTGTCAGTGTTTATGCTCTTGTACAATGTTCCTATTCTCCGCTAGAACATAAGATAATTAAGAACCTTGTTGAAACCTCAGTTACCTTAAGGGTAGTTGAAATTCAAAACTGGTTTTACAGAATGTTGACAGGAAAAAAATAAATAGATGTAGTCTTCTGAATAATAAAAGGTTATAATGAAGACATGAGAAATCTATTTATAAGAAGAATTATTAGTTATTTTATTGTGATGAGTTTTAGCCTTTGTCCTTTAATGGCTCAAGAATCAAAGACTGTAGATGTAATGTTTACTCATGATGTACATTCCTTTCTGGACAGAATTGCGCAGGCAAAAACTTTAATAAACAGACAGAAGGCTTTAAATCCTGAAACACTTCTCCTGGATGCTGGTGATTTTTCTCAGGGAACTTTATATCAAACTGTTTATGCATCAAAAGCTGCTGAATTAAGAATATTAGGACTTGCAGGCTTTGATGCTACAACAATGGGAAATCATGAATTTGACTGTATGGACACTGGCGTTGCCGGTATGCTTGATGCGGCACGATTAAGTGGCGAGAGACTCCCAGAGTTTTTGCTTTGTAATGTTGACTGGTCAAAAGATGATGATTATACAAAAACTGTAAAGCGTGCTTATGATGCTTACGGAGCGAAGGATTATACTGTATTCGAAAAAAATGGAGTTCGAATTGCAGTGTTTGGTTTATTTGGTGAAAACTCTCTGTTCTGTGCGCCAACTTGTAAACTTACATTCTTTAATCAATATGAGCAGGCTGCAAAGGTTGTTGCTCAGATTAAACAAAAAGAAAAGCCTGATATGATTGTCTGTATAAGTCATAGTGGTACAGATAAGAAAATCAAAAAAAGTGAAGATGAACAGCTGGCAAAAAAAGTTCCAGATATCGATCTTATTATAAGCGGACACACTCATACTATTCTTGAGAAACCAATACAGCATGGAAATACTTACATTGTAAGCTGCGGTGAATTTGCACAGAACATCGGCTCTCTTTCAATGAAACAAAATAAGAACGGCCGATGGGAAATGGCACGATATGAGATTATTCCAACTGAAAGCGTTGAACCCGATTCAGTTATAGCTGCTAAATTAGAGTCCTTCAAAAAAGATATAGATGAAGAATATCTGAGTAAGTTTGGTTTTGAAACAAATGAAGTTTTAGGAAAGGCTTACACTAACTATTCTCATCCGGAAATGGGGCATATCATTTCGGATATGTATAGAAAGGCAGTTGCAGAATATGAAATCACAAATCCAAATTCAGAAAAAACTGGCTTTGGAAAACATATAGATTTAGCCGTTGTCCCAACTGGTGTTGCCCGAGAGGATCTTGTAAAAGGTAATGTAACTACTAAAGATGTGTTTAATTCATTCAGTCTTGGAATTGGTCCTGATGAGATTGCTGGTTATCCGCTTGTAAGTGTTTATTTGAGTGGCCGTGAATTCAAGAATGCCTGTGAAATAGATTTATCAATGGGCTCAACTTTAGGTTTCTCTCTATTAAATCTTTATTTTTCTGGAATCACTTATGAATATAATCCTCATAGACTTGTTCTTGATAAGGTAACAAAAGTATATCTTATTAAGGATGATGGAACAAAAGAAGAAGTTCAGGATGATAAATTATATAGAGTAGTTTCTGATATCTACACAGGAAGAATGCTTGGAAGTGTAAATGATTTAAGTTATGGACTTTTAAGTTTAATTCCTAAAAACGCTGATGGTACAATAGTTGAAAATCTGGAAGATAATATCATAAGAACTTCAATTTTTCCCGGTACAACAGAATTTAAGGCCTGGGCAGCAATTGCTACCGGTGTAAAGATGACAGGTGATATTGGCGATTATTCTGGAATTTTAGAAGCTGCTTATAAAGAAGTTCCGAGCAGAAACATCTTTAAGATTCTCAAAAAGCCAAGTAAGTTTGCAAAAATTGTTTACTGTTTGATTTTTGGACTTATAGTAGTTATTGCCGGAATTGTATTACTTTGTATTAAGCGAAAGAAAAGGAATAAGAAGGCTTAATTTTTCTTATACTTGCGTAATAAACTTAAAATTGCTATATTACTCTCGACGTTAGTCCGTGCAGTTTATGATTCCTCATAACACTCCTGCGCGATATAAATTAAAATTCTTATCGAGGTTAACATGAATAAAATCTCTTCCTGGTTCAAAGCTGAACTGGATGACACTAAACTTCTTCTTAGAAGTATTCCTTCCCTTACAGTTTGTTTTTTCGTACTTTCTGTTGTTTGCGCAAATCTGATGGCAAATAAAGAGCTTATTAGTTATAAGTTTATTGTTTTTGATTGTGGATTTGTTTTCAGTTGGGTTATGTTTCTTTGTATGGATGTAATCTGCAAACGCTGGGGTGCAAAAGCTTCTATTAAGGTATCACTAATTGCATTACTTATAAACCTTGCTGTCTGCGGAGTTTTTGCATTGCTGGCACTCGCTCCTGGAAAGTGGGGTGAGTTCTATTCTTCAGAAGTGAATGAAATAAGTATAGCTGTAAACTCTGCTTTGAATAATACTTTTGGCGGTGCCTGGTATGTTGTTCTTGGTTCAGCACTTGCATTTACAGTTTCTTCAATCGTTAATGCATTATTGAATTCTTTGATAGGAAAACATGTATCAGAAAAAGGATTTGGTGCTTTTGCATTGCGTTCATACATTTCTACAATGCTTGCTCAGTTTGTTGATAATTTCCTTTTTGCAACAGTAGTTTCTAAATTCTTCTTTGGCTGGACCTGGATACAGGTAGTTATCTGTTCGATAATTGGTGCAGTCGGTGAACTTTTGTGTGAAATTTTCTTCTCAGGGATCGGC
The DNA here is from genome assembly GCF_036492245.1 of Treponema bryantii. Lineage (NCBI taxonomy): Bacteria > Pseudomonadati > Spirochaetota > Spirochaetia > Treponematales > Treponemataceae > Treponema > Treponema bryantii. The sequence continues at coordinate 2,007,202 of NZ_AP025286.1, read as the reverse complement.
TATCGCGTTGTATGTAAATGGGAACGTGAAAATGTTGGTTCTGATTATTTAAATAAACAAACTGCATAACGGAGTTAGAGATGAAAGTTGTAATTACAGGTACAAGCAGAGGAATTGGAAAAGCAGCGGCTCTGTTATTTTTACAGAATGGTCATGAAGTTTTTGGAATTGATGTTGGGGAATCTACAATTCAAAAAACTGATGGTGGCTTTGAACGATACACTCATTATGTTGCCGATATTACAAACAAAGCATCTCTCCCCGAAATATCTGATGTTGAAATCTTAATAAATAACGCAGGAATCCAAACTCCAGTAATTGATGTGGAAAAAGCTTCCTGCGATATTACAACAAATCTGATTGGAACAATGTATGTAACTGAAAAATATGCATTCCAATCTAAAATAAAATCCGTTCTTTTTAATGCATCTGTATCAGCCTTACATGGAAACGAATTCCCTGCTTATGCAGCTTCTAAAGCCGGTGTATTAGGGTATATGAAAAATACAGCAATTCGTCTCGCAAATGAATATAAAGCTACGTGTAATGCACTTTGCTTTGGTGGAGTAAAAACAGAGTTAAATGAACCTGTAATGAATAACCAGGAATTGTGGCAGAAAATAATGGATGTAACTCCATTAAAAAAGTGGCTTTCTGTTGAAGAAGCAGCACAGTGGATGTATTTTATGACTGTTACAAATACCTTCTGTACCGGCCAGACTATCGACATTTCTGGTGGCGAAAGAAACTGTGCTGATTTATTTGTCTGGTAAAATATTTTAAATCAATTAAATTATTTATTTTTTTATTTTAAATAATTGAGCATAAAAAAAGGCTTCTAACAAGAGTTAGAAGCCTTTGCCACAGGTTGGAATCGAACCAACGACATACGGATTTTCAGAACGATTCACCTGCATATCTCAATGTATTTATCTTCGGAAAACTAATTTATTTTATATTTTCAAATTCAAATTGTCAATTATTTAATATACAGTGTTACTGTCTTATATAGTTTTTTGCTAACATCTTTGCTAACATTCAAATCAAGTAAAAAATCCGGAATTTTCAGACATACGGACTACTTGAACGTGAAAAATCCGGTTTTCTATAAGGGTGCTTATTCTGTAATTTCAATAAGGTTTTCTTCAAAAGCGACAATGCAGCTTTCGTAATATCCGTCACCAGTTGTACGTGGACCGCTGGAAACAGAATAACCGGCTTCATCAAGCTTTGCGGTCAATTCGTCTACAGCTTCTTTGCTGCCAACACTAAAAGCTAAATGTGCGTAACCGGTTCTATAGGGGTTCTTTACTTGTTCAACAAGTTCTGGTCGAGTCATTAATTCAAGACGTGCTCCGTCTTCAAAAGTTATGAAGTAAGATCTGAAATCTGTCTTTGGGTTGTGGTAGCCGTCATTGGCTTTCCCGTTAAGGTAAGTTACAAAAAAATCTTTTGCCTTTTCTAAATCATGTACATACAGAGCAACGTGTTCAATTTTCATAATAATTTAATTATACCATAGTTCCAGGAAAAAGGGTGTGTTTATTGCCGTTCGCTCCAGCCGTACTCCGTACCGCTTCCGCTCTCTACAGTCCTCTGAGTTCTTAAAGCTTCGTCTTCCAGAAAGGTAGCAAACAGAGTGCTCACTCATTCAGCTTCACTTCGTTGCGCTTCATTCGTTCCCACACTGTTTGCATTTACTAGCGGGCTCGCACGGTGGCCTTTATCCAAGCTCGCAGGCAAGCAATGAAAGCACAGTCAGCTGCAGTCGCTACGGTACCGCTTCGCGGCCCCTCCGCTTTGTGCATCTGCCTGTTTCCGCAGGTGAGCAAATCGTTGCAGAGTCACGCTCTTTGCACGCCGCTAAGTTTCTCGAGTTCATAACAGTTGGTCGTTAAAATGAAAATGAAACTAGTTCAGGTCGCAACTAAAAAAGCGGGCACGCAAAAGGTTTTCCCCCTTTCCCCCCTGCCGCGGGGCACCCCCCCTAAACCCCCTTTCCAAAAAAAAAGGAATGTAATTGAACCGCTCTCGGGGGGATAGGGGGCAAACCTTTTGCTCAACATTACAGTTGTCCCGCTTTTTTAGATGCTTACTTGGTCGTAAAAGTGGCGGCTGTGAGGATATATCTTTGTATGTTACAAATTGTTGCTTCAGTCGCACAGGCACCGCTAGTGCCTGCGCTCCATCAGCAAGGCGGCGTTGTTACGCCGCCTGAGTCGTTCGCACACCAGGACAAGCCTGGTGCGCTCTCTCCTTGTGGCGCAGAAAGATAAGCAGGAAGCAGAACTAGCGCCACTTTAGTTCTCCAGAAAGTCTCCGCTAAAAAAATGGCTGTTGCCATTTTTTCTTAACGCTTCGACCTACCGTGAAAACTTCAAACGCTCTGGTCGCGCGTCCTTGCGCTCCCGACGCTTGCCGAGTTCTCGGACATTGATTTATAATTGACGTATGAACTTTGAAGAATCTGATGAAATCCACTTTGAGAAAAACGGATACGATTTCTGCAAACACCATGAATCAGATCCAATCTGGTCTGCGACCAGAATCGATGTCGATGAAACAGGACCGTTTCTTTTCAGCTTTGATTGTGAGACAGTTTACAACTTCTGGACTGATTATCCAGGAAAGCTTACAGCTGAACAAATAGAACTTTTCAAAAATTGGAATCCAACAATGGCCGCTCTAAAATAAAAAACGCGGGGGGAGCGCGCGCAGCGGTCTAAAAAGTTTAATCCAGAAACACATAAATCAAAACTACACTTGTCATAACTTCAAATATTTTTCAGTAAAATTCATATAGCATATAAAATTTATTTTAATTCTTTTTAAAATGTGTAGTGAATAAAAAGAATTAAAAATATCTTTATTCCGTACTATTTAATATAACTCTATACATTTCTATAACACATAATATGAACTTCACTTTTACAGCAGGAAGCCTTTCAAAGTGTAGTAAACTACATATTTTTTCTAAAAGTCTTGAAAAATCAGAAGACTTTCAAAAATAAGAAAGCCTAAGAACACTACACTTTATACTCGGCGCGAAACACTTGGGGGCACGGGGGAAATATCAGTAGTTTTCAAATTCCTGATAAACTTGATTTACAGCTTCAACAAAAACAATAAAAGATGGATGATTGTAATCCCTTCTTTGCAAGTATAGGTTTTTCAATTCAACATATTTATCTTGTACATCTTCCCACCATCCATATTGTTTTAATTCATCAGCTTTATCATATACATTATGAGAAGATGGAATTTGATTCCAATAAAATCTTTCAAAGAATGTTTTTTCATGAATTAATCTGCAGTATTCACCAGTTGTATTCTTTGCCAATATAGCAACATCAAAACTAAATACTTTTTTATGCGGATCTTTATTTAAGAATCTTCTGGCAGTGAGAACTGAAGTTGAATCTTGTGCATCCCGGAATCCTTCATCACCTAATAAATTATTTAGCTCTATCCTTATAGTGTCTTTCAACCATTTCATTTTTTCAGTTGTATTTGGGTCAAAATTTTGTGGAAAACGTGTAATGTAGAGGTTGTAGTCTAAATCAAATGGTTCATTGGCATTTTGTGTTATAATATCTTTTGAACCACTTCCAATGAGTCGGAATTTACATTCAATGTCATAATCATTGTACAATACATTCTTTAATCGATTAAGAGTGTCAGAACAGAAAATCTTGTACGGCTTTACAATCTTGGGATCTACTAATTTATACATAAAAACTCCTTATATCCCCAAACCGTCCATTCGATTTTCTCGAATCATTATAGAATAATAATCCTGTAACAAAAAATCAATGGTTAATCACCTAATCTTGAAATATTAAAAAACTATGATATTATATTTATATATATAGTTAAGAATCGTGTTTTGAGTTTCAATCAGGAGTTTTATATGAAGAAGATTCTTTCTATTCTAAGTCTAATTCTATTTCTTTCATTTTCTACTTTTGCCCAGAATACAAACTTAAAATATTATTCAGATTATACAAAAGATTTTTCAGGTTATGCAGTAGCTGTATATCAAGGAACATTAAAAGATTTAGGTATCACTGAAAAAGAATTCTTTGATAGAATTTCTGAAACTATTGATGATACTATTCCGCCAGTACAAAAACTTACAAAGAAAAATAACTGGCTTTTTCGTCAGGCATTAAATGAATATGATTATGAAAAAGATGAAATTTATATAGTTGCATGTGCTGAATCTGTATATTCATCAGAAGCTTTAATTTTTCTGGTATTAGTCAAAGGAAAGAATGATGTTACCTGGAGAGCTTATAATTTAAAAGAAGATGATATTAGTACATTGGAAAGTTTATTTGAGAATAAGGCGGAGGTAACTCCGATTCCTTCAAGTGAAGAATATATATCAGGACAGAGAGAAATCTTAGACTGGTATACTTCTCTAGGAATTATTCAAACAACAACATGTGATGATCCTCCAGCTACTGTTAGAGTTGAAGTTGGTCTTGCATATAAAAAAGGTGATGATGCTACAAAAACTGAAATAACAACCAGAACAGTAGAATTAAAAGCTTTCTTACGTAGATATTTTAGTGGTAAAACTGCAGCTGAATTAAGAAATACAAATAATGAAGATGCTCTTGAAAATGAAATTAAGAATGGAATAAATGATAAAATACTTTCAAGTAGCAGAGTTCGAGATGTTGTATTTATGCAGAAAGATGTTATAGAACAAAACTAGGAGTTAATTATGAAAAGAACTATCATTTTGATTTTTTCTGCTTTTCTCTGTTTTCATGCGTTTACACAAACACTTGATTCAAAAGCAGAAAAAAAAACAATAGTATTATATACAGAAAAGTATACAATACCAGATAGTAATATACAAGCAACAAAAGAAATCATAAAAGATGATAAAAATATTTATCAGTTGGTAATATTTCCAAGGCGAGAAAGAGCATTCTTCTTTTATCATACCAATGATTCTGATAATTCTTATGATTGGTTAGAAGTTTTGGCTAATCTTGCATATGAAACAATACAAGTAGATAATATTGAATGGAATAAATTTTGTACAAAAATTGCAGTTTTAGATTCTGTAGAGGTTGTAAATAAAAATAATATGTCTTATTACTATGTGGACGTAAATGATTTTATGTTTACCAATTGGTATGTAGAATTAGTACCAGGAGCCTCTTCAGTTTTACAAAAATACCAATATCTTTGGAAATAACTTTACTATTTAGAAAAATTATTTCCAAAGAGTAAATTCAACAAAATAAAAAAATACAAATTATAATGTATTTTTTCCAATTAAATCTTTTGAAGATTTTTAATATGCTTTGAATTCTTCTAACCATTTATCTGTCTCCCCATAAATGTTATAAATTGGATTGTATTCTCTAGCGGACCAAAAGTCCTCCATAAAATATTTTGTTATATCTTTCTTTGCAGCTTGTGGTTCAATACATTCCCAACTTGTTCCGCCATATTGTCTAACTCGAATAAATAGATGATTCATAGTTGCACTTTTGTTACGTACTATTTCACAATCCTTACTATTAAAAGATTTATCCCATAGCATTTTGAAAGTACATGAATAATCGATACAATTAATTTCACCATCATGATTTATATCAACCGTATATTTATATGTTTTATCAAGAGTGTCTAATATATTTTTACGATATTTTCCTGCATAGCCAGCTTCACCAGGTAATGCATAACGAGTGTAATCATAATCATTTAATGATTGTCCATATGCTTTTAAGGAACAAGAAGAACAAGAGTAAATAAGGAAAAGTACTAATAAAGGTATACCAATCATTCCTAAAAGTTCCCAAAATACAATACTTAAAACTTCACCAAGAGGTTCTAAATTCATTACTTTAAAATTATAAAGAGAAATACCTATCTTTTCTTTGGTTGTTAATTCTCTTTTTGGAGCTTTCTTTTTTTCTTCTTCTTCCTTAATAGCATCATATAATGCGACTTTTTCTTTTACATCATTCATAATACGTATCTTGTAAATATCAGGCAATTGTAAAAGACAATTATTCAACCATTGATGTAAATCACAATTTTTACAGGTGTCTTTATTGCAGACTCCTTCTTTAACTTTAACTGTACATTCAGCAATTGTTGTAGACATCACATCAATTGATTTTTCGAACTCTGCTTCTTTTGAATTACTCATATATACCTCCAATATTTGCTTTATAAGCAAAAAAAGTTATTGAATACACAATAACTTTTCTTGAAGGTAATATGGTCAACTATAAGACGACTTTTTTAAGTTTTTTCATCATTAACATGTCATCTAAATATTCATCATCATTTTCAAATTCAGCAGGGAAAAAGTTTTCGCCAGTATTTTCATATATTCGATCATGCCAAATATGTGTGTTATAATTACCTTGTTTTAATAAATCTATTATTATTTTGTCTTTTTTATTTCTCTCAGAAAATGTATATCCAGAACAATGCAGAAAGAATTCTGTTTCTTTCAAGGTTAGCGTTAATCCTTTTGCAATTCTTATTACATAATATTTATCATCTGGTCGAAAATAAGGATTTTTAATTAAACTTTTTTGTACAAATGAGTAGTATTGTTTCTTAAATCCTCCATCCTTATATATATCAGAATCTTTTTTCTTTGGATTATTCTTTAAATATTTTTGTTTAAACCAGTAAAAACATTCACCAAATGTATGAAGTTCTTGTGGAATTGTATCATCTTCATGTAATTCAAAAAAATCTTGTGGATGGTTTTCTTGTAATCTTTTATCAATTATTTCAGCTAAAGATCTACTATCAAAATATTGTTCATAATCTTCAAATGTTTTTCCATTTTTATCTCTAGCATTAATATCTGCATCATTTTGTAATAATATTTTTCTGATGTCTTGATTGTTTTTACTAGCTGAATACATTAAAGGTGTTATACCATCTTCATCAGCTTTGTTTATATCTGCATTTAGAATAATTAATTTATTTACTACATTAATAGCATTTTCACAAATTGCAATAATTAATGGAGTCATTCCACAAATTAAATTTATATTTGGATTACATTTTTTTTCTTCTACGCACATCTGAACAATTTTTTCTTTATCAGCCCTACATGCAAGCAAAAGAGATCTATACATCATTCCAGTTGGATTTGTGCTTTTATCAATAAGTATTGAAACTATTTTTTCATTACCATATATGATACTTTGTCTCAGTGCCTCAATGTATTCTTGTTCATCTATAGAAAATGTATCTAATAAAAGTTTTAATATTCTAGGTTTATTTGCTATAGCAGCAAGAATAAATGCGGTAAAATTATTATTATCTTTATATATATTATTTGCACCTGCTTTAATGAGTCTTTCAACGATTGTTAAATCACCATAATATGCAGCAACCATTAAAGGAGTACTCCCCATTTTATCTTGGTAATTTACATTTGCGTTATGTTTAATAAGATATACTGCCATTTCAAAATTTTTCATGATGATTGCATAATCTAAAACAGATTGTCCTGAAAAATCAATTGCATTTACATCTGCACCTGTTTCGATTAATAATTTAAATGCTTCATAATTTGATTTTTGGACTGCAATATGTAAAGCAGTTCTGCCATAAATATTTTTATCATTAATTTTTAAATTACTTTTTGATAGAATGAGTTGAATTATTTTAATATCAACTTTTCTTCGTACTGCGTGCATTAATGGAGTACAATTATTTATATCTTTTGCATTTACATCTGAACCGTTTTCTAAAAGTAATTCAGCACTTTTTGTTTTTCCATATAAACAGGCTATCATAAAATCAGTAAATCCATATCCATGGTATAGACTTAAATCATAGCCGTTTACTATAAGATATTTAATAGTATCAATTTTTTCATACAAAATAGAAACAAACATATAAAATGTTGCTGTTGTCTTTCCGTCATGTGTCAGTGTACGTATATTTATTTTATAAGTTTTTTCTTTTTCAAAATCATAATAATATAATATATCTTGCATACCTAGAACAAAAGACCAATTAGTTTTTAATTCTTTCATTTTCTTTTTGATGTTATAAGGAATATTTGGTTCTTCAATATAATCATTCATTTCTGGTTCACGGCATCCAATGGAATAAAGCTTTTCATTAATTATTGTATAATCATTCGTCATAAAGAAAATAAATGTACTGTCCAGATAACGTAAAGGAACTCTATTTTCAATTAATAATTCCGAATTACTTTTCTTTGTTTTATCAATAATTAAATCCATATGAAGCTCCTAAAAAGAAACGCATCTTATATAATTATAACATATAAAATACGTTTTCTATATTTCTTTTATCTTCCTGTTGTTATTCTATAATCCCATCTATAATGTGGTGCATTTCCGCCACATGTTCTTCTACTGGCCGAAACGGGAATATTATAAATCGAATTGAAATTCATAGTCTGTAATTGAAGTGAAAGTAAAGCTTCCTTAGATTTTTTACATCCTTTTCGTACACCTTTATCCCACCAATATTCAGCATTGCGATAATCACCTTTTAAAAAACATTTCTTTCCTAATTTGTAATATGTTACATATTCTTCATTTTTTTGAGGAATAGTATCACTGTTTAAGTAATCTACTTTTCTTAATATTTCTGCAACATTTGACATATATTGCCTCCTAAAGTTTTATTGATTTATAAAATACATAAATTTTGACTATCTAGGGTCAAGCAACAGACGACTTTTTGAATTGTAAAAAAAAATTGTAATTGTTTTATTTTTATAAAAGTCGTTTATTAGTTGACCTTCTTAATTTGAGTTTTTTGTATATTAGTCAATAAAATAATAATTGGAGGTTTTTCTAATGAGTGATCAAAAGTATATAATTAATATTCTTCGTAATGATGAAATGGTAAGATCTATTAAAAAAAATGATTTACACAAAATTAAAAAATTAGTTGTTTCAGGTTATAGTGTAAATAATAATATTGTTAGTGGTATTACTCCGCTAATGATTGCTGCAGGTTTGAACTGCTATAAATCTGCAAAAAAATTAATTTCATTAGGTGCAAAAATTGATATAACTGATGATAAACAACAGACGGTCTTAATGTATTGTATTCCTGGAAATTCATTACGAATTGCTAAATTATTAATTTCTAAGAATAAAATTGATATAAATTCAAAAACTGTTTATGGATGGAATGTACTAATGCTTGCAATTTATTTTAAAACGAAAAATATTATTAAGTTGTTACTTGATTCTAACGCCGATCCAAATACATGTTTAGAAGATGGCATATCAGCTTTAGAATTTAGCATAGAAAAAAATAAAGATGACAAATCAATTAGTAATCTTTTGATTGATTATGGTGCTAGATTATAATCAAGATCCAAACATTTTGCTTTTAATTTGTTCTCCATTTAGTAAATTATATATAGATTTATATTTAAAATATTTCTTTGGTTTAATGAAATCTAAATCCAACACACTGTTGTTTTCTGTGTTTCTCTTTTTATGAGGTATATCTAATAAAGTTGAATATGTGAAACACTTTTTTATTTTATCCTTAAAATTAAACAACTCGCTAATTTGTAATAACTCTTCGAAAAAAATATCAGAATCGTTAATAACATTTATTATTTCGTTTATATCACCGTCTTCAAGAGTCTGTATTAATTTTTCAAGCTTTATAAATATTTCATTGTTTTCAAAGCAAAAATTATTATAAAATTCGTCTATTTCAATTTTTAATTTTTTAATTATTTCAGAATATTTTTTACTTGTTTCTAAATCTGTTTCTAAACTCGTTGGTTGTTCTTTGCTAAAATTTAATATTGTTATTTTTTTTCTTGTATCAACATCGATTAATGATGATAAAATATCATAACTATCAAGATATAAATCTGAATTATTGACAGTTTTGATTATATTTTTTTTATCTCCTTCGTTTAATGATAAAATTACAGATTTTATTTGTTCTTCTAGTTCTTTTCCTAAATAGTGACTATTCTTTTTTAATTCATTTTCAATTCTTTGTGCAATAAATCTAAAATCATCTTTTTGTACGGTTGCACCATAGTCAATTAATAATTGAACAATTTCTTTTGCATATGGTTTTTGTAAAGTTAAGGTATAGGATATAGGAGAAACACCATTCTTTGATAAAACATTTACTTGTGCTTTATATGATAATAATTTTTTAAGAACCTCAATATTATTTGCTGCAATTGCCCAAAATATTGCTGTACATCCTCTTGTATCTTCTGCATTAATATCAACATCACATTGTACAAGTTCGTCAATAATTTTTGTGTTACTACAAAAACCTGCTGTGTACATCAATGCACTAATTCCCCAAAAATTTTGTGCATTTATATATTTATAATCATTCTTAAATATCTCTATGATTTTTAATGCATCTTCAGCTCTTGCAGTACAACAAGCATACATTAAAGCTGTAGAACCAGTTTTTCTGTCCATGTAATAATAATCACGTGAAGATGGTGTATTATGTAATTTATATCCACTCATTAGATTATTGTATCATATGTTTTAATACTTGTAAAAAAGCTTTCCAAAGCTCTCTCCGATGTCCAGCACTCACTCTCTTTGCTATCGGGGAGAGCCTTTTGTAAAGTCACTTTCTTTTGTCATCAATACATTTTAGTCTTAAACTTTCTTTTGTATATTTCTTAATCAGCTCTGCGAGTTCTTCTTCAAAAAGATATGATTGAAGTCCATCAGATATATCAATAACTCCAAGAAATCTAATTGTAATCATTTCACCTGAAAAGTCATAATCTGTCTTAAATTCAGATTTTCCAATCCCATCAAAAAGTTTTGTAAAAGTTTTTCTCATTTTCTAATCTCCTTAAAATTATTTTTCCCACTGAGGTTTTCTGGCAAGTCCCAGCCAAATCCTTCCATTATTACTAACCATTCGCTTAAAGCCTTTTTCACTCATTCGCATTGTGAGCCATTTCTGACTCATAATTCTTTCGTTGTTCACATTGCACCATTTGATATAAGTCTGGTAGAGCATCTGATTAGGAAGCCGCCATTTCAGAGTTACATCAATATCAAAACAGTCATTTATGAAAGTTCCTACCACATCCATATCCATTCTGTATTCTTCATTCGCATCACGAATTGCGTCCGGCTCCTGCAGTCCTTCTTTACGCCACATTGCATATCCCTGAATCAGCCAGTTTAAGATTCCGGAGTTTTCAGCAATCAGTTTTTCTGTCAAAGATTTATCTCTCTGTTCTGGTGGAATAGTCACTGTAAAAGGAATCATTTTAATTCGTCGCCAGATTCCGTTATCAGCTCCACGAACTTTTGGCTTATGATTAGTCGCCATAAAAATCTTGAATGTCGGCTTAAAAGAAAAATATTCTCCATAAAGAAATCGAGCTGTAATTTCATCACCGCCTGTAATCTGCTTAATCAGACTTTCACTCAATGGTTTTCCCTGTTCAATTTCACTCGTAGTAACAAGACGTGCTCCTTTCAATCGTGCCAGGTCGTTACTTTGTTCAGAGTTCTTTTTCATAAAAGTTTCAATCATTGTGCTGCAGGCATAATCTCCAAAAAGATAATGCAGCACGTTTAGGAATGTTGATTTACCATTGGCACCAGTTCCCCAGAGAATGAAGAGACACTGTTCTCCAACATCACCGCTAAGAGAGTAGCCCATTGCTTTCTGTATAAAATGAATCAGATCTTTATCCTGATTAAAAATCTGATTGATGAACATTTTCCAAGTTGGACAGTCTGCATTCTTGTCATAAATAAAACGGCTCTTTTTTGTGATAAGATCATTTATATTTGGTTCTCTTGCTTTTCCGGTTTTAAGATTTAGAGTAAGTCCTTCAATGTTGAAAAGATAAATGTCAGCATCCAGCTCCCAGTCTTCAGTTTTAATATCTTTACACATTTTCAAAAGTCCAATGATTGCCTGAAGGCGTCTAAAGCTTTCACTCTTTATAAGATGTTTTTCAAATGCAGCTTCAAGAGTTCTGTCGTTAATAACGCGCAGACCTCTGTACATCTGATGAATAAAATCGACAACCTTTTCTTCAACGCGGCCGCGGTTATCAACCTGCCAGTTAGTATTGTTCCAGTAAAGAAATTTATTCCAGGTAATACAGTAGCGAATGACGTCTCCATAAGCTTTCAAAAAATAATCACGGTTAGTAATATCTGTAAACTGCATGTCACCATTTACAAACTTATTAGCCCGAAGGTCCCGGCTCAGTTCTTCAATAGCGAGTTTTTCTTTTTCGTTTAATCCTTTGGTGTTTATCTTTTCACTCATTCAATCATTCCTTTTTCTTTGAGCACTAAATAATAGTTTTTCATTCTCAACTGCAAAACTTCAAAAGCGTTCATTACATCGCTTGTTTCAAAATGTCTATCTATCAGAGGCTTAGCCTCATAAAGAGTAAAGAGTGCATGAGGATATTTCTCATAACTTTCTAAGTTCCAGTAAGCACAAAACTTATCAGCTTCTTCGCAAGGTTTTACGCCGTCAGTTTTCTGAATGATTTTATAAATCTCAACATCCTCGCTGACTTCTTTGACAAAAGCTTTTGCTTCACGCCAAAGTTCAACTGGAACATAATCATCTACTTTTCTCATACGCTGCCTGATTCATAAACAAAAAATTTTGTTGCACGTCCACAAGCAGTTCTGTCATCATCAAAGCGAACTTCCGGCCAGAGAGTCCACCAGCCAGAAACATCAAAGTCAGTTTCTTCCTGGATATCAAAAAAGATCAGACCATTCTCAATATCTTTTACAACAGCAGGAAAAGTTTTGGTTGTATCATCAGGCTTTTTTGCAATGACATTAATTTCCTCATAACCAGAGAGGTCGCATTTAGTATCAATCTGAATTCTGAGTTTTGTCTTACCTTTGTATATATGTTTCATATACGACATTCCATTTCTATCTCAGTCCAAATAGGACAGTAAAAAGTCACAACATTATTAGCTTCACGGATTTTGCCGCGAAGCCAATCCCACAAAACCATTACAGTCTGAACAGTTCTGAAGAAAAGACGTGATGCAAAAGGACGTGCTTCAAAATCAACTTCATCTGTAAAGCTTCTGAAACTTTCTCCCCAGCGAATTATTGATTCTTCATCATCAACAATAGAGTCTTGTATTCTTTTGTAGTCTGCTTTAAGTCTTAAACTTTCAGTTGATTCAGCTGATGAAAAGCATGAACGAATAATCAAAAGGAGTTGCTGCAAACTGTCAGACAAAGAAAAGTCTTCTGAGTTTTCTATCTTCATTCTGTTGCTTCGTAAAACTCTTGTACTCAAATCACCTGAGCCTTCAAGAAATCTGAAAAAGAAAACATTGTTAGAGTTTTCTGATGTAGCAGAAAATCCGGAAGAATTTCTGCGCTTCAAAAGATTATGTCTCTGGCTTTGACTTGCTAAAGTTCCTGAAGAATTAGCATTTCTCTGCCAAACAGTTCTACGATTCAAAGTTGAAGTAAGATTTCCGCCAGGTCTCAAAGTTCGTTTCCAAATCATCTTCCGGCTGTTGCCAGTAGCTGCTCGTACATTTCCAAGCACAGTTCTTGTATATGCAACAGATTCAACTTCGTTTTCATATTCAAGATAAAGACAAACTTCCCAATCACTATATCCACAATCTGCTTTTTGGATAAATGCACTAGAGGAAATATATGCGATGGCAGTATTGTAATCACGCCTGCGAGCTAACGAATAATAATAATAGCATTGTGTATTCTCTTGTAAATTCCACTCTGGACTTGAAGAAGAAACACCTAAAATATCTGAATATACGCCAAACACAATCCTCTCATTTTTTACAAGCTTTCGTGTTAGAGTTACATTCATACTTATCCAACCGTCACTTCGATTAGTTAAATCAATTTCATAAAAATTTTGATTAAGACATTGCGTAAGTTTCCAATTAGAATCACATGCAAATACAACAGGTATTATCGGTTTATAAGCTAATCCATATGCTTGTTCCCAATACCAGTACGAAGTTGGAGCATGGTAATAAAAGTAAATTGTAACGGTTGTAGAATCAGAATTTTTGGGACAGGTCGCTCTGTATCCAAAAATATCTTGTTCATCTACAAGCTCTCCATCCATGTTTTCATATTCATCATCATCAACTTCAACTTCGTATTCAGTAAGAAAACATACAGGCTGTGCATTATTCCCAAGAGTTGATTTTGCCATATCAAGAACCGCTTACAGTAATCTGCCAGTCAATCTGAAGTGAATCTGCAGAAGTCACATTTACTGCAGGAGTAATCTGAGCATAAGCCAGGCACTTAGCAGCAGATGTATTTCCGTTCATTAAAGCAACTTCATTGATTCCGTTTGCATTGAGGTCACCTGCAGCAAAGCTTGTTCTATAAAGAACAACGTTCTGTCCGGATGAACCAAAAGCAGCCTGTGTTTTTGGATAAGTAGAGTCAAGCTTTTTGAATGAACCTGTCGGTGTGTTTACACCAGTATTGTTCTTTGGAGTAGAGCCAGTCCATCCTGTACCAACTCTCATGTAGCCGTTAGTTGCATCCACCTTATTCTGTGTTGGATTCGAAATCAGAAGATCTGCGATCAAGCCGTCTCCCTGATTTGTAATTGTGTTGTGATGTTTGAAAATCATAGGCTTAGCAGGGAGCCTCAACATACGACGCCAGAATCCATTTTTGTAATACTTTACATTTCCGTTACAGTCACGAACAGTGACAGTAACAAGACCTTTCATTTTTCCTTTACTTGAAATCATTTGCAAATCCCCATAACTAAACTGAAAACTAAACTGGTAACAACAACGCCGCCAGCTCCACCGATTAAAGCTCCATAAAAAAACTGATTCTGTTTCTTCTGGGCTTCTTCCTTCAACTTTTTGTTTTCTATCTCTAAAGCTGTCTTTGCTTTTTCCAGCTGGTCAGCTCTCTCTTTTTCAAAAGCAACCTCGCCACCAACTTCCAGTAAAGCAGCCTTAACTGCCTCTTGAGCAGTACGTTCAATTTCTTCTTCTGCAATTTCCATAACTTCCTCAATTGTCAGTTCCTTTGCATCGTCTTCTGAATCTATCTTTTCCTTCAGCGATTGTGTCGCAGACTGAGCCGTAAGATTCACAGATAGAACGAGCATCAGCATTAGAAATACGCTCAATCGCTTCTTTGCGTTTTGCTTCAGCTTTTGCATTTATCTCCTCATTATTATCAGAGGTGGTAGAGCCTGTCGGAACCACCTTGTCTCTCTGTTCCTTAACAAAGAGCACTGTAAAAATTGCAACAAGAACAGTCGCAATCCAAATCCCGATTTTCTTAATCACTTCCCAAACTTTCTTCATCCGTCTCCTTCTTAGTGAACTTAAAGTCCTTAAACTTCTGAACCTCACGTCCAGCAATTACAGCCATAGTTACCGTAAGCCACTCAGCTCCGCCGATAACTCCAAAGCATTTAAGCACTGTAGCAATTACAAATATGACAAACTTCACGCTAAGCAGTTTTTCAATCAATCTCTGAAAACGAAAACTTATCATCCACGTACTCCATCAATCGCGTTTCGAATCTGTTCAAACTGATAGTCAGCTCCAAACAAATCCACGTTATCATCACTTGCTTTCTGTAATGCTTCACGGTCCAGTCCGCGAACAATTACACGGTAATCATTTGCCTGGTAATAAGGTTTCATATCAGAAAGAGAGCGAAGCTCTGAATAAGGCTCAACACAGTTAAGCACAACATCGCGGCCACAAACTCCTGCAACATGGCATACTTCATTTTCCTTGTACAATCTGTTTCCAAGTTTCCTGTCATATAGAGTCACAAAGAAAGCAGCCTGTATGTCATCTTTCTCAGGATTCTTTTTTGTAAAATATTTTCTGAACAAAGAATCAGCAGTAACACGAATTGCACAGCCAGTAGCAAGGAGAAGAGCAAGACAAACAGAGCCTGAACAATCAGAACTGATAAGGTTTTCTTTTCCGCTTTCATATTTCAGAAACTGCATTCGTCCAAGAAAGTAGCGGTAGCGTTCTGATTCAGTAAGACCTTCAACAATTTCTTTTTCAGCTTCAAGCATGAGTCTCATTTTTAGATTTCCTTTTTCCATATCAAATACCTTTTACAATTAACGTGATGACTGTAATTGCAACATTGAAGCAAGAAATCACACAAGCAATCACAGCCATATTTCTTCCAGCTTTCCCATTGTCAGCCTTAATGTGTTCTTCCAATCTTCGAGCTGTAGCACAAACATTTGGATTAAACTGGCATGCCGTACTGCGGTTATCCAGACAGTCCATCCTTTTTTCAACAGCTTTCTTAAACTCTTTCATTTCAGATCTGAATCCAGAAAGCTCAACCTGTAAGCCGTTCATCGACTCAACCAGTAATTCAATCTTTTCTATTTTTTACCCCCTTAGTTTTTCACCCATAATTCAGTTGAAAATGCAGAATCCTTTTTGTATCTGAAAGTCAGTTCATCAATCTGAACTTTCTTAAATCCTTTGTTGTAATCAAGACGTATATTCATAAAGGCACCGACACGAGCTCCTACAAGACAAAGATAAGTTGTCAAATACCAGCCGCATTTTTTCTTTGTACATTCAGTAAGTAAGTCACGTGCTCTGCGTTCATAAAAAGGAAGACCTTCAAATTCATCATCACTCAAATATTTAGAAGTAACGTTTTTTGCAATCTGTCCAACACGTGCAATCTCTGCATCATCTTTTACATAAACAGAAAAGTTTGTTTCACTGATAATTGCACGTCCATATATTGCAGCTTTATAAAGACCAATCAGATTTCTATTTCTTGAAAGTTGAATAATCGCTCTGTCGTGGTGGCTTGTTGTGTCAAACTGCACAATCTCAAAATTGCTGCTCGAATCTGCAGTTACCATTTCATCAAGAAATTCTTCTTCAGTTGTCAAGTCATCAGCCCAGACAACATTACGTGTTTTTCCTTCTTCATTTTTTGCAGTGTAAATTGCCTCATAATCGTTGTTACGAATAATTGCACGTGTATCATCAGTAAACGGATAGTAAGCTTGCATATCTTCGTCATACCAGACAGGGGCATCAGAATAGTGCCAGAGTTCCTGGCGTTCAGTTCTTACATAACGTGTATATTTAAGTCGTACATTATTTGCGTAGTTTTCATTTTCATTGAAAAATCTGTAATGAGTAATTTCAAATTCTGTGAGGTTAATGCAGCTTTCTTCAGAATATTCATTCTGAGTATCATAAGGGCTTTCAATAAAACTTAAAGAAAGGTCACGGCCACATTCAACAATTGCTTTATAAGCTCGACCCAAGGCACAAAGTTCTTTCCATACGGAATTAACAACTTCAACATAATCAATCGTAAAAGGAAGCTGGCCGCAGTTAATTTGACTTGCTTCGATTCCCGCACGTTTTGCAATAATGTGGACAAGAGATTTTTCAGGATTAGTTCTGTCACAAACAACACTGTCTACAACAGTCTGACTGTCAGTCCAATTCTTTTGCAGTTTCTGGTTATCGAGTCTGCTGCTTAAATCAATCAAACGGATTTTACAAGTACGATTCAGATATCCTGTGGCCTCAGTCTGAAATCCATCATCATCGACAAAAAGATGAAATCGTAAAAAAGTTGATGTGTTGTCTCCAAAGCAATACCAGATCTGTATGCCAAGACCAGGAACAAGATTCTCATCATTTTCTATATCAAAGATTCCAGTAGAATTATCAAATACAATTTCGCCGCTGTTTACAATTCCACCCTCAGTTGATTTGTATGAAGTAATTACACATTCAAGAATATCAGAATCCGGAACATAAACATCACCTGCAGGTTTTTCAAAAACGATTCTTACAAAAGGACGGACCAGAGGATTTTTAATTTTGTTATCAACTTCAGGCGGAAGCTCGTAAAATCTCATAGTGCTAGTGTAAGCCCAAAGTTATATGTGCGGAGGTTAATTATTTTTAACCATTGGGTAATTTATAGAACAATTTGAATGTTTTCTTTGCTGTTCCTGATATTGAGAACAACAATTCCAGTAATATTAAAAGTCTGAAAACACAAAACAGTATCAGAGCAATTGATATCACATAAATCTGTTACTGGTTCCAAGTCGTATAAATCAAGAGATATGCCATCATTGTGGTCGATTACAATACTAAGCTTTTCAATTTTATCATTTACAGGATAGTGTTCTTCACTAAGAGGAAAGTATAGTTTGATTTTGTAATTTGTCTTTTCTGTAAAACTTCCGTTCAGTTCAAAACGGTATATTAAAGGCAGCGTTTTCAAATCGGCTATAACACAGTGGCCATCAAAAAAATATGTCCGCCTCTGTTCCCATTCTAAAGAGGGTGTGTTCACCGACCAGGAATCTACAAAAGATGAAGAAGAGTTTTTTACATCCAGTCGCAACTTGAAAGCTTCGTGATTTTCACCACGGAGTTCAAAGCTCTTTGGTAAAACATTTTTGTAAATTACTTTTTCAAATATACGGTCAGCATAAAGATCAAACTTTTCATTACAGTTAAAAAACAAAAGAAACAGGGGCAGCACATTAAGATATTCCAGGCGTGTAATAAAACAGCCTTCAATAATCTTTTCAGTAACTACAGTTAATTCCCTGTTTCTCTCGCCAATGCATCCAGGCAGTGAGTAGCCTTTCGACGTTTGTCTTACAGTTTCCTCGCTGTATGGTAATGGAATTAATTCACCGTCTTTTGCAACCGTCAGTGTGCAATCTCTGCCTTGTACATTCATAGCAACAGTGTAAGCCCAGAATGCACAGTGCAGAGGTTAATTATTTTTAACTAGTGGGAAAATATGCATGTTTATTTTTTTAGAATTTAAATATATAATAAATTATGAAAAAGTTTATTTATAAAGATGTTCAATTTTTTTATTCAATCGACAATCCACAAAATTTAGATACTATTAATTTTAATAATCATCAATTAAATAATTTGCGCATCTTTTGCAAAAATAATTTTCCTGGCATTCTTGGGAAAAAAGAATATGAGTTATATTTTTATGAAGGGCGTGAAATAAATGCGGTTACATTTTTAGATAATAAAGGTAATGGTATTATAGCATTTCCTTCTGAGTTTTTTACTTTACTGAGGGATATTATTGAAAAATTAATATATGCAGAACCATCCATAAAAATATTTGATATATATACAAAAGCTGAAGCAAATAATCTTGTTAATTCTTTATTTGAGTATATTATAATATTCGTTATTACTCATGAGTTGTCTCATTTAGAACGTGGACATTGTGGTTATTTAAATAAAATTGGTATTTATTGTAGTGAAAATGAAATGCACTTTGAAGAAGATGATGAAGAGAAAAATTTTCTTTTACAAACTATAGAGTTGGATGCTGATACAAATGCAATATTCCTCACGTTAAATTATTTTATTAATCATACAATTGATCTTATAAAAGAAAACAAATTAGATAAAAATGATTGTATTCCTTTCTTAAATGAAATACAAGATATTATTTGTTCTATGTATCTTTTAAATATTTTATTTAATTTTGATAATAATTCAGTTGAATTTAAAACATATTTAGAAAATTTCTATTCAGAAAAGCATCCATTTCCAAGTTTAAGAATTTTAAATATTTTATCTCAAATTGAAGTATATATGGAAAACTTTTTGAGCCCTGATGAACTGGCATTTGTTTATAATAATGCAATCGGAAAGTGTATTAGTATAGATCGTATCTTTTTTGCAAATGGAGATTTTAAGAAATCATTAATTGCTGTCTCTTCAACTAAGGATGGTAGTTTACATTTACAAAAACTATATAAAAATTGGAATGTAATTATAAATGATATTCAAAAATTCTCGTTTATTCAGTTAGAAAAAATATGTATACCTAAAACTATGTCTTATTGGGTTGATGAGAATGGTAATATGTCTGAAACGATGTTTAAAACAGAGAAAGTTAAATAATTTAATTAATATTTATATATAAATTATTTTAAATTAATTTTATCGGAGATACAATAATATGTATCTCCAATCTTTGCATACAAATGAATATATTTTGCATATGAACTTGTAAAATAATTTCCATCATAAATAGCGTTGTTATTCGTAGTATTTAATGATTTGCATTTTTTACTTAACGTTGTATTACTCCATGAGCCTGGTACTGCTGGTTGATTATGGTACTCAGTTAAATCCTTTGTACTATATTCACATGCATCATTTGTAGTTGAATAATTCATTCCGCTTTCTGATTTATATTTACTAATTAATACATAATCTTCAGCACCAGGAACTGCATTCCAAGTTAATGAATATCCAGAGTCAATTTTATTGCATGTTACCTTTGTCCACCAAAGATTGTTCGCTTTTGACTTCTCAGATAAATAAGTTTCTTTTCCATTTATTATACCAGAAACTGCAACTTCCACAGAAGCATATTTAATAAATGCTTCTGTCTTATTTGAAGTCTGTATTAATGTTGCTTTATTATCTTTATCAATCATATAAATGTTATAGGAAGAAGCATTGTTTATTGCTTCCCAGCTTAAATATCCACCTGATTGATAATTAAGATTTGAAATAGAAGGTGCATTTGTAATGTCTGGGTAAGCATTACTACAAGCTGTAATGAAGAAAATTGAAATTAGTATAGAAATAAAAAATATAACTTGTTTCATAATAATACTCTCCTAAAATTTTAGCGTAATTCCTGCACTGATAGAATCTGTAAATCCTAAATTTATTAAATAGTCGAAACAATCTTGTATACTTATTGAAAAATATTCAGTAATAGGAAAATCAATACCTGCACATGCTCTAAGCATAAAATACAAAGAGGAGTCAGTGTATATTCCATCTTTGATATATCCGCCTTTAAGTTTTGAATATGCAATACCAGCAGATGCATATCCAAAAATGTTCATTTTATATGCTTCTATTGGTGTAAAGCATCCACCAAATCCAATTGTCCCCTGTGGTATGAGAGGAAATGATATAAACTTTTCTCCTTCTGTATTAACAGGTGTTCCACCAACTTGCAAAACTACAAATGTATATTTGCTTAAAAATATCCTTAATTTTAAATCAATAATGGGTTTTAATTGTAAAGAAATTCCACCCATAAGTGATAAGCTTGTAATATCATGTTCAGGTTTATTTTCTTCTGTTGTGGCTACTGATTCTTTTTCTTGTGTTATTACAGGTTCTGTTTTAGTTGATTTGTTTTCAGCTTCAATTTTTGTATTTGGTGATATATTTTCAGGTTCTGTTTCAATAGTAAGTGTTGGTTCCTGTTGCTGTGTTTTTGGTTGTTCTTCATAAACCTTAATTTTATATTTATTCATGATTTGATTCATTCGGTTATATGGTATTGGTTTTTCTGGAACTTCGGTAGGTTTTATTCCTTTCTTTTTTAATATATCACCTGCAACTTTATCAACGTATGAGCCAAGGTATAAATGTACTCTAGAACAAGGGAGGATCCCAGATTTATCTAAAGGATCAGTTTCAAAATTAATAGGATATACAATTTCTTCATTTTTGAAATCATTTATAATATTTGATGTAGTCTTAAATACATCTATGTAATGATTTATTAATTCTTCTTCAACAAAATTATAAACTGACATTAATATTTCTTTTTCTCTAAGTCCTGCATGGCAATAAAAAATTATTACACCATCTTGATATGTAGTTGCTGCAGCAAGTGTAACGAGTTCTGTATCACTCTGACTTATGCTTATAGTTTGCAGTTTTATTGTTCTTTCCTTTAAGGTTGTCCATGTTTCGGCATAAATTGTATATGCACTTAGTATAAGAATAGATAGAAAAAATAATATTCTTTTCATTAATACAAACTCCTAAAAATGATTATACCACTATTTTATTATTTTGTGACTAATAAGAGTTATGGTATAATTAGATTTTGAAAAGGGTTACATTATGGGTAAAAAAATCTGGTATAGCGAACCTCTTTATGTTCTCAGAGAAGCTTATAAAAAAGCAAGAAAAGGAAATAAAGATTTAAGTGTAAAAGAATTTATTTGGACTTGGATGACTCCTCAAATTACAAATCCATTTATTCCCGATGGTAGACCTGTACAAGCAAATATCTTAATTAGTGATATGTTCTATGCTGATACTCAAAAAGATTTTATGCATCTTTTTTTTGTAGATAAATCATTACGCGATTTTTTGCAAAGTTTACCAATAAAAGATTTTGATGGATTAATGCAAACTATTTATGAAATGGGATTAGAAATAGATGGAGGTGCATTAACAACTTTAGGACATGTCATTAAAACCGGCGAAAAAGAAAAGATGTTAGATTTCGGTTTACATATTCCATATGAATCTGAAGAAAAAGGATATGCATTCAGTTTTACATATAATCCGGAAACTAAGAAGCTTGTGTTTACCTGGCTTGTTGGTTCTAATCCTGGTTATATTTCTGTAGAAGATTATAAAACTCTTGTAAAAGATAATTCTGAATCTGCACAGCAAGTTGTTGAATATTTTCAGTTAGCTGTAAATACATTGATATATTTAAACACATTTCCCGAGTGCATAGAAGATGGACCACCTAAAAATCTCAAAGAAGAATATACAGCTGTAAATGCAAGAAATATTATCATCGCAGAAAAAGTCGATGAAATGATAAAAGCCTCTTCAACAAGAACTGTTATGTCTCACTCCCGTAGAGCTTATTTCAAAAAATTGACTTCTGACTTTTATACAAAAAAAAGAGGCCAAACAATCTTGGTAAGCGAAACTTATGTAAACGGCAAAGCTAAGACAGTTTATACAGCTGCTAATCTAGAAGAGTTTGGAGAATAAATCTTTTTATTAATATTAAAAAAATGGAGTAAAAAATGTCAAAAAAACTTAAGGCGAAATATGCCATAGAAGAAACTGTTAGTGCTGTTTCTATATATAATTGTATTCTGACTCCTGATTCATTGAAAGATGAAGAAGTTAAAAAAGAAATAAAAATGCATAACTATCATCATTACATAATTCTTAAACGTCCAAGAATTCTTTTAACTAATATTGAAAAAAATGATAACAATATAAAATACGATTTTTGTATTAAAGGTTGCCCAGACAAAAAAGTTTCTTTCCAAACACCAGTTAATTCAGAAGTAAAAGAAAATCTATCATGGGAAATCATTAATAATGGAATGAACTTTAATCTTTTTAATAATGGTAAACGAATGAATTATTATGACAAATCCTCTTTTTTGTTTAATGAACTTTGTAGTTATTCTTCTGAAAAGATACCTGAATCATATTATAAAGTTATGTATATAGGACAATCATATGGAAATAAATTCAAAAGAGATGCCTATGATAGGTTGATACAACATGGTACTCTTCAGCAAATTTTAAGTGATGTTCTTTCTAAAGATTATAACTCAGAAATTTTTATATTATTTGTGGAGTTTGATTTAAATTTATTTTATATTTCTGCAATGGGTGCACCTACAAAAGATGCAACAATCGGATTGGATGAATCCTTAAAAAAATGTTCTGAAAGAAGAGCTGTTCCAATTCCTGATAAAGAAAAAATAACATACATAGAAGCCTCAATGATAAAATGGTTTGAACCTGAATATAATATAGAATATAAAAAAGCTTTTCCAAAAAGAAACCAGTCTTCATACGCTTCAATATTCACACAAGATTTAAACAATGTTTGTTTCGAAATTGATTTATCACGTTTGAATATTATTTTATATTCAGATAAACAACCTGCAAGTAATTATATAATGGGGCGTTTTCCATTAGATAAAAATCGTAAAGACATGTTTTCAATACCAATAGGCTAGTACAAAAGATTTTTAGTTTTAGTATAACAATACGGATACTAAAAAGTTTCTTTTGAGTTAAATTATTATAATTAAAAGTTACCAAAAGACTTTATTTGTTCTTCCTCAATTTTTAGGAAACCTATTTCTTTTAGTCTTCTCTTAATTACATCTTTTGATACACCAAATTTATTAGATAAGTGAGTAGAAATGTAATTCCATTGAGAAATATTGCATGGTTGTGAATCGAGATAAATGAAATAACCACGGTTGCTATTTAATTTATATTTCTGAATTAAATAATTCAATTCAGTCATAAGTTCTTTAGGAGGAAGAAGAATAAAAGATGTCAATTTATTGGCTTGTATTTCTACCCGGGCTTTTTTTGATTCTGGGAGTAAAATAAGGGTTTTATTGTTTAGTAATATTTGTTGCAATTTTTCATGTAAAAGTAAATGACTTATTTCGTGAATTAATGTAAACCTTAATCGATTTTCATATTTGAGTATTTCATTTAAGATATAAATCTTTTTATTTTCATAATCCACATATGCCAAATAACGAATTGGTTGTGTTAAATTTAGCTCATCAACAAAATCAATTGAAAAATCATAATAATCTTTTAAATATTCAATAAATACTTTTGTTTCAATATTTGATTCATTAATCAGATATTTATCAATTAGTGTTTGTCTAAAATTATTGGCGATAGAGATTAATGTAGAATCGTTTAAAAAATCAATTTCTGGTAAGGTAATGTCATTCTGATATAATTTCTCAAGAATTATGTTATTCTTGTTATGACTATGATAATCACCGTAGTTATAGATAGATTCTATAAAACCAATAGAATCATACATTGGGTAACCATTAAAATATAAGATTGAATTATTTATTATTTTATATTCATCTTCACAAAGTGCATATAAGATTTCTTGTTCTGCAGATTCAATTTCCTTATATGTGATTGAACCTGTAACTTCTCTTGGCAAAAGCCAATTAATATTATCATCATCAAAAATACGAACTAAAGCAATATGGTTTGCTTTTGCAAAATTTATACCCTGTTCTGAAAAAGAACTATTTGTAACTAAAATAGCTTTGTTAGCGTTGGGTGCGATTTGTTCAACTTTAGAATGAAATTCTTCAATGTCACTAATAGGTACTTTTTCTTTATAGTGCTTACATTCTATAAAAATGATTAATGAGGGTTCCAAACTACCAGGTATATATGATTCTATAGCTATATCAAAAACAATATCATCTTTTCTTTGATCTGAATAATATTTCTTTTTCTGAAATATATTTGAATTAGGAGGAACAAATAGACTTCCTTCTTTTAAAAGAATAGAAAAAAGACGGAAAACCTTAGCTTCAAACTCATCACCTACCTGTACAGTTGACATCTTTTTATTACTTGCCTCATTAATATATGAAGATGGATTTACGGTTCATCCACAAAAATTTGTTCAATGTTTTTTTCCATCCTAGAAATAAGAGGAACCACTAAAGCATTTCCCATACAGAAATATCTGAATTTTTCAGGCATACCTGTATTTGTCCAATCATCAGGGAATCCCTGAATTCTTTCAGTTTCTTTAGGCGTAAGGATTCGAATCTGCTGATTTGTGAAGTCTCTTACAATGTGAGTGCTGCGGTTAAAACTACCTTCGCTTGTAAGCATAGTTCTTGCAGGTTTATTCCATTCATCAATCATTGGAATAGCACCTTCAGAATAAATATATTTATGTCCATTTGCAGCAGTACGATATTTTCTTTTTGCACCTTTAATATATTGCCAGGTGTGACGGCTTTCTGCAGGAAGTTCTGTTTCTGTTTCATCAGAATGAGTGCTAGCTGGGTCTGTAAAATAAAGACGTTCATTCGGAATAAAATATTTCTGATCAACAGTTTCCTTTTCAATAATGTCGCCAATTGTTTCAGACTTAAATGCAACTGGAGTTGATTTTACCGTATAGATTGTTCCGTTAAACATGATACCAGAATTACAGAAGTCAAAACTAAAAGTGTCAGATACGTTTGCAACATCATTGGAAATATCTGTTGTATTAATCTTTGCAATATCAATCTTTTTTACGGGGAATGACTTAGCGAAGAATCCTTTAGTTTCCAGAATCTCAGAAACAAGATTTGTGTCTTTTGAAAGATTCAAGGATTTTGCAAAATTGGTGTCTGCTTTATATGCAAAAATAAAAGTACGGCGACGTCTCTGGACTTCTCCATACTCAGCTGCATTTACAACACGCCATTCAACGACATAATTTTCATTGTTCAAACAAGAAAGAATGATTCCAAAATCACGGCCTCTCTGTTTAGAAGGGGAAAGCAAAAGTCTGTCTACATTTTCAAGAAGTACAAAAGGCGATTTCTTAGTTTTAAGGATATCCCAAATAGACCACCAGAGAACACCTTTTTTACCTTCAATTCCTTTTTCACCGTTAAGACTTCTTGCGACAGAATAATCCTGGCATGGAAATCCACCTACCAAAAGGTTATGGTCTGGAATTGCTTTTTTATCTACTGCTGAAATATCTATATTAGTTGTATCTTCGCCATTCAAATCAAGGCTTGTACCGAAGTGTTTTACATAACAGTCGTGAGCCCACTGATTCTTTTTACCAGGTTCCCACTGATTAAACCATACAGTTTTCCAAGTTTCTG
Organism: Treponema bryantii; assembly: GCF_036492245.1. Classification (NCBI taxonomy): domain Bacteria; kingdom Pseudomonadati; phylum Spirochaetota; class Spirochaetia; order Treponematales; family Treponemataceae; genus Treponema; species Treponema bryantii. Next base: position 1,980,720 of record NZ_AP025286.1, on the reverse strand, counting down.
AAGAGGGAGTAAAATCTTTATTTTTAATTGAATTGAGGCCGCACCTAAAACCGCCAACCCCAGCGAATAATTCGCAGACAGTTTTTTGCATACACATAATTAAAATATATCCGATTTTCCAAAAAGGATCAAGATTTAGCTAGACATTTTAGATAAATTCTTTTTCATCCAGTTTTTTTGCCATATAACTGCCTTTTATCCAAATATATTGATTATACATTTCTATTCCATTTACAGTTTCAGTTTTCATTTTTGAATTTCCACTGTCACCTCGAACAAATATTACATTTTCTGAAGATTTCGGAAAATTAGGAGCCGACTTTTCAACTCCAGTTTTATTTATAATTGGATTACCATTTTTATCTAAACAAACAACGTTTTTTAATTCTTTATATATTACAAGCTCTCTTATTCTCTGCCATACAGATTGTACATATAAATTAATAAAATCATCTGAGAAAGAAATTCTCTTGAATCCAAGGAAAGTATTTTTACTAAAATCAGAAGAATCGTGTTCTTCAAATATTATACACAAAAGTTGATTTTCATTAAAATAGTCATAAAACATCGAGTCTGTAAATTTTTCATTTTCATTTATAATTTCATCAAAATTTATGCGAAAAAGTTTCATATCTTCTGTTCGTTTTCCTTTTTCCGTAAGTACAATTGTTTTTCCAAGTAAGCCGATTTTACTAAAAAGATCGATTTTCTGCATTTTCTTAGCTTTACCACCGAACATATTTACTGTAAGCCTTTCGCCTATTGCTTTGGTTATTTTTCCTTTAATTGCGAACTCATCAGCTAATTCAGCTACTGTCTTATTCTTATATTTTTGTGTTATTTCATGGCAAGCTTTATCAATATCAGCATATGTATCATAAGTTTTTGGCAGCTGTTCGAGAGACCCATTAAAATGTTTCTGAACAATATTAGAAACAACAGTTCTCTTTAATCTGAATCTTGGAGGATGTGGCCATTTTGGAGCTGTATCAATAAATAAAAGTTTATCTCTAAGATGTGATATCTCAGGGTATAACGCTTCATTCTTATTCAATGAACGAATAAAATTGCGTACTATAAGCCAGTCCTGTTCCAAAATCTTTTTATCGTCTTCAGAGAACTCAAGAAATTGATAACCTTTTACAAAGAAGTTAGCATATTCAGCAGCAAGAACTGTTTTATTTGAAGCGTACAAATAATAAACAAGAAGAAGATGTGCTAACTTATGCCAGAATCGAGAATCTTCAAACTCTTCATTAATAATTATATTCGGAGAAACTCCAGTAATAGACATAGGTTCTTTTGCTTGATATTGTTTTTTATTCTTTTTTGAAACACGTATACCTGTTGTTTTTAACTCAGTTAATATTCCATCAATGTTTAAATCTGGAGAAGAATCACTGTTTGCTTCATATCCGAATACTGACTGTTCTATTACATCACCAGCAATTCCTGTAATTTTAGGATTTGTCTTTGTCTTGTCAAATACATGATTTTTATCGATTTCACCTAAGGTTTTATTAAGACAAGCTTCAAGTAAATTTTCAACTTCTTTTTTTGTATATGTGTGTTCAATGTTCTGTGCCATATATATATTATACCACCTTTGTATAAATCGTTCTATTATTTAAGTCTTCTTACAAGGTTATTTTTACTTTAAGTAAGTTTTCTTTTAATTCAAAAAAATGATAAATAAAACATGAATCAGTTTCTTCTATCATTTTCTGCATAGCTTCTAAATATCTGTAAAGAGTGATGATTTTGAGTTTTTCATTTTCCTGTAGTTTAATTTCAAAACTTACAGTAAAAATTGTATTTTCAATAATTCTATCTTTCTCAGAGTATTCAGATTCATTCAGGTTAAACTTAAAACTCGGAAGTTTTATACAGTCTTCTTCAAGTTTACGATTTTCAAATTTTTTTAAAATTATTCCATCATTGTATTCCTTATTAATCTTGTCTATATATAAAGGAAGCTGATGTATAAACAGTTCTTCCAGTTCGTAATAAACATTTTCAAAGCTTTTCATAACCGTTTTCTTCTATGTATATTGATTACAGATTGAATATCTGCAGGTATTTCAAAGGCAGTAGTTTCCGGATCATTCTGCAGTTTCAAAAACTCTTTCTTTTTCAAGATGAAAAGTTTAATGATTGCTTCCTTCAAATCTGCTGGTAATGTATCTTCAAGGAATCCTGCATTGTAATTCAGGAACAGTACATGTCCTTCAAGTTTAGGATCAAGAAGGATTATACGCTGTCCGTCTATTACACAGTTTGGTACACGAAGCTTTGTGTTCATATCGATGATGTTTATCATCTCAGAAATATTTTCATGGTCTGTGAAAACCTGACAGTCTTTTACAGTTTGTAATTCATTGTAGTTCTTGTCTTCAAGCTGGTAGCCTAAAAGATTTTCAACGTAAGAAAGTGAAGCATTAAAGATAAGAATGTCAGTATCAATTTCGTTTGCATTAAGCTCTAATATTTTCTGAAGCTCTTCAAAGGTAAATGGTTTCAAATCTCTTTCCTCGGAAAAGCGGGGCAAAGGCCATTATAACCTTCGTTCAGTCAAATGCAAGGCCAAGCCCTTCGGGTGCTACGCAGCCTTGCATTTGTCTTCACTTCGGTTTGGGAATTTTCGCCCCCGCTTTCCAAAGGGCAATATATATTGCTCTCTGGTATTAAACTTATTCTTCTGCAGTTTTGAGAAGAACCATGTTTTTGGCAGGTCTTGTAACAAGGAAGCCGTCACGCTTTCTGAAGCGCATAAAGAGCTCTCCGTATTCAAGAGATTCTGTTGTTTCATCAAATCTCTTGATTTCGATTCCTTTGCGGTTTCCGTGAATGATTCTTTTTGGATTCATGAAGATGGCAATCACGTTGTCAGCTTCGATGTCTGCGAGCTGTGGCATCAGTCTTGATTCCACAACGTCATATCCGTCAATGCGGCCTGGCATTCCGTCGCCTGGCTTTCTCCAGATTGGATTGTGGTTGTCGTCCTGAATGTTTGCAATGTGGTTGAGAACAGTCTCGTTCAAAATCCACTTGCAGTATTTTCTTTCTTCCGGTTCAACTTTGAGTTCTGCAGCTCTGAAGTCGAGATATGTAAGAGAAGATACATCTGTACCTGAGATTGCATGCTTTTCTGCATGAGTCATGTTGATGGCTCCTGTAAATGGATCTGCATCCGCAATCAAGCACTGGCGGTCAAACTCCTGTCCGTATGCCTCTGTAAAATCTTCGAGGAACATCTTTCCAAGGTCCACAAAAACATCTTCTCCGAACTCGTCAAAGAATGGAACATAGCCTGCAAGTGTGTAAGCTTTGAGTTCTGTTCTTGTTGGCATGTTTGATTTTGTAGCATCGATTTTCTGACCGTAAGAAGTCAGCCATTTAAGCTCGATGCCGCCGCGGTCACGTTCTGGAATGAAAATAGATGGACCGCTCATCGGGCGATGAGTTACGAGGTTCATCATCTGAGACTGTTTTGCAACTTCCTGCATGATAGTCTCTTCGTAAATTGGATTGATAAGATACTGGTCATTGTTGGCGAGGTTTCCGATTGGCTCACCAAGAACAGCTTTAGATGGCACAAAGCCTTTTCCGGTTTCCCAGCTGAAGTCTTTTGGATTGTTCCATTTTTCAGCTCTGATGTTAGGACAGAACTTGAGTTCTCCAAGAGTCTGTGCATCCTTGTTCCAGGCAGCACACAAAGCTTTACCGAGGTTGTAACAAACGTCTCTGTAAGAGAGTGGTTTCATTTCGGCATCAGCTTTGCGCATAAGGTTACGAAGCTCTTTTACAGCTTCTTTAATTCCTTCAAGTTCTGATGTTGTGGCAGTTGTCTGACTGTCAGCAGCCTTCAAAATACCTGCAATGATTTCTTCGTTTTCGTTGAAATACTTTGAAATCTGTTCAGGTGTTGCAGCTTCAGTAGGAACAAGAGTTTTCATGTTCTCTAATTTCTGCTGAAGTGATACAATTACTTCATTCATCAATTGGCCCCCTTAAGCTTATTGGTGATTTGAGGAAGTGCAGTTGCAGCTGCGCTTCCTCTTTTTTTTATTGTGCACTTCTAAGCCCGTGCCAGGCCTTTACTCAATCTGTCATAAAACGAAAGTGTTTCTGGTTCCTGAATTACTTCCGTTATCTCAAGCCGTTTCTCTCCGCTCCTGGCAAAAGGATTTGCTGGAACACAACAAATAGAAAATTCCAGAAGCTCCTGCTTTCTGAAAATCAGATCGCATTCGCGGTCTTTTGCTTCAAGGAATTCAACTTCCTCCGCAATAAATCCAACTGAGCCACAGCGTAAAGCTCCGGCCTTAACTCTCTGGCCGATACTCCATCCGAACTCGTCAAACTCTTTTGAGTTGAATACAATATCTCCCTCCAGGACTGTTTCGGCTTTTACGTTTTCGGCATAGCCGATTGCCGGAATAGTGTAATCATGACTCCAGAGGATTACAGGATTCGCAAGATAGTTCTTCAAGTTCCATCCGGTTGGATCTACTTTTTCAAAATCACGGTCCACATCAAAGGTACTCATTACCCAATGAAATGAATCTTTCTGTACATCAATGCTTTTGAAAACTTCGACCTGCGGCGAAACTTTTCCGCCGTGTGTATTTTCTTTTAAGAAACTCAAAAGCTTTTCACGGCATCCAAGTTCTTTGTTTTCAATACCATCAACTTTGACTATCAAATGCAGCTCCTTAAATTAAATTTTTCCATCTGCTTATTCAGAATTGCAAAGTCATTCATACACTTATAGCCAATTTTCTTCTTAAGCCAGTGAATATGATTTCCTACAGCACTCAACGAAATGTGCAGACGGTCACTGATATCTTTTAATTGATATCCCTGTCCAAGTAAAAGTCCAATCTGATATTCCAAATCAGTTACCTCAGTAATTGCTTTTCGTTCATTTTTGCGTACATGTCGATTTTCAAGATAGTCAAAAACTTCCTGCTGGAAGTAAGGTCTTCCAGTGCTGATAACTTTGAGTTTTTTTACAAAGTCATCAACTCTTTCGATATTGCTCATAAAGCCGTCAACCTTCAGGTCATAAAGCCTTATGCCAAAATATGGAGAACAATCGCCAGATTCACAGAAGTAGATTTTGTTGCTCTCATTCATAGTTTTCAAAGCCGCAATATTGAACTTCAATACATAACTCATATACAATCTGTCAAAAAAGATTGCATTGCCGGCGTCATACTTTAAATGATACAAAGCCTCAGTGTCATTCATGTCATAAATAACCTGTGCCTGTGGAAAAACTTTTTTAACTGAACATTTAATTATTTCTCTTGCGCATTCATCGGTAGTTGAAATAAAAACATTTTTCATTAGTTTTTTGACTCCTTAGTACTTTCTGAATCAACTGCAGTCAGAGAAGAGGGCTTATACCAGATGTCGCCCCACGGCTTTTCGTTTTCTCCCCGTTGTCTCAAAACATCATTTATCGTCTTGAGACCTGCATTAATCTCAGCGATATCCCGGTTGCTCTGGGCGTCCTCCGATTCCTGCAACTCGGGAATGGAATTAAGATTGAACTCGCCGGTTTCCGACAAATTAAATCTTCTGAAAAACTGCACTTCAAGAATCTGTTCAAAGTTTCTTAGAAGAGGTATCAGCGTAAAGTTCCAGAATGCACGGTGCTGGTTTTCTGTATCCGTGCCACTTAAAGAGCTCTTGGAATCTTGTATATTTGCCACTCGTGGCGGAATGCCGTATTTTGCCAGAAGAGTATAAAGATTCCATTTTTTCATATCATAAAGTTTCAGAACATCAGGGCTAAAAGTAAGCGGCTGATACTCTGTGCCTTTACCTAACACAGCAACACGATTCTTCATGCCGCGGCCATACTTTCTGTCCCAGGTTCTAGCTAAAAGTTCTGCTTCAGCTTCTGTTAATACCTGGTCCGTTTTCAGTAATCCTTTCGGTACGCCTCCTTCTTTAAGCAAGCCTGTGTTCTGCTTTGCCGCAAGCAAATCCTGTTCAACCTCAAGCCCCAAACTTACCAGCGGACTTACGCCCCTGTAAACATTCCATGGGTTCCAGTCCTTAAAATGAATTATTTCATCTGGAAGAATCATCAGTGGCCGTCCACTGACTTCTTCTGTATAGACCCACTTAGTAATTTTTCCATCATTCACAACGTGCTGCATATTACGAGGATTAAGAATGTATATTTCAGTTGGAATTCCACAGACATAATTTTCCCCGAACCACCAGAAGGCTTCACCGTCCAGACTCCACCAGGCACAAGTCTGTTTCCATAAATCAAAGCGGCTCAGATTTTTATTTGGATATCTAAAAAGATTTGCTAGGGACGTTTCACGTTCAACCGTTCCGTTTTTACGAACTTCGAATTCAGCTCTCGCAACATTACGAGTTAAAATATCGATGCACACAGAAACCCAGGCATGCTGCAAATATGGATCCGTGCAGGTTTTCTTTTCCCTGACACTAAAATCTTCAGCCACATCCTCGCTATTGAGTTGATTGAAACTCTGCAATTGCTTCTGCTGCTTCTTTCTGAATAAACTCACTTTTCTGTATACCTTATTTATCCGTAATTATCTGAAAGCCTTTAACCAAAAAATCGGTGTAATAATTTCAAAAGACTCTCATCTTTTCTGTTAGACCATTACAACGCCACTGGTTACGGCACTAAAAATTGCGTATCGCATAGCGTCCATGTAATGGTCATTAACTTTTATAATCTGATTATTCTCGTCGCGGGAATAATCCCAAATCTCCCCAAGAACTCCGGTACAGTCTTTGCAAACAAAAAACTGTCCACGTTCAATCTTTGCAATTATGTAATCAATTCCTGCATCCACAGAGTTATTCGCTTTCACGCCGCCTGGAATCTCTTGTATTCTTTCGCCACCTGCCGGGTCACAGTAGGTAACGAAACTTTCTTTGTACCAGTCTTTCGCAGTCTGCTGCTCAACACTGGTTTTTGTCGTAATATTAAAGCCACCAAAATCAGCGATAACATAAACTTTCTCTCCAAGCCAGCCAATTTTTACGGCTGCAATATGTAAGCCAAAATCCTGTCCGCCGGTAAACTTATCAAACTTCTTCGGAAGCTTGTTGCGTGGAAGAATCATAGACTCTTCAAACTTCTCATAAACAGAGCCGTCTGGTTTTACCCATAGACCGTCACGGAATCTTGCACGCTGCTTTTCCGGCATGTTGTCCAGGATGTCGCTGATATAATCTTCATCAAGATTCTCAGCGTTATCCATCGGGTTCAAAACTGCAGAAGCGTAAAGCTCCGGCTTGTTTAGTTTTTCATCCGTTCGAGGTTCAATTTTTCGAATGAAAACTTTGTATGCCCAATGCATCGGGCTACATGGGTTACAGTCATAAAAGAACTTGTTCTTGCAGCCTTCAACTTTCATAGCCAATCGGCTGTAAGCTGTAGTAATCGCAGAGTAAGAAATCTGACTTACTTCGTTAAAGTAAATCGTCACATACTCGTGGCCCAAAATCCTATCAACCTGTTCTTTATCTCCAAGACCGCCAATCCAAATCTCAGAACCATTCCAGAGAGTAATAAGACCATCGTGAACATTCGCTTTATAGTTCGAAGCTCCGATAGTTTTATTCAGCCAGGGTAGCAGCGTTTCATGCAGTACAGAACTTCGAGCATCCTTTGCACGAAAGCGGCAGATCAGATGTCTGCTTCCTGGATAACGGCAGGCACGAAAGATAATAGCCATTACAAGAACCGTAGTCTTTCCCGAACGTGAACCGCCAAAAAGCAGAATGTGTTTCGCAGAACTACTAAGCAGTTCCAGGGCTTTCTTCTGTACAGCTGTCGGCTTAAAAAGCTCTCTCATAAATCCTTAAAAGAATCTGCAAAAGTAATTGCCAGTTCTCCCTGGACCGGCTTTGCATTTTCTTTATCAGCACCTGTAATAAATGAATCAAGCTTTGCAGAACGCTCAAGCAAATCCATTGCGCCGTCAGCATTTAATTCATCCGGCTTCAATGTTTTAATTCTCTGAGCAACAAGCTCATCAAAGCCGTTCAGCATTTCCATCTGGCGTTTCTTACGTTCAACACGTTCAGCCAGTAATTCTCTTTCAATCTCCTTTGCAATGTATGCGTCGTATTCAGCAGCACGTTCATCCCAACGGAACAGTCGTGCATAACGCGCCCAGGAGCCGTACTTCTTCGGCTCAATACCGTGCATTTCCATACAAGCTTTAATGCTTCGTTTGTAGCCCATAGCACGGTAAAGACAGAAAGCCTTAAAGGCCTTGGAAGACTCTTCTGGTAAACGTACTTCCCAGGACTTTAAGTTTTCTGTGTTATCAAGTTTGCCGGTTGGTAGTTCAGCAACTTGTTCTCCCACCAAAAATCCTCCTTGCCTTATGGTCTATTTTTCAATCACAACTTTCTGGTTATGATAAAAAGCAACATCACGTCTGTTGCAGTCCTGTATTCTTACAGGGTGGCCATGGTTCACAGTTACAGTCACCGTGTAATCCCCGTGTTCAATTTTTATTCCGTTACGGAACATGTCACGAATTTTATCAAGCAGTTCGTCCTCATCCTTCAAATTCAAACTCTTCCTCCTCAGTAAAGAAATGTTTAGGCTGTACGACATTCATACCAAGCCAGTTAAACAAATCACACTTGCGGAATACAATGCGTTTACCAATTTTTGTGTAGGGAATAAAACTGCCTTTTACAAGAGCATAGAGATAGCATTTACTTATGGTCAGATATTTAGCCGCCATATCAATGCTTAATATGTTAGGAAATCCATCAGCTGTATAAGCTTCTGATTCATCCTGCAATTCATTTTCAGCCATACACAAACCTCTCGTTTCTTAAGTTTCTGAGGTTAGTATAAAGCTGAAAAAAAATTGCGGAGGTTAATTATTTTTAACCAATGGGAAAATATAACCGCTTTTATGCAGCATTTATGATAGAAAGACGGCTCTGTTCAAAGATTTCACGAATAGAATTAAAGTGCTCGTCCGTCATATGATCAGCATAATGCTTAGTCATTGCAGGAGTTGTATGTCCAAGAACTGCCTGAACGTTTCTCATGTCAGTCATATTTGCAAGATAAGTTGCACAGAAATGTCGCAGGCTGTAAAAGTCTATATTACGTTCTTTGCGTTCTTCTTCCGAAACTCCAATTCTGTGAAGAGCATTAAAGAATCCGTCATCATAATACTGCGGAAGGAACGGTTTGTAATCATTTGCCTTGGACCAGAAAACAAAAGATTCTGCATTAGCACCAGGGCACTTTTGAGCCTGGACCAAAAGCCGTAAGATAATGTTATGAGCAACCGGAACTTTTCGCACAAGGTTTGTTTTCGTGCTTTTCAAATATCCGGTACGATGCCAGCTATGGCGGATAGTAAGAATATCTTTTTCAGCATCTATATCTTGAACCTGTAAACCAGAAATCTCTCCTGGGCGCAGACCACTGAAAGCAGAAAGATTAAAGGCAAGATACATAACTTCGTTATCCCATTCCAATTCATAAAGCTCTTTAATTTCACGCTCACTAGGAATGCCGCGAGCCGTAGCGTCAGACTTAGAAAAGGCCTCAACATTCGCCATTGGGTTACTGTGTATAATTCCTTTATTCTTAAGCCACTTCAATCCGGTTGCTCCACAAGTGCGGGCATGGTTAATAGTCGCACCTTTCAAATGGCGGAAGTTCGCAAGCTCCTGCAGAAAGTCTTCGAGGTACTGCTCAGTCAATTCACCAACAGTAAAATCTTCGCCAAAGAACGGCAGCCAGTAACGGTCCACCATACCGCGCATTTCTTTACAGTGGTAATCTCCGCAAGGCTTTTTATGTGCACGTTTATTTTTTATGTACTCAGATTTTTCCGGATCCCAGAAGTTCTTAAGGAACTCGCACAAGTTCAAATTACATTCTGGGTTCAGAGCTTCATAACATTTGTTCGCAATTTCTTGCGGAATCATGCCGGAATCTGCAAGGGCATTTTTTCTGTGAACAATGACCTTCGCTTTTTTCGGAAGATCAGAAACAGAAGGCGCAGCTTCTACTACCGGAGTAGGAGCAGGAATTGGAGTTGTAACAGGAGTTGAATTAAGGGCGGGATTTCCAAAGCGAACAGAAAGAGCATTGAACAATGTGAGTGCTTCAGAATCAGTAAGACGTGTCAGGAGTTTATTAATATCGATTCCAGATCCGGACGGAGCAGACCGCGAATTAAGTTGCCGAGCCTGTTTATCTGGTGTTCCTTCCTTGTGCCATTGAGCCGCAATAAGAAGGGCCTCAGAATAGTCAGCAGTATGCGTAGACTTATAAGGGGTCATAAGACCAGTTTCAGGATTTACAAACCGAACAGAATAGTAGCCATATCTGTTTTTAGAAATGTAAAATGGACGCATAAAAAACTCCTCGTTTTCAAAGCAAACACACCTAAAAGCCAGAACATGCTAACAAGTTTGCTAACATTTTTGCTAACTTTCGAGATATGCTTACCAAAAACGCCGTTTTTTCCATCCAGATTTCTAAAAATAAGGCCAAGAAAAAGTCAGCATTAAAAGTAAAATGTCACCGCTAAATCCTTATAGAATAGTAATTTAGCAAAAAAAAAGACTTCTGGTTTCCCAGAAGTCTTTTCGTGCCACAGGTTGGAATCGAACCAACGACATACGGATTTTCAGTCCGGCGCTCTACCAACTGAGCTACTGCGGCGTTCAGTTGATGTATCTTAATATATAGAAAATGCTCATTTGTGTCAATAGCAGATAAGGCAAATTTTAAAAAAAATTATTAAATGAATTTCAAATTACAGACTTTAAAAAATGCAAATACTGTGTTAAAATGACACACTATGAAATTAAATAAAAATCTTGTTTTTTTTACTGGCGGTGGTACAGGAGGTCATATTTATCCTGGACTTGCTGTTGCAGATGAATTAAAAGCTATTTCGAAATCAAATAATTACAATATATCAATTAACTGGATTGGCTGTTCAAAAGGAATGGATAAAAACATTGTTGATAAAGCAACTGGTCCTGATGGTAATAAAACTGTTGATAAGTTTTATGGCATTCCTTCTGGAAAACTCAGAAGATATTTTTCTTTAAAGAACTTTTCTGATTTATTCAGAATTGCAGGTGGATTTTTTGCAGCTTATCATATACTTAGAAAAAACAAACCAGCTGTGCTTTTTTCTAAGGGCGGTTTTGTAAGTGTTCCTCCATGTCTTGCTGCAAGATTGCTTCATATTCCTGTTTATACTCATGAATGCGATTTTACTTTAGGACTTGCAAACAGACTCAATTTTAAGTCTGCAGACTGTATGTTCGTTTCTTATGATGAAACAAAAGCAAGACTGTCTGTAGCTGAGCAGAAAAGAGTTGTTGTTACTGGTAATCCAATTCGTCCTGTTTTTTACAATACCAATCCTCAAAAAGGTCTCGAATTCCTGGGAATAAAAGAAACATCAAAGCCTGTTCTTCTTGTGCTTGGAGGCAGTTCAGGAGCACGTCAAATAAATGAACTGGTATACGATAATATTGATTTTCTAACTGAAAACTTTGTTGTAGTTCATCAGACTGGATTATTAAATTCAGATGACAATCGTTCTGCAGTTCTTTCTGAAAAATATGGCGATTCATATAAACCATATAATTTTATTTATAAGGAAATGCCGGATGTTGTTTCCTGTGCAGATGTTATTTTAAGCAGGGCAGGGGCAAACTCAATATGGGAAGCTGCTGTATTACATAGACCGATGGTTCTCGTTCCTCTTTGTGGTAATGGTACAAGAGGTGACCAGGTTGATAATGCAGAATTCTTTAAATCTCATGGAGCAGCAGAAGTGCTTCTGGGGCAGCAGGCTGATTCTGAACATCTAAAAGAATCTCTTTCAAAAATGATTGAAAAAGAAAACAGAATTGTATATTCAGAAGCCTTAAAAAAGCTGACAGAAGGAGAAATCCCTGCAAATAAAATTGCAAAGATTCTTTTTGATAAAATAGGAGAGAAAAAATGAGCTTTACTGTTATTGACTGGATTTTCAGTATAATAATTCTTATATTTGCGATTTCTGGAGTTATTAAAGGTTTTATTGATAATGTCTTTGGAAAAATTGCTTTTATAGCAGGAATCATATTAGGCTATATATTTTATAAAGATATAGCAACAGGTTTACTTAAGGATATCAAAGTTCAGTTTGCAGCAAATATAATCGCATTCCTTTTAGTTTTTGTTGTTACTTTCTTAGTAATTAAGCTTATACAGATGATTATATCTAAGGTATTTCAGTGGAGTATATTAAAAAGCCTCGATCGTACTCTAGGATTTATTTTTGGAATGGTTGAAGGGGCTGCAGTTGTTGGACTTATTATATTTTTGTTTAATGCGCAGCCTTTCTTTGATGCAGATAAGATTTTTGATGGAAGCTTTTACTTTAATATCGTATCCAGCCTGTTTATGTCTTCTAAAGAGGAGATAGGAACTCATGTTTGAAAATCTAGTTAATCAGGAAGCGGGAAAACTTCTTGCAGCTGATATAAAACATAACAGACTCCCTGGTGCAATTTTATTTGCAGGTCCGGAAGCCAGCGGAAAACTCACTGCTGCACTTGAGACAGCACGTATTCTTTCCTGTCATGAGGCTCCTCAGGGAAAATGGATGTGTACCTGTCCATCCTGCTTGCAGCATAAGGCTCTTGTATGCTCAAATCTTATGGTTATGGGACCTAGAGACTGTTCTCTGGAGATCTCAGCAGCTGCTAAAACTTTTACGGAAGCTCATTTTATAAATGCAAAATATATTGATGCTGCCAGATATCTGTTTTTAAGAAGTGTAAGAAAACTGACGCTCCGTTTTAATGGTATTCTTTGGGAAGGGGATACAAATCTTAATAAAATCGGAAGCCTTATAGAAGAAATTAACGAAAGCCTTGAACAGCTTGATTTTCCTCGTGAACTACCGGACGTTAGTAATGTTAAAAAGTTATGCGAAGAAATTACAAAGCAGTGTATGAAGCTCGAAGATGAATATCTGTATGATTCGATTCCAATAAATCAGGTTCGAAATATGGAAGGTTGGGCTCATATAAAATCTGAAGAAGGCCGTAAAACTGTTATTATAGAAAATGCAGACAGAATGCAGACCAGTGTACGAAATGCTCTGCTCAAAATCCTGGAAGAACCACCAGAGGATGTTGTTTTCATTCTTCTTACTTCAAAAAGAAATGCTATTATGCAGACAATTCTTTCGCGTGTAAGAACCTATAATTTCCTGGAACGAACAGAAGAACAGCAGCTGGAAGTTATAGAGAGGGTTTTCCATAATGATGATTTTAAGGGAAATCTTCATGATTATCTTCTTACTTATCTTCCAGTTACTCCATCTGAAATAAAAGCACAGGCAAGAATATTGTATAATTCGGTTTCAAGTCGCCAGATCTGCAACATAGAAGAAATTGTAAAAAAGTGTGAAAAGTTCTATCCAAGAATTGAACTCAGACTATTCCTTCTAAATATTTCAAATTTCATGCGTCCTATGCTGAAAACTCAGGCTGGCAGTGAAGCTGCTGCAAAAGCAATGGAATTACTGCGAAACTGCAGCGATAATATTACTTTGTATAATCAGTCACCTGCCTCAGCATTGGAAATACTTTTAAGAGATATGTTTGCGTTGAATAATCAGTTTGGAGGTATATTTTGCGCAGCTATGTAAAACGAGTTAAGCAGAAAGCCGAAAAACTTTCAAAAGAACAAGTGCTTTCTCTTCTTGAAGATGTAGTTGATGAGAATGAAAACCTTTTCTCTGTTCTGGAATCCCTATCAACAGGTCTTTTAATTATTGATGATGATTACAGACTTCTTCGATATAACACAATTGCAGAAAGCTGGCTTCCTTTTTCTGAAAGACTTGAAGATATTCTTGGAACGGAAAATGCAATCTGGGAATATGTTGAAGATGAAGATGTCTCAAATTTCCTACGAAATTGTATGGAAAAAAATACTACCAACTGTTCAGAAGATTTTTCAACAGTAACTTCTGGAGGTTCTGTACGATTTCTTACAGTTACAATTTCACCGCTTATAACTGAAGGAGAATTAAACGGAAAGGTTATTCTTGTCCGCGATATAACTGAAAAGAAAAATCAGGATATTCTTCTTCACCGAATGGAAAATCTTGCAAACCTTACAAATCTTGCAGCAGGTATGGCCCATGAAATAAAAAATCCTCTTGGTGCAATAAGTATTCATATACAGCTGATTCAAAAAGCTCTTGCTAAGGCCCGTGAAAATGATGATAAACTTCCGGCTCCAAAATTTGTTGAAGATCATATTGATATAGTAAATGAAGAAATCGATCATTTGAACAAACTGGTTATGGATTTTCTTCTGGCTGTACGTCCTGTTAAGGCACAGCTGCAGCTTAAGGAACCTGATAAATTAGTAGAAAATCTTGTTTCTTTCTTTAAGCCGGAATTTAACAGAGAAGGAATTGAAGTAATTTTCAAATCATCTGAAAGCGGAAAACGAATCCTCCTTGATGAAAAACTTTTCCGTGATGTAATAATGAACATTTCGCAGAATTCTCTGGCTGCAATAAAATCAAAATATATCGGTGACAGAATTGGTGCAAAATTCTGTATTTCCAATTCTGTTCGGGAAAATAAATTCATCATAACAATTGCTGATAACGGTTGTGGAATGTCTGAAGAAACTCTTGCAAAAATCTTTGAGCCTTATTATACAACAAAGGCAAACGGCACGGGTCTTGGAATGACAATGGTGTATAAAATTATTAAAGAATTTTCTGGTGAAATAATTGTTGATTCAAAAGAAGGCGAGGGAACTGCCTTTACAATTACCTTCCCAATTCCGCAGAAAGATACAAAACTATTAACTTCTGAAAGCCGCTAGGAGGAAATCACTTTGACTATTTTAACTATCGATGATGAAGAAAATATTCGTAATGGACTTGCTGACAATTTTGAACTGGAAGGTTATGAGGTAAAGCAGGCTGCCAATGGTGCTGAAGGTCTTGAGCTAATTGCACAGGGCGGAATTGATCTTGTGATTACAGATCTTCGAATGGATGGAATCAGCGGCAGTGAAGTAGTGCAGAAGGTGACTACTGACTACCCGGGAATACCGATTATTGTTCTGACCGGTCATGGTAGTATTGATGATGCAACCGCAGCTTTGAAGGCTGGTGCATTTGATTTTTTGACTAAGCCACTTGACCTGGACCACTTAAATAAAATTGTAAAAAATGCACTTCAGGGAAAAATTCTTGCAGAGCAGAATCGTGAACTTAAAGAAAAACTTTTAAAATCTGAAAGTCCAGATGAGATGATCGGAAAGAGCGACTCTTTAAACAGAGTCCGCCAGATGATTTCAAAAGCAGCTCCGGCTAGAGCGAGTGTACTGATTACAGGAGAGAGTGGTGTCGGTAAAGAGCTCGTTGCAAAAGCTGTTCATGAACAGTCGGACAGAGCAGACAAGCCTTTTATTGTTGTTCATTGTGCAGCCCTTTCTGAGACCTTAATTGAGAGTGAGCTTTTTGGATATGAGAAAGGCGCTTTTACTGGAGCAGAGTCAATTCACAAAGGACGTTTTGAACTTGCAGATGGAGGCACTCTTTTTCTTGATGAAATTGGAGAAGTCAATCTTGCAACTCAGGTTAAACTTTTACGTGTACTTCAGGAACATAAGTTTGAAAGAGTGGGCGGTGAAAAATCTATTGAGGTTGATGTTCGTGTTGTTGCAGCAACAAACAGAAATCTTGAAGATGAAGTTAAGGCCGGCCGCTTCAGAGAGGATTTGTTTTATCGTTTGAATGTAGTTCGAATTGAGATGCCAAGTCTGCGTGAGCGCATGGATGACATACCTCTTTTAATGCATGCTTTCTTGCGCGAGTTCAATATTGAAAATAAGAAAAATATAAAAGGCTTCGATAAGACTTCAAAATCTGCAATGATAAAATACAGCTGGCCTGGAAATATCCGTGAACTTAAGAATGCTGTTGAGAGTGCAGTTGTAATGTGCACAGGTGATGAAATTAAAATGGAAGATTTACCAAGAGCTCTCAGAGCTCAAGGCGAAGAAAAGGTAATTTCAATTCCTATTGGCATAACAATGGATGAAGCAGAGAAGATCATCATCCAGGAAAACCTTGCAGCTAACAAAGGGAACAAATCAAAAACAGCCGACATTCTCGGAATTGGCCGTAAGACTTTACATAGAAAATTGGAAGAGTTAAATATTGAATAAGCCTATAATCGAAGAACCGTTAAAAAGCAAGCCGATAGGGTTGCTTTAGGTTCATCGAAAAAATGGCTCAGAGGCAAGCTGTGCTTGCCGATTGTATAAATATGTATAGAGAAATTATATGTATAATATTTTATACAATAAGTAATGTCTAAATTATTTTACTATACATTCTACTTTATACCAAAGAAATCACATAAAATTTTATATGAATTCCTTATATCATCAACACTTATCTGTCTAATATTTTGTACATCATGAGAATATTGTATAGTGTTTTGTGTATCAGGATGCACTTCTTTAAGCTTTTTATGATATGCAGTTGTAATATCTTTTTGTGTAAACGGGTGTACTATATCTAGTGTGGTTAGTGCATTTTGAATTTGTGGTGAAAAATGTATATTATATGTATATTTATGCAATTTTATTACTTCGCCGGTAGGAATCTGCTTTTTTTTCTTAAAAATACGGTGATTGAGCTTGTTAAAACTGCTTTTAATAGAATCAGACCCCGAATCTGAGGCGTTTTCTGTATGCTCTCTTTGCGAGCACTTAACCTCCGGTTCAGGGGCTGTTTTTATTGTTTCTTGAGGAATTTCGCCTGATTCAAGTGCTTCGTTGAGCATTTCGCCCAGCTTGTCGTACATATCAGGCATAATTCCTCGCGCGCCTTGCAGCTGTTTTAGATTTCTGTTCCAGAAGAAATAACTGCACCCTTACGGATAACAATAATGCCGTCTGCACTGTAGAAGCTGCCGTGATCGCCGTCTTCGTACTTCTTTCCGCTTACGCCGATTTTACAGTTATCACCGATTCTTGCGTTCTTATCGATGATTGCGTTGGCAATTTTACAGTTTTTACCGATTCCAGTACTTGGTTTACCGGCTTTTTCGTTTTCAGCCTTTTCTTCTTCTGTGTCGTAATAGTCGGCACCCATCATGATTACGCCGTTAAATTCAGTTCCTTCATTGATGATTGAGCGTACACCGACAACAGATTTATTGAATTTTGCATCTGTAATGATACATCCTTCAGAAATAAGGGAAGCATTGATGTCTGCCTTGTTGATTTTTGAAGGTGGAAGGTTGCGCATGTGTGTATAAATTGGCTGTGTCTGTCCAAAGAAGTCGAATGTTGGATTTGGTTCGCACAAAGCAATATTTGCATCATAGAAGCTGCGGATGGTTCCGATGTCTTCCCAGTAGCCGTCGAATACATAAGAACTGATTTTCTTCTTACCGATGGCGAGAGGGAGGATTTCTTTACCAAAGTCTGTGTATTTTTCGTTTTCGCCGCCAAGCATTTCTTCCATTGTGTCAGCATTGAAGATGTAAATACCCATTGATGCAAGGTATTCCTTCTCTGGTGGAAGGCTTCCGCGTGCTTCTGCAGGAATCTTCCAGTCGTCAATGTTCAGATCTGGCTTTGGCTTTTCCATAAAAGCTTTTACATGATTCTGGTCATCAATCTGCATGATACCAAAACCTGAAGCGTCATGGCGGTTTACGGCAGTTGTAGCGATTGTGATTTCAGCACCAGATTTGATGTGGGCATCCATAAATGCACGGAGGTCCATCTTATAAAGCTGGTCACCAGAAAGAATTATGTAATGAGTTGGTTTCTGAGTCTTAAAGTGAATAAAGTTCTTACGAACGGCATCGGCAGTACCTTCATACCAGCCTGAATGTTCAAGAGTCTGTTCTGCAGCAAGAATTTCAACAAATCCGCCAGAGAAACGGTCAAAATTATAAGAATTTGAGATGTGAAGATGAAGTGAAGCCGAGTTGAACTGAGTAAGAAGGTAAATCTTCTTGTATCCCGAGTTAATACAGTTAGAAATAGGGATATCTACAATTCTGTATTTTCCGCCGAATGAAACGGCTGGTTTTGAACGCTCTTTTGTAAGCGGGTAAAGACGTGTTCCTTTTCCACCACCAAGAATGATGGACAGTACGCGTGGTTCTGTGTTTGCCATAGAAACTCCTTTTGATGATGCATTTTGCAAATAATATTTATGCTATGAAAATTATTATAAGACTGAAAATACGTATTTGCAAATTATTTCTATTAAAATTCCGGCTGCTTGCATTTGCCTATGATTTAGTTATATGCTATATTAGTGATAGTAATACTATCAATTATAATGCACTGCTATCAATAACATAATTCAGAGGTTTTTATGAAATCAAAATTCTCAAAAATCAGATGTATTGCAGCTGCCTTTACTTTCGTTTTTATTTCAGCTGTATTTTTAACATCCTGTAAAGCTAAAAAAGAAGATGTAAAAATTGACCTGACACAAGGATGGACTTATTCTCTTGTTGAAAATGCGGGTTCAGAAGATTTTACTGCTTTTGATAATGCAAAACTCGGTAATCTCGAAACTCTTGTCCCTAAACAGTATGGTTTTATCTGGCTTAAAAAGACTTTTACAGTGCCGGAAGAGCTTAAAAATCAGAATCTTGGTGTTTATCTTGGCCGTATTTCAATTGCAGATGAAACTTTTGTAAACGGCTCTTATATAGGCGGTGAGGGAAAATGCCCTCCAGATGAATTCAGTGCCTGGAATACAGCCCGCTTTTATACAATTTCCCAGGCTATTTTGAACAGTGGAGAAAACGAAATCCTCATAAAAATCTGGGTAGATGCGGAAGGTTCCGTGGTTTCAAATCCTTTTATCAGTACAGTTGATACAGCACGCAAAGCTGCTTCCCGCGAAGCTTTCTGGAACAGCAAAATCAACCTGATTTTTGCGTTTCTGATGCTGGTTATTGCCGCTTATCACCTTATGCTGTACTTCAAAAACAAGAATGAAAAGGAAAACAGAATGTTTGCCTTTATAAATATTCTGTCAGCACTTTATCTTTCTGTATTTTTCTATGGAGAACTTCCGTTTGCCTTTGATTCAAAGGTTTCATTTTTGTTCTTCCAGAAGGTTTTCTCTAATTCTCTGCCTTTCTTTATCTGCTATATGGTTATTTCATTTATAATAACCTTTGTACATTCTACAGAAAAAAAGGCTGTAACTTATATAAGACTGGCATTCCTGATTTTGCCTGTAGTAATCATTCTTTTTGCTCCTGATTACAGAATCCTGCGTTCTATGCGCTGGACTTTTATGATGCTCATTCCTCCAATGCTTTACCTGTTCTTTGTGATTATCAGAGCACTGGTAAAAAAAGAAAAGGATGCTGTTACTCTGCTTTTCGGTTTTTCTCCGCTGCTAGTAATCTTCCTCATTGATATCATAGTTCATAATATTCTTAAGATTTACAGTTTTCCGTATATTACATCGATTGGCTGGCAGCTGGTAATTGTAAGTCTGCTTTTTATTCTTGCAAACAGATTTGTAAATTCAAGAAGACAGGTAGAAGAATTAAATAGAACTCTTGAAAACAAGGTTGAAGAACGAACAAAAGAGCTTTCGGAGTCTAATTCAAAACTTTCTGAAGCTAATAACCAGCTGGAACTTACAAATAATCAGCTGATTGATGCAAAGAAAAAGGCAGACCGCGATCTGAAGCTTGCGGCAAATGTTCAGAACAGCTTTTATAATCCGTCACTCCCGCATTTTAAAAACTGGGATGTAGTCTATCATTTTAAGCCTGCAGCAGGTGTTTCTGGTGATTTGTATGATTTTTTCCATGACGGAAAGGAACTTCAGGGAGTTGGCCTTTTTGATGTTTCAGGCCATGGTATTGCTTCGGGTCTTGTAACAATGCTTGCCAAAAACGTTATCGACAGAAAATTCCGTGAATGTGCAAATCTTCCGTTCTCAAGAGTTGTTTCAGAAATAGACAGACAGATTACAGAAGATAAGGGCGATATTGAAAATTACCTTACGGGTGTTCTTTTACGCATTCAGGGAAATCAGGTTGAACTGATAAATGCCGGACATCCAAAGGTATTTATCCGCACTGCAAAAAATGGACGATGTTACCCGGTTGAACCAAAAGAACCTGTTGAAAAAAATGGAATTATAGGTTTTGGCGGTCTAAAACAGGAATTCAAAGCTCTAAAATTCAAAATGCAGAAGGGTGACAGTATTATCCTGTACACAGACTGTCTCAACGAATCTGAAAATAAGGAAGGTGAACAGTTTACAGAAGCACGTATTGCAGCAGCTTTTGAAGATGCTGGCATCGGAAGTGCGAAGAGTAAGCTTGATTACGTGCTTAACCGCTTTTACAAGTTCACTGAAGGCACAATAGTCAAGGACGACCTTACTGTGATTGTTCTGCAGTATAATCCTTAATTGATATAAGAAGAAAGTTGATGTAAATCAAATTTCCCCCTAAACAAATTTTTTCAAATACCGAAATTATAGGTAGATGTAAATAAATTCTAAAAGGGGGAATTAAATAATGATTCGAGGCTGGTATACCGGAGCTTCCGGTATGAATGCACAGCAGAACAGGCTTGATGCAATTGCCAACAATCTTGCGAATGTAGATACAACAGGCTACAAACGTGATGTTGTTGCAAGCAAGAGTTTTCCTGAACTGCTGATCCGCCGTACAAATCTTGACGGTGTTTATCACACAACCGAAGGTTCTGCAGATGCAGCACCTGTAATCGGTAAGCTTGGTCTTGGTGTAGAAACAAATGAGAACTACATTGATTTCGCACAGGGCTCTTTCAAAATCACAAATACAAAGACAGATACAGCTCTCAGCGGTGAAGGTTTTTATGTAATCGATACTCCGCTTGGCGAGCGCTATACACGCAACGGAAACTTCTTCATCGGTAAGGAAGGAATTCTTGAGACTAAGGACGGATATCCTGTTCTTGGTGAAAAAGGATACATCTACGTTGAAGATGACAAGTTTAATGTAAATGAAGACGGAATTATCGCTCACGAAGAAAACGGTGAAGAAATAGACCGCTTTAAGGTTGTTCGTTTTGATAACGAGCGCTACCTCAAAAAGATGGGCGAAAGTTTTTATGCTACAAACGACATTGCAGGCCCTGCACACATTGCAGAAGGTAATGAGCGTCCTCGCTTCCTTCAGGGCTATACAGAAACAAGTAATGTAAATGTTGTAAATGAAATGGTTCAGATGATTGAAGTAAACCGTGCTTACGAAGCTAATCAGAAAACAATTCAGTCTGAAGATTCTATGATGAGCACACTCTGGCAGAAAGTGGCTGTGCTTCAATAAGCAATAAAGGAGGAAGAAGCTAAAAGATTGCTGCGCACTGCTCGCAATCTTTCTTAACGCTTCTACGATGTTATATGGTTAGATCACTTTGGACAGCAGCTACCGGAATGAACGGTCAGCAGGCAAATATTGATGCAATTTCGAACAATCTTTCAAATGTAAATACTACTGGTTACAAGCAGCAGCGCGTTGAGTTTGAAGACCTGGTTTATCAGAATCTTAAGCTCGCAGGAACTCCTGCAACTGAAGATACTGTTACTCCGGTTGGAATTCAGCAGGGTACTGGTGTTAAGGTTGGAGCTACTCAGAGAATTATGAATCAGGGTTCTCTCCAGAATACAGGTGTTGATACTGATGTTGCTATCGTTGGTGAAGGTTTCTTCCGCGTTCAGAAATATGACGGAAGCTATGCTTATACACGCGACGGTTCTTTCAAGGTAGATTCAGCTGGTCAGCTTGTAACAAACAACGGTCTTAGAGTAATCCCGGAAATCATTCTTCCTGAAGGATACGACGTTTCAACTTTGAACGTAACTCAGACAGGTCTTGTTTCTGTAAAAATCAACGGAGAAAATGATCCTGTTGAAGTTGGACAGCTTGAGCTTTACAGATTCCCTAACGCTGTAGGTCTTCAGGCAGAAGGTGACAACCTTTTCAAAGTAACTGCAGCAAGTGGTGAGGCAATTGCCGGCCGCCCTGGTTACGATGGATTTGGTGATGTTCGCCACAAATTCCTTGAAATGTCGAACGTTTCTGTCGTAAACGAAATGGTTCAGATGATTGTTGCACAGCGTGCTTATGAGTTTAACAGCAAGGCTATCCAGACTTCGGATACAATGCTGAGTACAGCGGTAAATCTTAAGAGATAGCGTCATTGCGAGGAGCGTAGCGACGAAGCAATCTGAATAAATGGATTGCTTCGCTGCGCTCGCAATGACGGGTAATGTGCTCGCAATGACGGGTAATGTGCTCGCAATGACGGGTAATGTGGGAGAAATAAAATGAACGTTGGATTGATATCAAATACATATAGCGGAATTACAGGTGGACAGGGCGCACTTCAGAGTGCCCGCTCTTCTGCTGAAACTTCTAAATTTGCAGAACTCGTAGAACGCTTCAAAAATCAGAATGAAGGACGTGGAACTGTTTCTTCAAGTCAGATTGCTGATAATGGCCGTCTCAACGGTGAATATACAACAGGTTTTGCAGGTACTTATACTTCGGAAGCAGACAAGAATTCTCGTCCAACTGGTGCCGCTGCTAATCAGGCAAATATCCACGTTCAGCAGAAAAATATTGATAGAACTTCTGAGTTGTATGAAAAATCAATGCAGCTGGAAAGTTATTTTGTAAAACAGATGCTTTCTGAAATGAGAAAGACAGTACATAAAAGCGGTGAGTCTGACTTTGCCCGCCAGACTTACGAAGATATGCTCTATGATGAGTATGCAGATTCTATGACAAAAAATGCGGGTTTTGGTCTGGCTGATCAGATTTATCTTTCACTGGTCGGCTGATTTACTAAACATTGCTTAGCTTTCAGAGACCCTCTCTGATTATTTGTTTACATCTACCCCCTGACGTCGTCGGCGTTCAGGGGATTTTTATTTGTATGGAATTGTAAGTTTATCTTGCTAAATCAGGATGCTGTTTGTAGTAGTTCCTTTTATCTTCATACATTGCTTCGTCTGCAATATGCATACAGCTTCTGAGGTTTTTGCCATCAGTTGTCCAGTCGTAGCCAATTGCAAGACAGACTTCTGAACCATAACCGCTTTCTGCACGTAAGGCTTCAATCTTCTTTTCGAATTCTTCTTTATGACATTCCTGAACAATTACAACAAATTCATCCCCACCAGAACGGTAAATTTCATAATTACCAAAATGCTTTGTAAGAAGTTTTGCTGCATTGCGTAAGAGCTGGTCTCCGGCTTCATGACCGCCCGTATCATTGCATTGCTTTAGTCCATTTAAATCTGCAAAAATAATACCAAACGGAGTTTTTACTGAATAACTGTTATTTACGTGCCAGTCTACGCGGGCATTCATTGAGTTACGGTTTTTAACGCCCGTAAGAGTATCTATATTACTCATGTATTCAAGACGTTCCATAAGATTATTATTGTTAATCTCAGAAGAAAGGAAAAAGGCTGTGAGCTCTATAAAATCTTTAAGCTGGACAATCTGTTTTACATTAAAGTTAGTGATGAACAGAACTCCCGTCATTTTATTTCCCTGCATGAGAGGGGCTAGAATAAGGGAATGTACTCCAGCAGCACGAAGACTTTCAACCCAGACAGGATTTAATTTTGCAAGATTATTCATATCAAAATCATCTTTTACAATGACACAATCTGTAGATTGCAAAGTTTTTTCCCAGGAGAATACAACTTCGGGTGTAAGATAAGGATCAAAATCTGACATTTTAATATTCGGATCGCTGAAGGAAGAACAAAGCGTAGCATATTTTTGGCGTTCTTTATCTATCATAATTATGCAGCTGCTGAAAGATTCAGTCTTCTCTTGAATATCAGCTATTACTGTATTCATCGCTTCATAAAAGTTTGTTGCACCACGAAGTTTAAGGCAGGTTTGAATGACAAAAGGAGCTGTTTCCAGGGAAATATTTGAAAGTTTTTCTGCATCAGGAGTTTTAGTAAACTCAAAATAGAACATGAAATAACTTAATTTTTCGGTATCGTATTCTTTTGAAAGCGGGATATAGGTTGCATCTGTCCATATTCCCATGGATTTTGTATCAACATAGGAATGAAGATGCTGCTTATTTACTGCACAGCGGAAACAGAAATCTTCAAAATTATGTTCTTTTGGAATTAATTCTGAATAGAGCATATCATCGTGATAGTTAGGGCCCATAATCTGCTTGTATTGTGAATTTGCACGGACAATTCTGATTTCACCCCAATGTCCATCAGCTGTTTTTTCAACAGAAAGAACTGCGGCCGCCATAGAATAAATATCAACTAATTCCTGAAAATCCATACGGATATATATTTTAATCGATAAGTTAGGAAATAACAAATAATTTATGAATATTATTTACTCAAGAAAAAAATACTTATATTATAATATCATAAGAAAAATTAAAAGAAGGTAAGGTTATATGAAAAGAAAAAGTTTGATAATTTTGTTCTTAGATTGTATTCTTTGTTCCTGTAAAGGTATTACAGGTCGTACAGAAAGACTCAGTTACAATCCTGTAAAAATGACTAAGCAGTTGACTCAACGAAGTTTTGATTCATCAAAAGCTATTGAAGAAATGTCTCGTGAAAGAACCGAAAAACGCATTCCTTTTACTATGAATTACCAGTGGTGTTTTGGAAAGCCTGTAATTGATTTTGATCCAGAACATCATATTTATATGCAGGTAGATACTGGTTTTACAAGAAACTGGTATCACACATCCTTATTGCGAAAAATGAATCTTTCAGATGAAGATTTTATGAAAGAAGTAATTGCCAATATCAGAAAAAATCATTCAGATGTTTCAAATGCGCATCCGGATGATGAGGAACTCAGTAACTATCTAAAAAAAGAATGGAAAAATTATAATGAGAACTGGCTTGCAGAAGCCTGGATTGGGGACACCGTTTTAAGATATGATCCTGCAAGTGATCCTTCATTTGATGGCGTTCTTGGTGAAGATTTTTTAATGCAATATAAACGGGTTACCTTTGACTTTGTAAATAATTATTTGATTTTGGATGATGAAAAACTTGATGGAACTGAAATTCCTTTTGTCCAGACTTCAGCTAAGGAAGTTTTGATCAATTTTACTTATAAAGGACAGCAGGAACTTGCAATGATTGATACTGGAAATTACTGTTTTACTCCAAGACATAATCTTGGAGATGGTAAACAGGATTATGATATCAATGATAATTCAAATTATGGTCTTGCTTATAATGGAAAAGTTCCTGTAACTCCACGTGTAATGCAGACTTATGATGATATAAAAATCGGCCAGGTAACATATAACAATATGAAAGGTGCTTATTCTACAATCCGCGGTTCAGGTTTTGTAAAAGGGTCTCAACTTCATTTGATGAAATTAAATAATTTGGGAAATGTTTTCTTCTATGATCATGTAATTCAAATTGATTATGCTGATAAGGTGTTCATTATAAAGTAAATGTGATAAAATAGATTTTATGCAAAATAATGAATCTGTTTCTTTGCCGGAAGATTTTCACGGCGTTCACATACATTTTGTTGGTATTAAGGGAACCGGAATGGCGGCTCTTGTTGAAATTTTGTTTCACAAGGGTGCTGTTATTACCGGTTCTGATGTTTCAGAACGTTTTTATACTGATGAAGTTCTGGAAAAACTTGGTTTACATGCAGTAGAGTTTGGTGCTGAAAATATTACGGATGATGTCCAGTATGTAATTTATTCTTCGGCTTATAAACTTGATAAAAATCCAGATTTGATTGAAGCGGTTCGCCGTGGTGTACCTTGTCTTTTGTATACACAGGCTCTTGGTTCTTACAGCAGCCGTGCTTATTCATGCGGAGTAAGCGGTGTTCATGGAAAAACTTCTACAACTGGTCTTGCTGGTACAATTCTTAAAGAGATTGATTTACCGAGTCAGGTTCTTGCGGGCAGTGTAATTAACTCGTTTGGCGGAACCTGTACTTATACGGCGCCTTCTGTAGCTTCTGAAAACACCGCAGATGCCGGACGTTCTGTGTTTGTTGCTGAAACCTGTGAGTATCAGCGTCATTTTATGAGCTTCTTTCCTCAGAAGATAATTCTGACTTCTGTTGAAAGTGACCACGAAGATTATTATCCGACCTACGAAGATATCCGTAATGCCTTCGTTGATTTTGTGTGCAAATTGCCACAGGGCGGCGAGGTAATTTACTGTGCCGATGATAAAGGTGCGTGTGAGACTGTAAAGCTTGCACTTGAAAAGAGAGCTGATATTGCGGCAATTCCATATGGGGAAAAGGCAGTCGCTGTGGGCGGCGGTGATTTTACCGTAAAGTTCGGTAAGGTTGAAAATGAACGTAATTGTTTTACTCTCGGTTTATTTGCTGAAAAAGGCGAGTTTGCTTTGAGTATGCCGGGCCGCCACGAGGTGCTGGATGCGGCTGCGGCGGTTGCTTTAGTGTGCCGCCTGCTTGTTGCTTACGGAAAGAATCCGCTTGATTACTATGAAAATATAAAAGCCGGGCTGTTGAAATTCAGCGGTGGAAAACGCCGCAGCGAAATAGTAGGGCGCTTTACAAATAAAAACGGAGCCGAGGTAATTGTTCTTGATGATTACGGTCACCATCCAACTGCCGTAAAGACAACTCTTGAAGGTTACCGTGAATTCTACAAGGGCCGCAAAATCATTATTGATTTTATGAGCCACACTTATTCGAGAACTCAGGCTTTACTGAATGAGTTTGCACGTTGTTTTACAGCAGCTGATGAAGTAATTTTACATAAGATTTACAGTTCTGCACGTGAAAATCCTGCAGATTTTGATATTACAGGACACACCTTGTATGAGGCTGTGCTTGCAACCGGACAGAAGAACGTTCATTATTATGAAGAGATTCTGGATGCGGCAGATTTCGCAAAGGCTGAACTTGAAAAGCCGCTAGGCACTGAATATCCGGACGGATACCTCTTTGTAACAATGGGTGCCGGCGACAACTGGAAACTTGGTAAGGAGATGTGTAAGGCCGCTGGCGGCCGGTGTTAAATAGCAAATCGTTAAAAAAAATGCGTAAGCATTTTTTAGCTTTACCTTAGGAGAAAAAAATGACATCAATGACAGGCTATGCCTATGAGGAAAAATCAACAGAAGAAGCAACCGTTTCTGTTGAAATAAAATCTGTAAACTCACGCTTTCTGGATCTTGCAATAAATCTTCCGCCATATCTGAATCCGCTGGAAAGCTATTTCAGAGCTAAGATTACAGAAAAGGTTCTTCGCGGAAAGGTAGATGTTTATATCAGAGTTCGTGAAAACGAAAGCGATTCAGAAGTAATACCTGATACAAACGCTGCTGTTGCATATATGAACGCAATTAAAAAGATTGCTGAGGCTACCGGTTTTGCAGATGATGTTTCTCTCGGACTGATTATAAGTCAGCCGGGCGTTTTGAATGTAAACCGCAAATATGATGTAGAAAAATATAAGGCAATGATTGAGCCTGTTTTTGATGCAGCCCTTACACGTTTTATGGATGATCGTATGCGTGAAGGCGAAAATATGAAGGCTGATCTGCAGAAAAAGTTAGAAAAACTCTCAGAGTGTGCAAAAATTTTTACAGAATGGCAGCCTAAAATGGAGCAATACTTCAAGGAACAGATTACAACCAAGTTCCGCGAGCTTCTCGAAGACAAGGCTGATGAAAACCGCATTATGACAGAAACTGCGGCAATGCTTGTAAAATATACAATCAATGAAGAAATCGTTCGATTGAACAGCCATATTGCTGCAATGCGCGATGAATTAGCAAAAAATCCGGCACCTGGAAAGAGACTGGACTTTATCTGCCAGGAAATGAACAGAGAAATCAATACTATTGGAAGCAAGAACCAGTTTGCCGAAGTTGGCGCAATGGTTATTACGGCTAAAGACAGCTTGGAAAATATAAGAGAACAGTCAAAGAATGTAGAATAAGCCTATAACCGAAGAACCGTTAAAAAATGAGCTGCGACAGCGGGTCATTTTAGGTTCATCGAAAGAACGGCTCAGAGGCAAGCTGTGCTTGCCGACTCAGAAAGGAGGATTATAATTGAAACTGAACAAAGAAATCCGTATCGCAATCAGCGGAAAATCTGGCTGCGGAAATACTACTGTGAGCGGTCTGCTCTCAAAAACTCTTGGAGTTACACTTATCAACTATACTTTCCGTCAGCTGGCAGCAGAAAAAGGTATGACTTTACCGGAAGTTATTGAAGCTGCTAAAACAGATGACTCTTACGACAAATACGTAGATAAACATCAGGTAGAACTCGCACTTGCAGAGCCTTGTGTATTGGGAAGCCGTCTTGCTGTATGGATGCTCAAGGAAGCAGATCTTAAGGTTTATCTTTTTGCAAGTGACGAAACCCGCGCCCGCCGTGTTTTCAACCGTGAAGGCGGCGATCTCCAGCAGATAAAAGACTTTACAGCTATGCGTGACAGCGAAGATACCCGCCGTTACAAAGAATTCTACGGCATAGACAATAATGACTATGCTTTCTGCGATTTGATTATTGATGTTAATGAAAAAACTCCGGAAGAAATTGTAAATGTAATTCTGGATAAACTTGTAGAAAAAGGACTTATTGAAAAATAAAAAAAGCGGTGGTTTCAACCACCGCTTTTTTATTACAAGTTTGCAATTAACCAGTCTTTGAACTGATTATAATCATTTTCCATTGGAATAGCGTTGTCAGGAAGTCTCATAACAGCTTCGAGACGGTCCGGCATAGGAGGTTCCTTTCCGATTGCATCAGTTACGATTGAACCGAACTTAGCAGGACTTGCAGTTTCAAGAATTACGCCGACAGCGTTCTTTTTAACAACTTCGTTGCCCCATGAAGGAACATTTGGTGTAAGACCTGGTTTATTCCAGTCGTTCTTTTCACCTGCAATGAGTTTTTCCATAGCACCGCTGCGGATATCATCCCAAGCCTGCCAGCCGATTGCTCCGTGAGGATCAATAATGTAGCCGGTTTTGTCATTACAGCTCTTGATTGCGTCTTTAATTCCGTCATTATCAAGCCAGTAAGAAGCAAAGAGTTCACGAACCTGATCGAGAGTATACATAGCCTTAATGCGTTCGTAGTTACTTGGAGCACCAACGTCCATAGCATTTGCATATGTTTCAACTGAAGGGCGGGCATTGTAATCGCCTGTAGCAATCCAGTCTGGAATAGTCTTATTTGTATTAGTTGCGGCAACAAAACCAGCAATTGGAGCACCCATTTCGCGGGCAATAAGGCCTGAAGTAAGGTTACCGAAGTTTCCACTTGGAACAACCATAATGATTGCTGGATCCTGAATCTTGTTGTCCATTGCGCTTCTATTGCGAACTGTAAGAGCAGAGTACATATAGTAGAAGCTCTGTGGCAAAAGACGTGCAATATTGATTGAGTTTGCAGAAGAAAGGCGGAGTTTTCCGCGAAGTTCGTTATCTGTAAAGGCTGTTTTTACAAGTTTCTGACAGTCATCAAAAGTACCTTTTACTTTCAATGCACGAACGTTTCCTGTAAATGTAGAAAGCTGTTTTTCCTGAAGAGGAGAGATTTTTCCATCCGGATAAAGGATTGTAACATCAAGACCAGGAACATTGTGGAAAGCGCTTCCAACTGCAGAACCTGTATCACCAGAAGTTGCAACTAAAATGTGGAGTGGAGTGTCTTCATTTCTGTTGAAGTAAGACATTGTGCGGGCCATAAAACGTGCACCAAAATCTTTGAAAGCACAGGTTGGACCGTGGAAAAGTTCCATGATATAAGAGATTGCATCAGCAGGAACAACCTTTGGCTGGAATGGATATGCATCAGCAATGATTGCTGCAAGGTCGTTATCCGGAATTTCGCCTTCAACATAAGGCTTTGCCATATTAAAGGCAACGTCGCGGAAAGATGGGGCAGGATCTTTATTCAAAAGAGCCTTATCAAGCTTAGGAAACTCTACCGGAATGTAAAGTCCACCTGTTGCCTGATTCATTCCTCCCATAACGGCAGTTCTAAAATCAGCTTTAACGCTGCTGTCTCTTGTATCTGTATAAATCATTTTTCCATCCTTTACCTGTTACAGACCATAAATAATGTCATCTACAACAAGCTGTGAAAGTTTATCTTTTCCTTTTGAAACGCATTCGTTCCAGTTTTTACCTTTTGATTCATATGAAATAACAGAACAATAAATCTTAGTTCCGTTTTTCATGTTTACAGCTTCGATTTCTGCCTTAAGAATGCAGTAATATCCAGAGCCGTCTTCAAGGGCTGTAACAGGCTGTTCAAATTTGATTGTTCCATAAATTAAATAGCCGTAAGCGTTACCGCCGATAATATCATAAGTATCTTTATAAAGAGTTTTTGGCTTTCCGATGTATGAAGTTTCGTTTACAGGACCATTTCCTACCATTGTGATGCCACGACCACGGAATTCTGCCTGAATATTATATGAGTTATTTACAGGACGATCTTTTTCATTGAAATCCCATACAAAAAGAACAGCTCCCTTAGATGCAATATCAGATTTAACTTTCCAGTCTGCTGTTGCAGTATAGGCTTCGAGCTTTTTTGCAAGTTCTGCATCTTCACTTACTGGAGTTGGATAAGCCTTTACTTTTACATTTGCTGTGAAGGCAGTTTTTTCTGCAACTGAAATGGAAACCAATCCTTCAGCATCTGTAATATATTCTGACTTTTCAAAAGCTATAGTTCCTTCTGTTTTTGTTGAAGGAAGTTCTACTGTAAGCTTAAAGTTTTCTGCCGGAGTTCCATCTGCATTAGTTACAGAGAAAACAAATGGGGCTGCAAAAGCTCTTCCTAAAGTGATTTCTTTTGGAGAAGAAACCTTTTTAATAGTTATTCCTTCGATTGATTCCAGAAATAATTCTTCTGGTGATTTTTGAACTGATATAATTGCTTTTGGAGCTGATTTTTCGTGGTTAGAGTGTTTTTCACCGCCAGTTGTTTCTGGGGTGGAAGCACACGCTGATAAAAGTAAGGTTACTAAAGCGCTTGTAAAAATTAAATTAGTTTTTTTCATATATTTTATTCACTCTCATTTATTTCAAAATAATAGTTTATTGTATTATTAAAACCCTTTTTTTACAATAACATATTGCCGAAAATTTACTATAAATTGTATAATTATACGTTATAGAGATAATGGTGGGAATTACTATGGAACGCTGTACTAAAGCTACTATTTATAAAGATAATCTTGAATATAATCTTAATCAAATCAGAAAATATGTAAAAAAAGATGTAAAACTTTGTGTTGCTGTTAAGGCAGATGGTTATGGTCATAATGCCGTTCTTACAGCTCAAATTGCAGAAAAGGTTGGAGCCGCCTTTGTTGCGGTTGCTACAGTTGAAGAAGGAATTGAACTTCGTGATAACGGAATAAAATGCGGTATTCTGCTTTTGAGTCTTTGTACTCCATCTGAAATGCCGGCTCTTTTTGAATATAAAATTACTCCTCTTGTTTTTGGAGATGACTATATTAAGCTGATAGGTGATACTGCAAAACGTGAAGGATATTCTGATTATAAGGTTCATCTTGCTGTTGATACCGGAATGGGCCGTATTGGCTGCTATCCCGAAGAAGCTGGCGAGCAGGCTGTTCTGATAGAGTCTTGTGGTCTAAAACTTGGCGGAATGTGTACTCATTTTGCTGTTTCAGACAGTCTGAGTCCGGAAAACATTGAGTTTACAAAAGAACAGTTTGCAGCTTTTAAGGCTGCAGTTGCCGGAGTAAAAGAAAAGGGAATTGAACCTGGAATCTGTTCCTGTGGAGCCAGTGCAGCACTTTTAAATGATGAAGACATGCAGTTTGATATGGTTCGTCCTGGAATTATTACATACGGTTACTATCCTGATGAAATCACAAAGGAATATCTTGAGAAAACAGGCCGCCATTTTGATATAAAGCCTGTGCTTTCCCTTGAAACTAAGGTTGTCGCAATCAGAAGATTCCCTGCCGGAAAGTCAGTTTCGTATGGAAGAACCTGGGTTGCAGACAAAGAAACTGATATTGCAGTACTTCCGATTGGTTATGCTGATGGTTTACTCCGCCGTTTTTCTCCTGGTCTGGAAGTTACAATCAATGGTAAAAACTATCCTGTTCGCGGCCGAATCTGCATGGATCAGTGTATGGTAGAAATTGGAAAAGATAATCCTGATGTTAAGGTTTTTGATACTGCAGTAATTTTTGGCCCTGCAGAAAGCGGAGCATTAAATACCGCCGAAGACCTTGCAAAACTTGGACATACAATTTCGTATGAAGTTTTAACTGCATTGAGTAAGCGGGTTAGACGGGAAATAAAATAAGGGTTAGATGAAAATTTAAATCAACCCTTAATGACATTCTTAATCAAACAGATTATAATACACCACGTGAATGCAATAGACGTGTTTCAGGAATGGTTGAATGACTACCTGAATTTTGAACATACTCCAAAAAAAGAAATCTTCTGGCTCGACACCATCGATTACCTCTGTAAGCGCTTTGATAACCCGCAGGATTATGCGCCTTGTGTTCATGTAGCAGGCTCTAAAGGAAAAGGCTCTGTTTCACGCCTTATTTCCTGCATTCTTGATGAAGCCGGCTATAAGGTTGGACTTTATACTTCACCTCACATAACAGATTTCCGCGAGCGTATCTGTACTCCAACAGGCTTTTTCTCTGAAGAGATTTATGAAAAGACTGTAAAGGAACTGATGCCGAATATCGATTCCATAATTCCGGAGAATCTTCCTGCAGAGCGTCCTCTTACCTGGTTTGAACTTGTCACACTTTATGCATTCCTCTGTTTCCGAAATGCAGAAGTAGACTGGTCTGTTTTTGAAGTCGGACTTGGCGGACGTCTTGATGCAACTAATGTCATTCGTCCAAAGCTCTGCTGTATTACTCCGATTGAACTTGAACACACAGAGTTCCTTGGTGATACTCTTGAAAAGATTGCCGCAGAAAAGGCTGGCATTATTAAAAACTGTACGCCGGTAATTATTTCTCCTCAGCAGTCTGAATCTGTAAAAATCGTTCTTCGCGAAAAAGCAATTACTCGACATGCGCCATACTATTTTGTTGATGATTTTATAACAGGCTCTTTCTATCATTTTAATGAAAATAACAAACGAATGACTGTTCATTTTGAAAGTGAACTTTTCAATCGTCCTATCGAAACTCAGATGCAGCTGCTTGGTAAAATGCAGGCGCAGAATGCCGCAATGGCTGCAGTTGCAATCAAAAAGCTTCTTCCAAATCTTGATGAAGGAATAATTGAGCGCGGTATTGCAAAAGCCAAACTTCCGGGCCGTTTTGAAATTCTCGAAAATGTAAAAGGCTATACTGAGATTCCTGCCGTAATTCTAGACGGTGCACATACTCTTAACAGTATCCGCCTTACTATTGATACTCTGAATAAACTGTTTGGTGAAAAAAAGGTGTCTCTGCTTTTTGCCTGCGCTGCTGATAAAGATGTAAAAGACATTTCAATGCTGTTCCGATATCGTTTTGAACATGTTTATGTTACAAGACCGGGTGAACGCAAGGAATCTAACCTCGCAGGTGAAATCGAAGCTTTTACAAATGCTGATGTCAAGTTTACCGCAGATGCAGATTACAAGATGATGATTAAAAAGGCCTTTGAAGAATCAGCCGCTAACGGAAATATTCTTCTGGTTACCGGCTCATTCTATCTTGTTTCGGAAGTTAAAGAGTTTTTACACGGCTAGTGATGGCTAGGGTGAAGTTCTCAATTAAAGAATGTCTTTATTGAAAAAGGGCTTGTTTCTATATATAATAATGATGAGGTTTAAAAATGAGTGAAGAAATTCAGTACACAGACATAAACAAAAGTTTTGAGGCCGCTTTGGAGCGCAGCCGCAAAATCGAAGAAGACTTAATCAAAAATCCTAAAAAATACCGCGTACTTACAGGTGACCGTCCTACTGGACTTTTACATATTGGTCACTATTTTGGTTCACTTCAGAACCGCGTTCGCCTTGCAAATATGGGCGTTCCAACTATGATTCTTATTGCAGATTATCAGGTTCTTACTGATCATGATGCATTCGATAAAATCAGCCAGAATACAAAGCAGCTTGTAATTGACTATCTTGCTGCCGGAATCAATCCTGAAAAGCAGGATGTAATTATTTATCCTCACAGCTATGTACCTGAGTGTAATCAGCTTATGATTCCGTTCCTTACATTGGTTTCAAATGCCGAGCTCAGCCGTAACCCGACTGTAAAAGAAGAAATTGAATCTGCCGGCCTTAAAAACGTAAATGCCGGAATGTATACATATCCTGTTCATCAGGCATGCGATATTCTTTTCTGCAAGGGAAATGTAGTTCCTGTAGGAAAAGACCAGCTTCCACACCTTGAAATGACACGTACAATTGCAAGCCGTTTCAACAAAAAGTTCTGTACAGATATGGGTAAAGAACCTGTATTCCCAGAGCCACAGGCTTTGCTTTCTAAGACTCCAATGATTCTTGGATTGGACGGAAGCCAGAAGATGTCTAAGAGCCGTGGAAATGCCGTTATGCTTTCTGCAACAGAAGATGAAACTGCAAAGCTCATCAAAAAGGCAAAGACAGACCAGGACCGCAATATCACTTATGATCCTGTAAACCGCCCTGAGGTTGCAAACCTTCTTATGCTTATCAGCCTTTGTACTGGTGAAGAGCCAACTGCTATTGCTGCCCGCATTGGTGACGGCGGCGGCGGAATGCTCAAGAACACACTTACAGAAGCTTTGAACGAAAAGCTTCGTCCATTACGCCAGGAACGTGCAAGACTCGAGAAAGATCCAGAGTACATCAGAAAAGTACTTCTCGACGGTGCAGCTAAAGCCCGCGAGATTGGTATTAAGACTCTCGAGGAAGTTAGAAACGTAATGAACATGAAAATATAATGCGAATTGCAATCTGCGAAGACGAAAAAGTTGTTTTAGATTTCGAAAGTTCTCTAGTTACTCAGTGGGCGGCCGGTGCGGGCTGCCCGCTTGAACTTGATACCTATATTTCTGCTGAACAATTCCTTTTTGAAAGCGAAGATAAAGCCCCATACGATGTTCTGATTTTTGATATTCAGATGAAAAATATGAACGGTATGGAACTTGCAAAAAAGCTCCGCGCCCGTGGCTGTGATGCTGTAATCATTTTTATAACCGGTGTTCCTGACTATGCAATTGAAGGTTATGAGGTTGGGGCAGTCAGATATATCTTAAAGCCTGTCAAAGCTGAGGTATTGAACGCTCTGCTTGATACAGTTCGTGCAGAACGTCAGAAAAAAGCTGAAGATTATTTTGTGCTTGGTCAGGGTGCAGATGTAGAGAGAATCAGTTTTGATAAAATCATCTATATTGAAGCTCGTGGTCACTATGTCTATCTGAAAGGAAAAGGTTTTGAACGTGAGTGGAAGGCAAGTTTTAGCGAAACTTCTACAGCTTTTGATGGACGGTGCTTTTTCTGTTTGCGCCGCGGGCTTCTTGTAAATCTTTCTCATGTGGCGCGGATTACCCGAACTGATTGCGTGCTGGATAACGAAGAAGTGCTTCCAGTAGCCCGTGGTGTTTATAAAGAACTCAACGAAGCATTTATCAGTTTCTTTAAGAATAATTAATTTTTACAATTTTATGAAAGTTTTTTACAATTTTTATTAATTATATTGTATAATTGCTTTCATGACAGAACAGGAATTAAATAAACAAATTAAAAAAATCGGTATTCGAATGATGCTCTTAATGGGAATTACCCTGAGCTTTTTTCTTTCCCTTACAGGACTTTTACTTTCCGGACATTTTACATGGAAAGGCTTGCTTATTAACTGGCTTATCAGTTTTGTAATCAGCTGCATAATTGGCAGAATTTATCCGATGCATAAGATTTCGGTTTTTCTGGATAAAAAGTTCGGCTTAAAACATGGTAAGCTCAGTACACATCTTGTAGAATCCTTTTTATCAGATTGCGCCTATACACCAATTATCACTTTTGTGATGGTATTTATTGCCTGGAAACAGGCAGTTGCACAGGGGGCCTCAATTTCTTTGGGAGCAATGTTTGGAACTTCTTTATTAGTCAGCCTTGTTGCAGGTTATGTACTGATTGGAATTTTTATTCCGATTTTTATAAGAATCACCGGGGCTTCGAAATTGGGAAAGCCTGAAGAAATCGAAAAAACTCAGGAATAATTTATTCTGAAATTATGAATGATTTAATAAAGTATCTGTTGATTAGTGGAGCCTCTATTTGCGTCTCTGTTGTTTGCACGGTTCTGATTATCAGGCGGTGTTTTGAACGTCGTCTGGAAAAGTTTCAGGATTCGGTGCTTAAAAAGCAGCGCGATGAGGTGCAGAATATCTACCAGACTATGCGGGCCTGGCGCCACGACTATCATAATCATATTCAGTCTATTAAAGCTATGATGGCTATGGGTAAGACTGAAGAAATGTCTGATTATTTAGACAATCTCGAAAAAGACTTAGATACTATTGATATTGCGATCCGAACGGGTAATGTCGGCCTGGATGCTATTTTAAGCAGTAAGGTTTCGATTGCCCGCAAAAACAATATCGAAGTAAACTGTACGGCCAAAGTTCCTTCTGAGCTTAAGGTTTCAGACGTACATCTGTGCGCAATTGTTGGAAACCTTATGGATAATGCTATTGAAGCCTGCGAGAAAATGAAAGGGCCTTTAGAAGGGGGCGTACCTGTTGCTCCTCGATTTATCCGTGTATACATTGGACTGTTTAAGAGTCAGCTTTATATTTCTGTGACTAATTCTACTAATGAGAGTAAACGCCGCCGCGTTTCGGAACTTGTGACCAGTAAATTGGGCGAACATGGTTTTGGCCTTCGCCGCATTGATAAAATAGCCGAAAAGTATGCCGGTTACGTAAACCGCAAGAACGAACCTGGCGTTTTTGCAACGGAAGT
Organism: Treponema bryantii; assembly: GCF_036492245.1. Lineage (NCBI taxonomy): Bacteria > Pseudomonadati > Spirochaetota > Spirochaetia > Treponematales > Treponemataceae > Treponema > Treponema bryantii. The sequence goes on along the minus strand of NZ_AP025286.1, from coordinate 1,943,655 downwards.
CATGCTGCCTCTTTAATTACACTTCGTGTCCTTTTTTTTACATTTCGTGAACACTTTAAATACTTTATATATAAATATGTTAGCGTGTACCCATCTTAAGTTTCGAGGTGAACTATGAGCAAAAAAAACTCCGTGTTAAAGAATATCAGTATTGCCTTAAAGTCATGGTTCAAAAGATATCCTTCTGCATGGATACTTGTTCCGACTTTTTTGATTTTCAGAATCGCAAGTCCCTTTATTACAACCCTTATTCCGTCTCTTGCAATAAAAGCAATTTCACAAGGTGATGTAAAAAACTTTGTGATTATGATAGTCGTAACAATATTTGTTTATTGTATCATTAATGCCAGTTCAAGTCTTATGGAAACATTTGTTCAGGTTCAGCGTACTTATACAAGACTTGGAGGTTATACAGCTGATTTTTCCCATAAAAATCTGACAACTGATTACGAAAATATTGAACCTCAGAAAAAACAGAAGATTATGGGAAAAGCAGCAACATCGTTAAGTTCAAACTGGATTGGTGTTGAACATCTGATGATTCAGACAACAGAGCTTACTATTCTTCTTTTCGGAATCCTGACTTATGGAAGTGCTGTACTTTTACTGGACTGGAAAATTCTTGTCATAACTCTTGTAATGTTTGTTTGTGATGTTGCCTTAAGAACTCATGCAATTAAATACAGTGATGCAAAAAGAGAAGAAAGCAGTGAAATCTGGAGAAAGAAAAACTACATCAAAACAAAGAGTCTTAATGTAAGTGCAGGAAAAGATATAAGAATTTATCAGCTTGGAAAATGGTTTCATGAGCTTTTATGCGAGGTTGTAGTTGCCCGTCAAAAACTGGAAAAGAAACTGCAGCTTCGATGGTACATTCCAACTATTTCTGCTACTGGCTTTAACTTTTGCCGCGATGCTCTTGCCTATGTAATTCTGATTAAAAAGGTACTTGTTGGTCAGATGGATATTGCTACCTTTACGCTTTATCTTGGAATTATAAACGGTTTTACAAACTGGATTTATTCACTTTCAGAACGTTTTAATTCGCTTAGAAAAGCTAGTCATGAATTTAATGATTTTCATGATTTTATGAATCTTCCTGATAGAGAAAGAAAAGTGGTTACTGCATGTACTTCAGATAATAAAGCTCCAGAAATAGAGTTTCGTAATGTCAGCTTTACATATCCTGATTGTGATAAATCAACAATAAATGATTTAAGTTTTTCAATAAAAGCTGGTGAAAAAATTGCACTTGTGGGAAATAACGGTGCTGGAAAAACCACAATCGTAAAACTGTTATGTGGCCTTTACAATCAGACTTCTGGAATCATTCTTGTTGATGGAAAATCAATTGATGAAATTGGACTTGATGCTTATCAGGATAAAATCAGTGTTTTGTTTCAGGATACAAATCCATTAGCTTTCACAATTGAAGAAAACATTACCGGGCTTGAATCTGGGCATGGTGATCCAGAAAAACTACAGGACAGTTTGAAAAAATCTGGCCTGATAGAAAAAATTGAAAGCTTACCAGATAAAGAAAAAACTTATATAACACAGACTTTTTCTGAAAAAGGAATTCTGCTTTCTGGAGGAGAAACTCAAAAGCTGCTTCTTGCAAAAGCAATTTATAAAAACGGAAGTTTTTTAATTCTGGATGAACCGACTTCTGCTCTGGATCCGATTGCAGAAAGTAAGATTTATGAAGAATACAATAATTTTGCCGGTGGAAAAACTGCAATTTTCATTTCTCACAGACTGGCAAGTACAAAATTCTGCGACCGCATAATGTTTCTGGATAATGGAAAAATCGCTGAGTTTGGTACTCATGAAGAACTTATGGCGAAGGGTGGTAAGTATAAAGAAATGTTTGACATTCAGAGCCAGTACTACAAAGAGGAGGCATAGTTTATGAAAAATAATAAGAAATCAACAATCAGTAAGGTTTTAAAACTGACTCATCGTTTACAGCCTGGTCATATAACTCTTATCGTGATTTCAACAATCATAAGTGCTACCTGGAAATTTGTACCTATTGTATTTGGAAGTATTATTCTTGATCAGCTTGTTCAGCATCAGCCTTTTGAAGCGATATTGATAAATGCGATCAGAATGCTTGCATTACAGGCAGCCTGTTCCTTAAGTCACTGGGGGCTTGAGCATATAATCAAAGTAAATGGAGCTGTAATTTCTGAAAAAATAGATCAGATGATTTGTGAAAAGTCTTTCATGATTGATTATGATATTCTGGAAAAACGAGAAACTCTGGATATTGTAAAAAAAGCTGAAGACGGAATGAATGCCCGTGGAGATTTTTCAAGTTTCTGCAGCCAGCTTTCAGGCTTTATTGAACACGCACTTTCAATTATTTACAGTATCGCTTTGTTGATTCCGCTTTTTATTTCAAGGGCATCTGTTCCTGCAGGATTCTTGCCGGAATTCTTGAATAAATGGTATAGCTTTATAATTCTGGCTTTTATGCTGATTTTATCTGTAACAGTCTCTTCATTTACAAAAAGAAAAGAAGGTAAAATGCAGGCTGATTTATTTCAGAGGAATATAAGAGTAAACCGTGAATACGGATATTTTTACAGTCTGGTTTTTGATTATGCTACCGGAAAGTATGTTCGCCTTTATAAAATGCAGTCGCTTGTTGAAGCAAAGATGAAGAAGATTCTGGATTTTCTCGAAAGCGGCATTACAAATCTTGTAAAAAAAGTAAACAAAATGCAGATTCCGTTTTTTATTATAAACTGCATTATGCAGATGACCAGTTATCTTTATGTTGGTCTAAAAGCGATTTTTGGATTGATTTCTATTGGTAGTGCACTTAAATATATTAAGGCATATTCCAATCTTGTAGACAGTGTCTCAAGCATTTTTTATGCGTACATTGAAATCAGCATAAGGTCAGAATATCTATCATTCTTTTATGATTTTATGGAAATCAAAAACAAGCAGTATGAAGGAACTATTCCTACAGAGAAACGTGATGATAATGAATTTGAAATCGAATTCCGTGATGTTTCCTTTAGATATGCAAATACTGATAAGTATGTAATTAAGCATTTGAATCAGAAAATCAGAATTGGAACTAAGACTGCAGTTGTTGGTCCTAATGGAGCTGGAAAAACCACATTTATAAAACTTCTGTGCCGCCTGTACGAGCCGACAGAAGGTGAGATTTTATTGAATGGTGTTGATATCCGTTATTACGATTATAAGGATTATGCAAGTCTGTTCAGTGTGGTATTTCAAGATTTTAATCTGTTCTCATTTTCAATTGCAGAAAATGTTGCTTCAGGTACAAGTTATGATGAAGTAAAAGTTCTGGATTGTATTGAACGGGCTGGTTTTGGGGAGCGACTATCAAAAATGGAAAAGGGTATTCACACAAACATCTACCAGCAGGAGGATGAAGGTGTGGAAATCTCTGGTGGAGAAGCTCAGAAGCTTGCTATCGCGCGTGCTCTTTATAAGGATTCTCCGCTTGTAATTCTTGATGAACCAACCTCAGCGTTAGACCCTGTCAGCGAGTATGAAATCTACCGTCACTTTGATGAAATGGTTCAGAACAAGACTTCTATTTATATCAGCCACCGCATGTCGAGCTGCCGTTTTTGCGATAACATTCTTGTTTTTGATGAAGGACAGATTGTTCAGAGCGGAAATCATGATGAGCTTGTAAAGCAGGAAGGACTTTATAAGGAACTCTGGAACGCACAGGCTCAGTATTATGCATAATGCATGAGTTTCAGATGATTGTAGAAATGTAGAATTAGGGATTATTTATGGAAAAACAAAAAACTAAACGAAATAATATTATTCAGAATGCCTTTATTGTGTATAAAGCAATGTTTAAAAGATACCCGGCAGCAATTCCTCTTGTGCTTGTATATCTGGTTATGGCGGTTTCTCTGCCGTTTATAAATACTCTTATTCCAGCAATGGCTATAAAAGGAATTACAAGTGGAAAGGTTCAGACCTTTATGGCTTACATTGGAATTGCAGTTTTGTTTATGTGTGTTTTTTCTGGAGTTAAGCTTTTATGCGAGAAAAAAATGCAGATGAAACACACTTACACCCGCATCAGTGTATTTATGTTTAATTTTATAAAGAAAGCAATAAATACTGATTATCTTAATATCGAACCACAGCCTAAACAGAAGATTATGGGTAAGGGCGTTCAGGGAGTAGACGGAAACTATCAGGGGGCAGAACTTGTTTCAACCTTGTCGCTTGAACTTCTTGTTGTTGTGCTAGGCATTTTCAGTTATGGTACTGTTATTTTTATGCTCGACTGGAAAATACTGCTTGTAATGTTCGGAATGTTTTTTACAGATATTCTGATTCGTAATCACGCAGTAAAGTTTGGCGACGATAACCGCGAATCGTTTTCAGAACCTTGGAGAAAGATGCGGTATATGGAGCTTAACAGTATGAATGTAAGCGCTGGAAAAGATATTCGAATCTTCAGTCTAAAAAAGGTTTTTGATTTTCATTTTGATTCGCTTATTACAACCTATAAAAACTTCCGCTCCAAGTATCAGTTAAAATGGTATTATCCGACACTTTCTGATACAGCTTTTAATATTGCCCGTGACTGGCTTGCCTATACACTTTTGATTCATAAGGTTTTGAGCGGCCAGATAGATGCAGCGCAGTTTACAATCTATATAGGAATTGTAGCAAGTTTTTCTCAATGGATTTATGAAGTTTCTATGGACTTTGCAAATCTTCGTGATGCAAGTCATCAATTTAATGATTACCACGAGTTTATGGCACAAAAGGATGTTTTTGAGCATTCGGAAACCACAAGCACAATATCTACTGATAAGGTTCCGCCGGAGATTGAATTCCGAAATGTAAGTTTTACATATGAGGGCAGTGAAAAGCCGGTCTTGAAAAATGTAAATTTCAAAATCCGTGCAAATGAAAAAATAGCTCTGGTTGGAAATAATGGCGCTGGAAAAACAACAATAGTAAAACTTTTGTGCGCACTTTATCTTCCTACAAGCGGTGAGATTTTGATTGATGGAAAAAACATAAATGAAATTGGAATAGAGAAATATCAGGAAATGATAAGCGTACTTTTCCAGGATACAACTCCAATTGCAATTTCTGTTGCAGAAAATATTGGCGGATGTGAATTAGCAGAAGTTGACAGAGAGCGAATGAATAAATGTCTTAAGGAAGCAGGATTGTATGAAAAAGTACAAAGCCTTCCCCAAAAAGAACAATCTTTCATTACTCAAACTCTTGATAAAGATGGAGTTTTATTTTCCGGCGGTGAAACACAGAAACTTCTTCTTGCCAAGGCAATATATAAAAATGGACCTGTCCTTATTCTTGATGAACCAACCTCAGCTTTAGATCCGATTGCAGAAAGCCGTATTTATGAGGAATACAATCAGATGGCAGATAATAAGACCGCCGTATTTATTTCTCACAGATTAGCTAGTACAAAGTTCTGCGACAGAATTCTGTTTCTGGATGACGGCCAGATTGTCGAAGAAGGCAGTCATGAAGAACTTATGAAAAAAGCTGGAAAATATAAAGAGATTTTTGATATTCAGAGTCACTATTACGTTGAGGATGTGGAGGAAAGAAATGAACAATAAGCAGTCAAATAAAGAATCAGCTCGTGGAACTGTCAGAAAAGTTTTAAGCCTCACTCATAAACTGATTCCCGGTTATATAACTTTTCTTCTCATAGTAAAAATGATGGCAGCTGCACAGCCTTTCATACAGATTTATTTTTCAAGTTTAATACTGGATGGACTTTTACGCCTGGATTCTTTTGATTCAATTTTTAGAAACGTTCTGATTATGATAGGATTAGATTCCCTTTTAGTTTTGATTCGCTGGAGACTTGAAGGAATCAACTGGGTAAAAAAACATGAGCTTACTCAAAAAATCAATAAAATGCTTACCGACAAAACAATGGAAATTGATTTTGATATTCTCGAGAAACATGAAACTCTTGATACGCTCAAAAAAGCAAAAGATGGAATAACAACTACAGGCGATATAAGATCATTCTGTGACAATCTTGCAGGAATTATTGAAAAACTGACTACCATAGTTTATTCCGTAGTTCTGCTGATTCCATTATTTATTCCAAAAGTGCTTGAAGAAACTGCAGGCTTAAGCAGCTTATGTGTTTTTCTGAATCAATGGTACAGCATTTTTATTATGATTCTTGTACTTGCTATTCATGTATTTGTTTCTTATGAGACTAATAAGAAATCCTCTCTTCTTCAGATGCAGTTTTTTGAAAAGAATGTTTCTTATAACAGATATTTCAGTTACTGGTTTGATTTGATTTTTAATTATTCAATTGGAAAGTATATCCGTCTTTATAAGATGCAGAAGCTGATGATTAAAAAAGTTCAGGAAACAAATGATAATCTGGAAAAAGAAGGGGTTGCCTGGATAAACAAGGATATTAAGATTTCGTTTATTCCGTTTCTTTCCCAGGCTTTTATGCAGCTTGTAAGTTATTCATACGTGGGATTAAAGGCAGTGTTCTCATTGATAAGTGCCGGTAAATGTTTAATGTATGTTTCAAGTTATACAAGGCTGGTAGAAAGCATTACCGGTATTTCTAATAATTTTGTTCAGATAAAAATGGAAAGCCGTTATCTTGCCTTCTTTTATGATTACATGGAAATAAAGAATAAACGTTATGACGGAACAATTCCTACTGAAAAAAGAGATGATAATAAATTCGAAATTGAATTCCGAGATGTTTCCTTCCGTTATGCTAATACAGAAAAATATGCACTGCGTCATGTAAATCAAAAGATAACGCTTGGTTCAAAAAATGCAGTAGTGGGCAAGAATGGAGCTGGCAAAACAACTTTTATTAAACTTCTGTGCCGTTTGTACGAACCAACTGAAGGACAGATTTTACTCAATGGTGTTGATATCCGCTATTATGATTATGAAGAATATGCAAAGCTTTTTGCTGTTGTTTTTCAGGATTTCAATCTTTTCAGTTTTCCACTTGGAGAAAATGTTGCTTCGGGAATTGAGTATAATCGGGAACGGGCAATTAAATGTCTTGAGCAGGCAGGTTTTAAGGAACGTTTTGAAAAACTTGAAAAAGGACTTGATACACCATTGTATCAATATGAAGATGAAAATGGGGTTGAGATTTCAGGTGGTGAAGCTCAAAAAATTGCTATAGCCCGTACGCTCTATAAGGATGCTCCATTTGTAATAATGGATGAACCGACAAGTGCATTAGACCCTGTCGCTGAATATGAAATCTATCAGAGCTTTGACAAAATGGTGGAAGGAAAAACTTCAATTTATATTTCACATCGTATGTCGAGCTGCCGTTTCTGTGACAACATCTTAGTTTTTGATGAAGGCCAGATTGTAGAACAGGGCAGCCACGATAAGCTGATGTCAAATGGTGGTCTTTACAGCGAACTCTGGAATGCACAGGCGCAGTATTATGCGTAGTACTATGGTGGTTGAGTTTGTCGAAATCACAGCGTTATGTTGATGTTTTTGTTAGCGGCGCCCTGAAACTCATCTTTCGGGGCGTTGCTGTTTTTTCGAACTTTACAGTGTAAGTGGCAGCGGTTTGATCTATTGCCAGGATTGTGCCGCGACCGAGGATTTTGTGTTCTACGGTGTCGCCCACGGCGAGGTCTGCAAGCTCGGATTTTTTTGCGAGGATGGAATCTGATTCCTGGATATAGAGTCTGGTTTTTGTAAGCAGCTGTGGTGGTAATTCTACTTCGTAATTTAAAAGTGATTTATCAATATCAAAAATAAAACGAGATGGATAACGGCCGCCGGCTCTGTTTGTAAAGCCTTCTGCTTCTGAAAGGTAAAGCCGTTTCTGGGCGCGGGTAACTGCAACAAAAGCGAGGCGGCGTTCTTCTTCCATAGCTTTGAGGCTGTCTACTTTCTGGCTTGGGAACATGTTTTCGTTCATTCCAACAATAAAAACTACGGGGAACTCAAGTCCCTTTGCTGTGTGAATTGTCATGAGGCGAACTGCATTTTTGTGCGCCGTAATATCGGCATTTGTATAAAGAGCAGCGTGGGCAAGATAATTTTCGAGTATACATTCTTCGCCGCAGCTTGTTTCGTATTCGTAAATTGACTGCTTGAGTTCTGCAAGATTGTCGAGGCGTTCCTGACTTCCTTCTGTTCTCAATGCGAGTTCATATCCGCTCTGGTTCATTACATGGCTGAATAATTCTGAAATCTGCATATTGTGGTAAGTGGCAGAAAAGTTTTCTATGAGGTCTATGAAGGACTGTGCCTTTGTGTTTGCAAAAAGCTCGTCGCTTACAGAAAGTTTGAGGGCTTCGTAAAGGGAACCTCCGTGTTCTGCAACGTATTCCTTAAGGAACTTTATTCGGCGTTCTCCTACGTTACGCTTAGGTGAGTTTACTACACGTAGGAAAGAAAGGTCGTCCTTGTAAGCTATCATGCGGAGGTAGGAGAGTGAGTCTTTAATTTCGATGCGGTCGAAAAATGGAACCCCAGAGTTTAAGGTGTAAGCGATTTTTTCGCGCTGGAACACTTCTTCTATTGTGCGGCTGATGTAATGGGCGCGGTAGAGTATTGCGATGTCGCTTGGGGCGAAATTGTTTTCTGTGAGCTCGCGGATTTTATTTACGAGATTCTCGGCTTCTTCTTCTGCGGACTTTGCATGGAAATAGAACGGTAGCGGGGGTGTTGCGGGGGTGTCCCCCGCAGAAGGGGTAGCGAGCGACGAAATGCGAGCGAGGGGAAGGCTTTCCCCTTCATTACCACAAATTAAATCCTTTTTAATTCTGCCTTTATTCTTATCAATCAGGCTGTTTGCGACATCGAGAATCGGCTTTGTGCTTCGGTAGTTGCGGTTCATCATGATGGTCTGAACGGCAGGGAAGTTTTTGTCGAACTCGAGGAGGTAACGGATATCTGCGCCGCGCCAGGTATAAATGGTCTGGTCGGGATCGCCCACAACAAACAGGTTATTATGATACGGGCAGAGGGCTTTCATCAGCTCATACTGAATAAAGTCGATGTCCTGGAATTCGTCTATCATAATGTATTCAATACGCTCCTGCCATTTCTGACGGATTTCATCGTTTGTCTGGAAGATGTAAAGTACGAATTTCAAAAGGTCGTTATAGTCGAGGCCGAAGCACTTTTTTTCCTGATAGAGATAACCGTAAAAAATTATATCGTCGGCACGGGTTGCGGCAAGATATTTCTGATGTATCTCGTCCAGGCTCATGCGGATAAGGTCTTCGTAGTAATGCGGCTCTTTAAAAAGTTTACGGTTTTCAATCATGTCGCGGGCATTGGAGAATGTCATCTGACGAAGGGTAAGTCCGCGCTCCTCGTAGATTATCTGGAGCATTGAGTCTATGTCGGAGTTGTCCAGGACGAGAAAGCTTTTTGGATATGAGACGGCGTGTGAATCTTCCTGAAGTACGCTTACGCAAAAACCGTGGAAGGTGGAAATATAGCCGGTGTCGTTGTCGCCTGTGAGTTTACGGATTCGGTTTCGCATCTCGGCGGCGGCTTTGTTTGTAAAAGTAACGCAGAGAATGTGGGAAGGAAGTATACCGATTTCGTTTACAAGATATGCAAAACGGTAGGTGAGAGCCCGGGTTTTACCGGAACCGGCTCCGGCAATTACGCGGACGTAGCCTTCTGTTGTGGTAACTGCGGCTCTCTGTTCTTCATTCAAATTGTCTAAATTAAAATCTTCGTTACTCATTAGATTGTCCCAAACCCAAAAATAATTATAGGAGATTTATGCAAAATAGACTATAATGATAATATGAAACGAAGATCGAAAATTGCTTTATTTTGTTTAGCTGCAATTGTTCTGAATATGTTATCAACGCTTTTGTTTTTTGATGTTCTGCATATTCCACTTTTTTTCGATACTATTTTTACAGTTGCAATTGTATTTTATCTTGGGCTTGTTCCAGGGCTCGTTGTAGGAATCCTTTTTAATTTTGTTGATACAATTTTTAATTATCTGGTAAGGGGAATTATTTCTCCTACCAATATGTGTTTTTCTGTCTGCGGGGCTGCTATTGTTCTTGTAACCTGGGCCTTTGCCAGAAAGAAGGAAGAATTTCAGATCAGCGTGCCTGTTACTATTCTTTATCTTCTGCTGATTTCCCTGATTTCTTCTTTTGTTACTATTTTTCTTGGCGGTACTATTGATTATTTCCGTTTTACTTATCTGGATATTCCTGATGCTATGGCTCCTATTAAACAGTTTACCGACAGTTTTGTTTCTCAGAAATTCAGTCTGTTTGCTTCCTGTATTCTCGCACAGATTCCGATTTCACTTACGGACCGTCTCATAACCACATTCGCCGGCTACGGAGTTTTCAAATTAACAGAAAAGTATTTTGGACCTTCAAAGGAGTTGTGATATGGTAATCTCTGAGCAGGAATTTGAACGTTTACAGAATGTCATTCATCAATATACAACTTTCTTTGTAATTTTTGATATCGTTTTTTTCATCACGATTATACTGGTAATTATTTTTGCCATTCAGTACATGAAGTCTAGAAAACGGCTTAAAAATTCCAGCCGTTATCTGCGTTATGCAATTAAAGGTCAGGAAGAAGAACGGGCAAGAATAGCACGAGAATTACATGATACAATTGCACAGGACCTGCGTTACTGCAGAAATCTTTCAGAAAAAATTGAGGGGGAAAATGGAGTTCAGATTTCAAAATTACTCGAAAAGTCTCTTTCGCATGTAAGAAATATTAGCTATAACCTTGCTCCTCCGGATGTAATCAGAAACGATCTTGCTGCAAATGTTTTGAATCTTGCACAGAACTTCCGTGAGCATTCAAAAGTTGAATTCCGCCTTACAATACCGGATCAGCTTGATATAGATTTTTTAAGTGAGGAACAGAATCTTAATCTGTACCGAATAATTCAGGAAGCTCTTGCAAATGTAATTAAGCATTCAGAGGCTTCTGAGGTAACTCTTCTTTTGCGTAACGAAAATGGAGAGGAACAGAAAGGAATTTACATTTTTATTTGTGATGATGGAAAAGGTTTTGATCCACAGCAGATAAAGGCACGCGGAACTGATGGAAATCATTTCGGGCTTGTTGGAATGGCTGAACGTGCTGAATTGATTGGTGCTAAATTTGAGATTGATTCACATGAAGGCGAGGGAACTCAGATTACTATAATCACGGTTGACCCTGCCAGCACTGTGAAAAATTCATAGGATTTTATGCGTATATACTGATTACAAAAGGGTAAAGAATTATTAAGATATTGAAAAGGTAATAAAATGAAAGAAGTGAATTTCTTTGTTGTAGAAGATCATTCTCTTACAAATCTTGGTATAAGACAGTTTTTTGCTGGAAAGCCGGAATATAAATGCTGCGGCTTTGCTTCAGACAGAGATGAAGCTCTTGAGAAACTGGCAGAACTTGCAGTTAAAGACAATCTTCCTGATATTTTGATTCTTGATTTGAATCTTGGTGAATGCAGTGGTCTTGATATTTTAAAAGTTGTTAAAGAAAAATATACCTCTACAAAGGTTGTTGTATATTCAATGTATACTAACCCTGGAATTTTAAGTCTTGCCCTTGATAATGGTGCTCTTGGCTTTGTTTCAAAGGATAGTATGGAAAGCGAACTTTTAAAGGCTGTTTACGAAGTTGTTCATGGCGGAAGCTATGTACAGCAGACTCTTGTTACTTCACTTTTTACGTACAGAAGTCTTCTTGATAGTCTTACAAAGCAGGAACAGAATATTCTCAAAAAGATTATTGAGCGTAAGGAAAATGAACAGATTGCTTCTGAGTTGAATCTTACAATCCGAAGCGTTGAGAATTATCTTTCAAGAATTTACAGTAAAACCGGCTGCCGCGGACACGAAGAACTTGTTGCTAAATTCGGTTAATTCGACAGTCTCTTTGCAACTTCCAGAAGACGAGCCTTATCATTCATTTCAGGATCCTCAATAACGCATTCGAGAAGTTCATTTAAAATCCGTCCAAGTTCTTTTCCTGCGGGAATGCCTGCTGCCATAAGGTCTCGTCCGTTTACTGCAAGAGATTTCAATGAAAGTGTTGTCTTTTTCTCAAGCTCAGAGTGTACACGTTCCTTAAGCTCTAAAAGAAGCTGAATACTTGCACTGTAACGGATATCCACTGGTTCATTATACATGCCGTACATATCTGCCATGCGGAGGTCATAAAGATCTTCCATACATTCTGGTTTTGCGCGGATTATAAAACGTCTTACTGCTGCTTCAGACCAGTTGGTTTCATAATGAAACATATGCTCTTTTACAAGGTGACACACATTATTTATCATTTCATTTGAAAACTTCAGTCGTGTCATTACCTGCTTAGTGATTTTTTCACTATAGGATTCGTGATTGTAAAAGGTAATTGTTTCAATTTCTTTTGTGCTTCCGTCGTTTTTATCGCCGTCTAGAACTGTTTCTTTTACAAGTTTTTTAGCGGCCGGTTTTCCGATGTCATGGAAGAGGGCTGCAAGACGTACATTCAGCTTGGCTGCAGGGGCTCCGTCACAGGCATAATAAAGATGATCCATTACATCAAACTTATGAAAGGCTCTGTAGTCAGACTGAACACAGCCGCGGCATACCATAAACTCCGGAAGGAAAATAGACATTAAGCCGGTTTCTTCCAGAAGCTTAAGGCCTACAGACGGCTTTGGAGATGCCATTATTTTTTCAAACTCATCGCGGAAGCGTTCAATAGAAATTGATGCTGCCTTTTCCTGAATTTCTTTTTTGAAGATTTCTGAATATGTATTATTTTCTATACTAAAATTAAGTTTTGAAGCAAAGCGGAGGGCTCGTACAGGGCGGAGTCCGTCTTCCATAAATCGCTCATGTGCTACACCAACTGTTCTTATGAGACGGTTTTTAATATCTTCCTGACCGCCGTATGGGTCTACAACCGCGCCGTCTTCAAGAGAGGCTGCAATTGCATTCATGGTAAAATCGCGGCGGGCAAGGTCTTCTTCGATTGTTGCAGCGTAATTTATGCTGTCAGGGTGTCTGCCGTCTGAATAGCCTGCTTCTGTTCTGAAGGTTGTTACTTCAATTTCTGTGCCCTTAAAATGTACGGTTACTGTTCCGTGTTCTATTCCTGTTGGTACAACGAACTTAAAAAGCTTGATTACATCCTGAGGAGTAGCGTTTGTAGCAACATCCCAGTCATGGGCAGGAACTTTCATGAACATGTCTCTGACTGCACCGCCAACAAGATATGTTTTATAACCGGCTGCCGTAAAAATTTTTCCAAACTCAATAAGCAGTGGAGGAAGTTTTATATTTTTTGTACTCATCTGATGCCTCCGGAAATATAGCCTATGATATTAGAGGTTCCCGTGCAGAAGATACAGAACATTGCAGAACAAAATAAGGCAATCATATTTATAATATTTTTTATCTGATGTTTTTCTGTGAAAAGTTTAATGGCCGTTTCAACCAGCAGTACAATCGAAAAGAGACTGTTAAATATAGCCACATAAGACAGTACTGTAAGAATCCACTGCTGATTTTCATCCTGAAAATTCTGATAATTACCAATTATATAAAGAGTTATGAGAATTACACAAAAGGCCGTTACTGCAAGATTCAACGTCATGGAAAACTTGTAGGTAAGGGTATTTGAGAGAAGTTTTTTTGAGTATTTGAATTTCAGTTTATTAGCCATATAATCTGTTTTTGCTTGAAGACGGGCGCCATCTACTGATATAATAACATAATATTGATTGTTCGGGTACAGGTCTATGAAGAAATTTCTAGCATGTGTTTTTATTCTTGCGGTTTTCACAGGCGCCGTTTTTTATGTCGGATGGACTCAATTCCGTGTAAAACCAGATACTATCGGAATTGTTGTTTCCAAAACCAGTGGAGTAGACGAAAAACCTGTCTTAAACGGAGAATTTGCCTGGCACTGGCAGTTCCTCCTTCCAACAAATGCAACTCTTAAAACCTTTCATATAAAGCCGTACAGCACTCAAAAAACAATTTCAGGTACGCTACCTTCCGGTGAAGCTTATGCTTCAATCTATAATGCACAGGGGCTTTTTGATTACAGCATTACTTTTGATATTCAGCTTACAGTTTCTCCAGAAGCTGTTGTGGAGCTTATGGAACTGAATAAAATAACAGATGATGCAGATCTTGCAGTTTACCTTGAAGGGGCGGCAGGCACTTTAGCTCAGCATGCTGCAAATTATATACTCAACCGTGCCGAGACAAATACTGCTTTCAGAACGGAATCCCTGCGTCGTGAAGAAATTTTACGCGGTATTCAGATTTACAAGGATTTTCCAGAGCTTGATGTATCTGTTTTTTCAATTCAGAACTCAAAGCTGCCTGATTATAATATGTATAAAAGAATTTCAAATATGCAGCCAGACCAGCTTAATCCGTCGTATGGAGTTGAGTCTCAGCTGACAGAGCAGACAGAAATGCCGGAGGTTTTATAAATGGAAAAACGATTAGCAGCATTCCGGGGAGCGGTTTGTGTAGAAAACACACCAGAGAGCATTACTGAAAATGTATGCCTTATGTGCCGCGAATTATTTACACGTAATTCAATAAAAGCAGAGGATATTGTTTCACTTCAGTTTACAATAACAAACGATATTACAAAACTGAATCCTGCAACTGCATTACGCCGTGGTGACTGTGGACTTGATATAACAGCAGTACCGCTTTTCTGCAGTCAGGAAGCCTTTATAGAAGGCGGTATGCCGCTGGTAGTAAGGGCATTGCTTACAACTTATGTAGATGAAAGCTCGGCTGAGCGTCATAACGTATACCTGAATGGAGCTGAGAAACTCCGTCCAGACTTTTCAAACAGGTAACCGGAAGTAACAGGAGGAGATGATTATGAAGATTTGGGTAGTAAGTATGGAATGCGCCGGAATCGCAGAAGCCGGCGGTGTAAAAAACGTAACATTTTCACTGTGTAAGGAATTCTCGGATTTAAAGCACAAGGTAACACTTTTTATACCTGTATATAAATGTACCTGTCTGGATTCTCTTTTTGAATTCAACAAGCTTGAAACAGTTGCAGAGGTAGAACTTTGCGGCAGAAAAGAAAAAATCCAGTATACAACAGCAAGAAGTACTTCTAACTTTGATGTCGTTCTTATCAATCATCCTCTTTTTGCAGATAAGGAAGCTGTTTATACCTACACAGAAAATGAAGAAAAGCAGAATCCGGCTCATAAAAAAGGTTCCGGCCATTTAGATGGACTTTATCTTGATGTGCTTTTCCAGAAAGCAGTCTGTGCCTATGGCTCAATAATCTCCCGTTCAGATATTCCTGAAATCCTTCATTGTCAGGATGCTTCAACTGCAATGCTTCCGGCCTTTATTGCAGCTTCAAAGGCATTTAAAAAAACAAATTCTGTAGTTACAATTCATAATGCAGGTCCGTTCTATCATCACAGTTTTACTAGTATTGGTGAAGCTGCATGGTATACAGGACTTTCAACTCCACTGCTTGAAAAAGCAATGAATGGAAGGGCAGTTGAACCATTCCTTATTGCTTCAGCTTCCGGTGCATATCTTACAACAGTTTCAGAAGATTATGCCCGTGAACTTATTGATCCAGCAAACACTGAAGCTACAGAAGGGCTGGCTCCGATTTTTGCTTCAAATCATGTTGAAATCAAAGGAATTACAAACGGTTTTGATTTTGACCGCTACAATCCTGCATTAAAGGAGGTTTCAAAACTTCCTTTTGAGTTTGAACCGGAAAAGAATGATCTTGAAGGAAAACTTAAGTGCCGTAAATTCTTTATTCAGAATATTGTAAATACTGATAACTTCAAGGCAGCCGGAATTAAGAAGTACGGAAAACTCGACTGTTCAACAGAATACACAAAAGAGATTTTCTTTGCTTACCATGGCCGCATTACAACCCAGAAAGGAATTGCCGTACTTACAGCAGCTGTTCCTGCAATTCTTGAAAACTATCCTGATGTAAGATTTATTTTTGCAGGGCAGGGCGAACCTCGTCTAGAAATAGATATCGTACGCCTCTGCGAAAAGTATCCTGGAAAGGTTACCTTTATGAACGGATATAATCAGACAGTTGTGCGCCTTGCAACAGCTGTAAGTGATTTTATTGTTCTCCCAAGTTATTTTGAACCATGTGGACTTGAAGATTTTATTGGCCAGGTTTATGGAACTGTGCCAATTGCACATAAAACCGGCGGACTTAATAAAATCATTGATGGCCGTACAGGCTTCCTTTATGACAGCAATACAGCAGGCGTTCTCATTGCAAAGCTTTCAGAAATAATCATGCTTAAAATGCTGCGTCCAAGTCAGATTTCAAGAATGGTTAAGAGCGGTGCATACAGCGTTCATCATGAATACCTGTGGAAAACAGTTATTCAGAAAAAATATTTGCCATTTTTTAAAGAAATTTTAAAAAATAGTAAAGAATGATATTGACTAAATTATCATAAATCTATAATATAAGACTCACGTTCGACGCAATGAGTTGAACGTAACAAATAAATCTGCTGCCTTAGCTCAGCTGGTAGAGCACGTGATTTGTAATCTCGGGGTCGTGGGTCCAAATCCTACAGGCAGCTTAAAATGGGGAGTTCGCATAGCGGCAATTGCAAGGGACTGTAAATCCCTCGACTCGCGTCTCCAGAGGTTCGAGTCCTCTACTCCCCAGTAGTTCAAGAGTTAGATATTTTCTAACTCTTTTTTTATGCCCTTTTTAAACTATAAAAAATCAAAAATCCAGCTATATGTTTTGACAAAAACTCTTGTATAGGGTAAATTTAAATAATCTAATTTATAAATGTGAATTAGGGGGGAAAATGCAAATCTATTTCTGGGGTGTACGAGGTTCGGTTCCAACACCGTTGTCTCCGCAACAGGTTCAGTCAAAAATTATGGCCGCAATTCAAAGGGCAAAACCAGAAGATCTTGTAAATGCGGAAACCAGAGCAAAATTTGTTTCATCACTTCCTTCATGGATTTTCGGAACAGCAGGCGGAAATACAGCCTGTGTAGAACTTGTAAATAACGATACACATATAATTCTTGATGCCGGAACAGGTCTTCGTGCAATGGGAAAGGCTAGACCATGTCCTTCAAATTATCATCTGTTCTTTTCTCATTTTCACTGGGATCATATTCAGGGCTTTCCATTTTTTGATCATGCTTATAATCCTAAGTGTCATTTTGAAGTTTATTCACATTTTGATGATGCAGATGAATATTTCTGGGATCAGGTAGCAGAACCTTATAGCCCTCCTACTGTAGGAAAAACTCTTGCCAGAGATATTCATTTTACCCGTATTTATGAAGATGAAGAATTCAATATTGATGGAATCAAAATAAACTCTCATAAAATGCGACATCCTGGTGATTCTTATGCCTTTTCTTTTGAAAATAACGGTAAGAAGTTTGTTTATGCAACAGACGTAGAATTAAAATCTACAGATTACCAGGGTAAGAACGAAGGCGAGGCTGTATTTAAAAATGCAGATGTAATTATAATTGATTCGCAATATACAGTAGAAGAAGTATACAGGAAAGAAAACTGGGGACATTCTTCATTCTGTTATGCAATTGATTTTGCCGTTTACTGGAATATTAAAAAAGTGTATCTCTTTCATCATGAGCCTGTTTATGATGATAAAAAGCTCAATTCAATACTTGAGGCTGCAAGATGGTATGCTCAATATATAAATCATTCTGATATTGAGATTTTTTTAGCAAAGGAATCACAAGAGATTGATTTATGATAGTTGATAATGAAGATATAACCATACTAGATTATTCATTTTCGAAAAAGGAATTGTTTCTTCTCGCAAAATATCTGAGGACAAAGCAGGAAGAATTACCAGAGGGTCTTGAGCTTTTTTATAAAACACTGGAAGATTCCATTTACAATTGTCTTTCACTTGAAGAGGTTAAAAGATTCTACTCATGAAAAAAATATTATCTATTCTTCTGATTCTTTTTATTGTACTGGCAGGAAGTATCGGAGTTTCTGTTTGTTTTGTTAAAAATCTTAGTAAACCGGTTGCATCTGTTGATGATGGTACTAAGGTCAGAATTGAGATTCCAAGCGGTATGTCTGTTTCTGAAGCCGGTGAAAACTTAATGACAAACGGACTTATCCGTAACAAAAAACTCTTTTATTACACAGCACGATATCCAAAATTAAAGGTATTTCTTTATGGTAAAGATGCTGATAAGCCTTTTGTACTCAGAAGCGGAATTTATTATATAAGTCCTTCAATGAATATTGCAGAAATCCAGCAGGAACTTTCTTCTGGTCAGCAGGAGTATATAAAAGTTTCTCTTCCGGAAGGCCTTACAATTTCTAAAATTGCTGCTGAACTTGAAGAAAACCGTATTTGTTCTGCAGCTGATTTTATTGCAGTTTGTAAGAATTCTGATTTTGCTGCACAGAATGGAATTGCAGGAGAAACCTGCGAGGGTTTTTTGTTCCCGGATACTTATTTTCTAACCGCCGGTATGCCAGCAGAATCTGTTGCAAAACTTATGATTGATAATTTCTTCAGCAGAATAAGAGATATCGAAGGCCTTTCTCAGATGAACAGTGCTGACTTATATGAAACAGTTACTCTTGCTTCAATAGTTGAGCGCGAATATCGTGTAGAAGATGAAGCTCCTTTAATTGCAAGTGTATTCAAAAACCGACTTCGCCGAAGTATCGGACTTTATTCGTGTGCTACAGTTGAATATATTCTTACAGAAATTGAAGGCCGTCCTCATCCGGATCGTATCCTTATTGAAGATACAAAAATAGATAATCCTTATAACACTTACAAATGGGCAGGACTTCCTCCTGGACCTATTTCAAATCCGGGACTTGTAGCTCTCGGTGCCAGTGCAAATACACCTAAGACAAATTATTATTTCTTTCAGGTTGTAGATCCTGCAGCAGGTCGTCATGTGTTTACAACCAATTTTGATGAACATATTCAAAGCCACAGCCTTTATACAAAAAAGTCTGGTAAGTAGAGGTAGTTTGTGGCCGGCGGATATATTTCCAACGAAACAATAGATGCAGTTCTCAATACAACAGACATTATAACTACTGTCGGTGAATATACTAAACTTGAACGCCGCGGAGGAAATGACTGGTGGGGCTGCTGTCCGTTTCATGGTGAAAAAACAGCTTCTTTCCATGTTGATGGTGATAAAAGATTTTATCACTGTTTTGGCTGTCATAAGGGTGGTAACGTTATTTCCTTTATCATGGAAATGGAAAAACTTTCTTATGCAGATGCAATTGAAAGCCTTGCAAAGAAGAGTGGAATCCCTGTTAAGTATCAGAACGGTTATAATCCCGAACAGAACCGTTCAAAAATAGATGAGACTGAAAAGTTCATAGAACTTTATGAAAGAACAGCTTCTATGTTCCATTATTTTCTGATGGAAACTCCTCAGGGGCAGAAGGCTCTGGAATATGTAACAAAACGCGGACTTACAAAAGAAACTATCGAAAAGTTTAAGCTGGGGTATGCGCCGGCGGACCGTAAGTGGCTCTTTAAGTTTTTGCGTGGAAAGAATTTCAGTGCGGAGTTCCTTGGAAAATCCGGGCTTTTCAGCCAGAAATATCCTGAATATTCATTTTTCTCAGACCGTCTTATGTTCCCGATTTTTAACAGACGAGGGCAGGTTGTTGCTTTTGGCGGTCGTGTAATTCCGCCGGCAGATGAATCTCAGAGAAAGTATCTGAACTCCGGAGATCTTCCCCAATTCAAAAAACGCGAAACTCTGTTCGGGTTCAGTTTTGCTAAAAACGCTATCCGTGAAAAAAAATCCATTATTTTCTGCGAAGGAAATATGGACGTTATTGCATACCACCAGTGCGGGCTTGATTACGCTGTTGCAACTCTTGGAACGGCGCTTACAGAAGATCATATAAAAATGATTTCGGGCTTTGTTGCCGGTGGTACGGTTTATCTTTCGTTTGATTCGGATGGCGCGGGCCAGGAGGCAACGTGGAAGGCGATAAAGCTTTGCCGCGAGCACGACCTTACAGTAAAAATCATCAGATTGAAGGGTGGAAAAGACCCTGCCGAGATTATGTTGAATTTCGGAGCGGAGAACTTGACTGCGCAGGTCAAAAATGCTATATTAGATAGTGTTTATTTGATATTTAGACTAGGTGAAAAATACCCTATGGACACACCTGAGGGAAAAGCTAAGGCTGCCCTTGAGTTTTTCCAGTATGTGGATGCACTTCAGTCTGATATTCAAAAAGAATCATGTCTGGAACAGTTGTGCCAGGCATTCAATCTGAAACCGGAGGCTGTAAAAAGGGATTTTAACAATCGAAGTCAAGCCCGCGAACGCGCATACATCCGGCAAAATAATAATCAAACAGAACAAGGAACACAAATTAAGCTCGATGCAGAATTGAGAGGATTAATTGCTGTTACCGCCGACCTGAACCAATATGAGGTTCTGCGCTCTAAGCTAACTGAACAAGATTTTACGAATCCAGCTGCCAGAAGGTTATACAGGGTATTGGAAGAATGCTTTGCTGAGAATGTCTTTACTATAAGGGATATCCTTAACCGTTGCGATGATGAAAATCTGGTGCAGTTTATAACTGGATCAATTTCGTCCGGGGTTTATCAGAGTGAAAAGGTAAGTGTCATAGTTGCTGACACGGTAAATTATATAAAAAGAAATAAACTTGATGCCCAACGAAATAAATTATTGCAAAGAATAAAAGAATATACCGTAGTAACTCAAGAAGATCAGAATCAGCTGAATGCACTTCTTGCTGAAAAATTTGAGCTAGATAAGCAAGTACAGAGCTTAGGGAAAAAGTAGTGAATACTTCTATGGACGAAAAAAGCAGTGAAGCCCTCTTGGTTGGCAACCCTGCGATTGCAAAACTTATTGAGTTTGCAAAACAAAAACGGTTCATTACATGGGACGATGTAATTGAATATCTTGGACAGGAATTTGTTAATTCTGATGAATTGATGGAGCCTGTTCTTAAACAGCTTAAAGATATCAATCGTGAGCCTGTTGAAACTGACATTATCGGTGCAGATGATGTTCCTGAAGATGAACTTGTAGACGACGAAGATGATGATGGCATCATGCTTCAGGACGATGATGATGATATTTCAACAGATGATGAAACTGCTGAAATTGAGCAGGCTGAAAAGAAGCTTGCTGCATCTAAAAATCGCCTTGTAAACAGCGATAAAGATTCCAGTGTAGATGATCCAATCCGACTCTACCTCCGTGAAATTGGTAAAGAAAACCTTCTTACTGCTGAGCAGGAAGTTGAGCTTTCTAAGACAATGGAGCAGGGAAATAACATTATTAAAGATGTAATTAAGAATTCAGGAATTATGATTCCAGAGTTCTTTGCAATTGCACAGAAAGCCTTTACAAGAATCGACATCCATGAGCCTGGAAAAACCCGTAAAGAAATCAATGAAGAAATGGCAGACAAGCGCCGCCTTAAGAGCTTCTATGGAGAGCACATTAAACCTGTTCTTCCAGAAATGAAGCAGTACATGGCTCTTAAAAAGCAGCTTTTTGAAGCAGAGCAGTCTAGTGCAATTTTTGAAAACGAACAGCTTGTTGAACTCCGTAAAAAAATAATTCCTGAACTTCAGAAGGTAGATATTCAGACTGAAGAACTTGAGAAGTTTACTCAGAAATATCGTGAAGCAACAATCAAGATTGAAGAATATCATCAGAAGCAGGAAAAGAAGATGAAGGAACTTCGCATTTCGAATCCTTCAGAACTTCGAAGTCTTGGACGTAAGATTTCTATCCGCTCACAGGCTGCAAAGCTTGAGCAGGAACTCAATATGAGTGCTGATGAAATCCGTGAGATTTACACTCAGATTCAGAAAATCGAACGTAAGCTTCATCGCCTCGAGTACGAATTCGAAAATGACGTTGAAATCATCTTGAAAATGGCTAAAGATATTGAGTACGGCCGCCTGATGATGGAGAAGGCTAAGAACCGACTTATCAACGCAAACCTCCGTCTCGTTGTATCTATTGCTAAAAAATATACAAACCGTGGTCTTCACTTCTTTGACCTTGTTCAGGAAGGAAACATCGGTCTTATTAAAGCTGTAGAAAAATTTGAATACCGCAAGGGATTCAAGTTCTCTACATATGCTACATGGTGGATCCGTCAGGCAATTACACGTTCTATCTCTGACCAGGCACGTACTATCCGTGTTCCTGTTCATATGATTGAACAGATTAACAAGGTTGTTCGCGAAAGCCGTCAGCTTATGCAGAAGCTTGGCCGTGAACCAACTGATGACGAGATTGCACAGCAGCTTGGCTGGCCATTGGCACGTGTAAAGCAGGTTAAGAACGTTGCCCGCGAGCCAATATCTCTTGAAACTCCAATCGGTGAGGAAGAAGATTCAATTCTCGGAGACTTCATCGAGGATAAGGAAGTTGAAAATCCAGCAACACAGACTGCATTTACATTGCTTCAGGAACAGCTCAGAACTGTTCTTAATACACTGCCACCACGTGAGCAGGAAGTTCTTAAGATGCGTTTCGGTCTGGAAGACGGTTATTCACTTACACTAGAGGAAGTTGGTCTTTACTTTGATGTAACTCGTGAACGTATTCGTCAGATTGAGGCTAAGGCTTTGAGAAGACTTCGTCACCCACGCCGTGCAAACGGTCTGCGTGATTACATTGAGACCTAACGAAATGGATTGCTTCGCTTCGTTTGCAATGACGTCATTGCGAGGAGCTTGCGACGGAGCAATCCCTTATATAGACTAAAAAGTCAAAAAATTATATTATTACTAGATATTTTAAATAAGGAACCTTGAGATGGTAACAACAGAAGTTTTTGAGAATCTGAAATCTTTGCAGGAGATTCTCGTACAGAAATACGAGCTTGAAGGAAAGAAGAACGACGCTCCTAAACAGCTTAGCAATCAGGAAGACCTGCTTGCAAAAACACAGAAAGAATTCATTGAGTTGAAGTCAAACTATGATGAAACTCAGGAAAAAGTAACTCAGCTTAAGACTCAGCTTGATGAAGCAGTAAAATCTCGCGAAGAAGGCGAAAAAGGTGTTGCAAACAGTACTACACACCGCGAGTATGAAGCTCTCGAAAAGCAGATCAACGAGGCTAAGGCTCTTGAAGAGCAGGTAAGAAAGGATCTTCAGAAAGAAGAGAAAGAACTTGCTGAGCTTAACGAACGTCTTAAGAACACAGAAGAATCAATTAAATTCAATGAAAGCGAGCTTAACTCAAGCCGTGATTCTCTTAATAAAGAGCTTTCTTCTTATGATGATAAGCTCAAAAAACTTAAGGTTGAAGAAGATAAGGTAACAAAGAATATCAATGACATCTATTCTTCAGAAGAGAATGCAGAGCTTAAGGCTCAGGAAATCCTTTTCAAGTTCCAGAGAATCATTCAGCGCAATTCTGAAGGTATCGTTTCTGTAAGAAATGGTGTTTGTTCAGGTTGTCATATGATTCTTCCTGCAAACTTTGCAAACGAAGTTCGCGAAGGTGAAGATATTAACTTCTGTCCATACTGCAGCCGTATCCTTTATTACGAAGAGGTAGCAGAAGATCAGCAGGAAGATTACTTCGATATCGGAGCTGCTGGAAGTCTTGCAGGTCTTGATGATGAATTTGATGATGAAGATTCTGAGTTCGCAGAGGATGAGGACGAAGATTCAAGATCAGAGTTCGATGACGAAGACGAAGTTGATGATGAAGACGCTGAAGATTCAGATGATGAAGACGATTCTGATGATGATTCAGATGAAGATGAGGACGAAGAGTAACCTCTTATTCTTTAATTTGTTTTTAATACAGATGGAATATAACCGTGCTGCCTTTCGTTGATGATAACGGAAGGCGGTGAGAGAAAGTCCGGGCTCCTTCGGAAAGAATGCCGGGTAACAACCGGGCACAATCTGGCAGCTGTAGATTTTCTGCATAGCCCAGTGCGTGACAGATAGTGCAACAGAAATTGTACCGCCCGCTGCAAAGCGAGTAAGGGTGAAAAGGCAGTGTAAGAGACTACCGGTCATGTCGGTAACGGCTGACGCTTGTAAACCTCATTCGGAGCAAGATTAAGCAGCAGTTAAGTTATTCCGAGCTATACTGCGGGTAAATCGCTGGAGCTGAATGGTAACATTCAGTGCGGATAGATGGTTATGCCTGCTTTTCTGTTTTTACAGGAAAGTGGAGAACAGAACCCGGCTTACCGTTCCATCTGTTTTTTTTATAAAGTGGTGGGGAATTGAAAGCGAATTACAATATTGAAAACAGCAGCTACGCAAAAAAGAAAAGCCACCTGCTGCGGAATATTATCCGTACTGCAGTTGTAATAATCGTAGTATCTGCAATCGCTTTTTCTGCCGTTTTTTTAATCAAAAAATATCAGTCTGGAAAAATCACAATTAAAACTATAAAAGAAGCCTGGGCCGTTTATGACTATCAGAAAGTGTATGAGCTCAGCAAGATTTTTCTTCAGGATAACACCTACAATAATACAGCATTAACATATTATAGCTATGCCTGCTTTTTCCTTGCTCAGGCACAAACAGATACACAGCTTGCACAAAGCTATCTTGATGAATGCATAAATAATATTCGAATTGCCCTTTATGAGGCAGACAAAGATCTTATTCCTCAGCTTCAGTATATGCTGGGACGAGCTTATTTTTCTAAGAATACAATTACAACACATTACTATGCCGATCTTGCTGTAAAATATCTTCTTCTAGCAAAAGAAAACGGATATGAAGCAGATGATATAGCAGAGTATCTCGGACTCAGTTATGCTTCTCTTGGCCAGACAATGGAAAGTATTTCGGCCTTTACTGAAGCTCTTCTTGTGCGTGAGTCAGATTCACTGCTTCTTGCAATTGCAGAACAGTATTATAAGGCACAACAATTAAATGCTTCTGAACAATATCTATTCAGAATCATAAAAAACAGCGATAATGAAGATATAGTGCTAAAGAGTCAGAACCTTCTTGGTTCTATTTATATAGATAAAGAAGATTATGATTCTGCGCTCGAAGAATTTGAGAATGTTTTGAAAAAAAACGAAAATTCTGCTGACGCACATTATGGAATTGGTGTAATATATGAGAAGCAGGGTAATATTGTGAAGGCCCGTTCTGAGTGGCGTAAAGCTCTTAAGATTCAGGTTAATCACCCTGGAGCTCTGCAGAAAATGTCAGAAAATTAATTTGTAAAAAAGAGAACCGGGAGGAAATAGATGGGTTTTTTTGATAGTTTTTCAACAGATATTGGTATTGATTTAGGAACCTGTAATACCTTGATTTATGTTCGTGACAAGGGAATTGTTATTGACGAACCTTCAGTAATCGCTGTTGAGAAGGGAACAAAAAGAATTGTTGCCGTTGGTGCAGAAGCTAAGCGAATGCTTGATAAAACTCCTGGAAACATCATGGCTATCCGTCCACTTGCAGATGGTGTTATTGCCGATATAGATAGTACAGAAAAGATGATTAAATACTTCATCTCAAAAATCATTCCACGCCATCAGCTTTTCAAATCAGTAAGAATGAAGATTGGTATTCCTTCCTGCGTAACTGATGTAGAACGCCGTGCAGTTATTGAAGCTGCAATGAAGGCTGGTGCTAAGGAAGTTGAAGTAATCGAAGAAAGCCGTGCAGCTGCTATTGGTGCAGATATTCCTATTTTTGAGCCAGCTGGACATATGATCTGCGATATCGGTGGTGGTACTGCAGAAATCTCTGTAATTTCCCTCGGTGGTATGGTTGTTACTCACTCAATCCGCGTTGGTGGAGACAAGTTCGACGAAGCAATCGTAAAGCACGTAAAGAGTGTTCATAACCTTATTATTGGTCAGCCAGCTGCTGAACGTCTTAAGATTCAGATTGGTAATGCCGCTCCTGAAAAAACTATCGAAAAGATGGAGCTTAAGGGAACTGACGCTATTACTGGTCTTCCACGCCGTCTCGAAATCGACAGCGTTGAAGTACGCGAAGCTCTCAAAGAGCCTGTAACAAAAATCGTTGAAGAAATTAAGTCTGTACTTTCAGAAACTCCTCCAGAGCTTGCTTCAGATATCATTGAACGTGGTATCGTAATGACTGGTGGTGGTTCTATGCTCCGCGAGCTTCCAAAGCTCGTTTCAAAGGAAACTGGTGTACCTGTTATTCTCGTAGAAAAGCCTCTTGAATGTGTTGCTCTTGGTGCTGGTAAAGCATTCGGCCTGTTCAAGGATATGTATTCTGAGAGAACAATTTACGACAGTCTTAACGACTAATTCAAGCTTTCTCCGGGTGGGTGGTTATGCGAAGAAAGCCGAATTTTTCTTTCAAAATTAAATTTGCAGAATTTCTCCTCGTTCTATATCTGCTTGCCGGAGGTTTGTCTCTGGCATTCCATACCGGTGGATTTATCTTAAACTTTAAGCAGATTGGTTTTTCTGTTTTTTCTTCACTTGATAAGGGAGTTCACTTTGTTGCAGGTGGATTTAAGAATACCTTTAATGCAGTAGGAGAACTCCGTAAATTAAAAAAAGATTATAATGATTTAGTAATTAAGCTTGAGAACTATGAAGAAATGCAGCGTTCCAATGCAGATATCCGTAAGGAGAATGCTCGTCTTAAGGAACAGCTGGACTTTGCAGTTTCTTTAGATGAAAAAAATATCCCGGCACAGATTATTGCCCGAGATCTTGATAATGCATTTACATATCTTACAATCGATAAGGGAAGTGTAAACGGAATCCGTAAGAACATGCCGGTTATTGCATTTCAGAATGGTAACCAGGGACTTGTAGGAAAGGTTGTTCAGGTTGGAACTTTTACAAGTCAGATTATGCCGATTTACAATATCAACAATATCGTTTCAGCACGTATTCAGAATACACGAGACCTTGGTCTTGTAAATGGACTGGGAAGTCAGGATCAGCCGCTGCTTATGCAGTACATCCGAAAGTCTGTAGTTGATGAACTCAGTTATGGAGACATCGTAGTAACTTCCGGTGAAAACGATAATTACATGCGCGATATTGCAATTGGTACAATCACAAAAATTACTACACTTGATTATAACTCATCGCTGAATATTGAGCTTGTGCCGATTATTGATTTTGCAAGACTCGAAAATGTAGTTGTTGTTAATCAGAAAGAACTGAACGACCGAAAGGCAGATAAGGAGTAGAGCGTATGACAAAATCAATTCTTGTAAGTACATTCATACTTTTATGTGCCGTTATTCTTGAATCTTCAATTCTGTCAAACATTACATTCATATATATTGTTCCAGATCTTGTATTAATCTGTTCAATTTATTTTTCACTTTTGAATGGAAAGATAGTAGGTGAAACAACAGGCTTTATTTCCGGAATCTTACTGGATTTTATTACCGGTATTCCTTTCGGCTTTAACTGCATATTCAGAACCATAATCGGATATGTTGGCGGAATCTTTGCCAAGAATGTAATTATTTCTGGTTTTATTCTTCCAATGCTCTGTGTGGGAATCGGAACAATTGCTAAAACTCTTATGGTAAATCTTCTGGGACTTCTGTTTCCAAATGTGCACATCTACATTGCCGGAATCATTTCATACGATTTCCTTTTTGAATTTATTGAAAATGTTCTTCTGGCACCGTTTGTATTTAAGTTTTTAAGCTTTTTCCGAAAATCACTTGCAGTACGCTCTGTTAAGGACAGTATAGACAATGATTAATTCTGAAGACAGATTAACAAAAGGTTCTAAAATCTTCATTCTTCTCATTATTCTTGTCATTTTTTTTATCTGCTATGCATACAGACTGTTCTCAATGCAGATTGTACAGGGTGAGCATTATCGTTCGCAGTCTCAGAGAATTTCAAGTCAGATTACAGTTATTTCAGCACAGCGTGGTGAAATCTTTGACCGCAATGCGCTGCTTCCAATTGTAATCAATACAGATTCGTTTGCTGTTGAAGTAACTCCCGGTGAAATTCCTAAGGACCGTTACGATACTGTAATTCTAAAACTTGCACAGTATTTAGGAATCAGTAAAACTGATATTGATAAAAAGATTCCAAAAAATATGCGCCGTTCATATTCTACCGTACAGGTAAAATCAAACGTGCCTTTTACAGTTATTTCTAATATTGCAGAAAATAAAATTGATCTTCCTGGTGTTTCCTGGGTTTCTAAACCAATCAGAAACTATCAGCATACAGGATCTCTTTCTCATATTGTAGGTTATGTTGGTGATATCAACCAGGACGAAATGACCGTTCTTTATAACCAGGGCTACAAGAAAACAAGTATTGTTGGTAAGACTGGTATTGAAAAGCAGTATGATTCACTGCTTCAGGGTAAGGAAGGCCGCGAAATGTCTACCGTTGATGTTCATGGCCGAATTATTTCTGATACACCAATTGTTGAGCCGCCGGAAATGGGTAAGAGCCTTGTTCTCACAATTGACAGTGATACACAAAAGCTTGTAGAAGAAGCTCTTGGAAACAGAGTTGGTGCTTCAGTTGTTCTTAAGCCTGCTACCGGTGAAGTTCTTGCAATGGTTTCTTATCCGTATTACGACTCAAATATCTTCAGTTCGGATGATGCGGGAATCGAATATGCAAAACTTTTGAATGATACTTCAAAGCCTCTCTTGAACCGTGCCGTTCAGGTTTCTTATCCTCCGGCTTCCACCTTCAAAATCATCATGTCTGCCGCAATGCTTCAGGAAAATGCTTTCCCTGCCAGCAAGAAAATCGAATGTAAGGGTGTAATGGTTTATGGTGGCCGTAAGTTCCACTGTCACGTAAAAGAGCCTGGACACGGCTGGCTTGATATGAAAAACGCTATGGCACAGTCTTGTGACGTTTATTACTGGACTGTTGGCCGTGATTATCTTGGTATTGAAAAGATTGCCTCTTATGCCCGTGAGTTTGGTTTTGGTAAGAGTGCTCAGATAGATTTGCCTAGTCAGGTTTCTGGTCTTGTTCCAACTGCTGAATGGAAGGAAAAGAAATATCACGAAAAATGGCTTGGTGGAGATACAATGTCTTGTTCTATCGGACAGGGCTATATGGAAGCTACTCCTTTGCAGCTTGCTAATATGGTTGCAATGGTTTCTAACGAAGGCGTAATTTATAAGCCTCATCTCCTTAAGGAAGTTCGTGATCCAGTAACAGGTGAAGTTATTGATTCAGTAAGACCTCAGGTTCTTACTGAATCAACAATCGATAAAGATGTATGGAAACAGATTCAGGAAGCAATGCGCTATACTGTTACAGACGGTACACCTCAGTATCCTATGCATAATAAGATTGTTCAGATTGCCTGTAAAACAGGTACTGCCGAAGTTGAACCATACAGTAATCCAAACAGAAAAGATGAACAGAGCTGGCACTCTTGGCTTGTTGCTTATGCTCCTTATGATGCACCTCCAGAGGATCGTATTTGTGTTGCAACAATCGTAGAAGCCTGCAACAAATGGGAATGGTGGGCTCCATACTGTACAAATATCATCATTCAGGGAATCTTTGCACATCAGAATTGTGAAGAAGCTACAAAGGCTCTTGGCTTCTCTTATCTTACAAATAACCGCGGAAGACAGGAATAGGAGAGGTTAGTATGAAGAATAAGTTTTTTTCAATGTTCGATTATCTTCTGATTCTTGTTGTATTAACTCTTGTAGCTCTTGGAGTAATGTTCATTTATTCTTCAAGTATTAACTCCGAAGGAGTTCGTGTAACAAACGAATATATAAAGCAGATTATCTGGGCTGCAATTGGTTTTGTAATTATGATTGGAATTACAATCTATGATTACAGAAGAACAGAATCTCTTTCTATTTACGGTTTTATCGGGCTTCTTATTCTTCTGGTTTATACAAGAATTTTCGGTCGTTATGTAAATGGTGCAAAAAGCTGGATTGGTATCGGTGAATTTGGTATTCAGCCTTCTGAGTTTGGAAAGGTTTTCTATATTCTTTATTTAGCTCGTGTTCTCGATGATACTGCTAATGGAGATCAGTTGAAGCGTTTCTTCCTTGCAACTGGAGTTCTGCTTCTTCCTATGGGACTCATCCTTTTACAGCCGGACCTCGGAACTTCTTCTGTATATCTTCCTATTTACTTTATCATGTGCTTTATTGCCGGTGTTCCAATCAGATATATCGGTTATATATTCCTCTTTGGTGTATTCACGATTTTCTTTGCGATACTTCCGGTATGGAATGCAGAAATTGCAATAAATCCACTAGCAGTTATTACGATTTTAACAAACTTTAGATTAAGAGCAATTTTGATTTTCGCCTTTGTCGTAATTACACTTTTGGGTTACGTTATCCGCCGTTACCTTCACGGTCCTCGTTATATTCACTGGATTATCTACTTTACATCAATTATTGCACTTGCACTTATTTTCTCAATGATTTTTGGCAAGGTGTTAAAAGATTATCAGATTAAGCGTTTAATCATCTTTATGAATCCTAATAAGGATCCTTTGGGCGCCGGCTGGAACATCATTCAGTCTAAGGTTGCCATTGGTGCGGGTGGTGTAATTGGTCAGGGATATTTGATGGGAACTCAGAGCCATTACCGCTTCCTTCCTCAGCAGAGTACAGACTTTATTTTCAGTATTCTTTCTGAGGAATTCGGCTTCCTTGGCGGAATGCTTGTATTCTCATTATACTTTGTTATTCTTCTTAAGATTCTTTATATTATCCGTAAATGCGTAAACCGTTACGGCTCGTACATATGTGCCGGAATATTCGGAATGTTCTCGTTCCATTTCTTTATTAACGTAGGAATGGTTATGGGTATAATGCCGATTACAGGTATTCCTCTGCTGTTCCTTTCTTACGGTGGTTCATCACTGCTTACAGCAATGACTTGTATCGGCCTTGTAATGAATGTAAATTACAGAAAGGCCGAACTCAAGTAGTTTTAATCAGAATTAATTAGCAGCTTCAATAACAGCATAGAATGCAGGTTTAGTATAATAAACCCATTTGTTGCTGTTTGGCTTTGTAAACAGAAGCGGGAACTGATTACAGTTACCAAGCCATTTCTTCTGATATTCCATATTCAGCCAGGTGTTTTCATCATTAAGCCCCCATACAGTAATGCTTTCTACACCATGTTTAGAAGCTGTCTTACGGTTCTTGATATAAACCTGGAAGTAAGCCTTGTAAGCATCAGAAAGACTGTTGAACTGCTTTCCGCTGACACCAACAATATCTTTTTCTTTGTCATAGCTGTTCCATGTTCCAATATCAAGCTCTGTAATCTGAACATCAATACCTTTTGCAAGGAAATCTGTGATTTCTTTTTCTACTGCACCGGCAGAATTCTTAACACTATGATGAGACTGCAGTCCCATTGCATCAAGTCTGGTAGGGAGAGTTGCATCATCTTTATGAGAAAGAATAAGATCAACAACACGAAGCTGCTTAGCATGCTTATCGCTTACAGAAGTTCCGTAGATTCCACCGTAATCGTTATAAACAAGCTTTACATCTTTTGGAGCATATTTATTTGCATACTTAAAAGCATCAACAAGGAAGTCTCCGTTCTTATAAACTGAATACCATTTTGAATCAGTTCTAAGCCAGCTTGAACCTCCATCAGGTGTAGCTTCATTAAATACATCCCATGCCCAGATAATATGCTGTCCGTTATTATTTTTCTTTTCCCAGTTATCAACACGTTCCAGAACAGTTTTGATATACCATTCAAGGCGTGCTTCCATTTCATCGCGGCTAACTAAAGCTTTTGATTTATCATAATCTTTACAGAAAAATCCATCTTCTGTCTGAGAATGCCATCCAAGAGTATGACCTCTCATTTTAAGATTATTTTTCTTACAGATTGCAAGAATATCATCAATACGCTGAAGTCCATTAAGAACCGGAGTTTTAATTGTTACACCGTTAGATGCTGTAAAAGAGCCGGAAACAGTTGGTTTATTTCCCCACCACGCCATTACAAACTGAGGCTTAAACTCGTTTCCCATAGTAATCTGGTTTGCATGCTTTGAAAGACCTTTCTGAACTTCATCATAATAAAGTTCCTGTTTTGTTCCCCAGCCATTACCAAAGTTACCGTATTCAACTGCAAAACCAACATGTTCAAAATACTTTTCATAAGTTTTGCTGAAAGATGGAACGGATGGATCAAGCCAGTCTTTTGAAGTTACGGTAGAATTAGATGCTGCGAATGTACAATTAACAGTCATAACAAAAACAAAAATCATACATAAAAGAGTTATTTTGTTCTTTTTCATAATATTACTCCTTATTATTTGTTGAATTTCCTTTTCAATTTTAACATAAGGCTTTTTTTATGTTCATAAAATAGGGGAATTTTTCTAAAAATTTAATTAACAAAATCAATAAATATAACAAAATTATAATTTGTGATTCTTTGACATTTATATTGTAAAAAATGTATAATTTGATAAAGTTTGAAAAAATATATGAGGTAGAAAACGTGAAAAAATTTCATTATTGTGTATTTATATTATTCGTTTTTTTTACAGCGTGTAGCTCAAGTATTCCATTACCTGAAAATAAATCTAACAAAATAGAAGTATCAGTAAGTAATATACAGGATTTTACTCTTAATTCTTCATTAAATACAGAAAAAACAGAATTAACAATAACAGTAGAAAGTTCAATTCCATTTAATGAGCTAACATGGTCATTTGACGGAAAGGAACTTTCTGAAACAGGAAGTCAGACTGTAATTAATATTAATTCTTTAAAAAAAGGTGTCTATAATTTAATTGTTACAGGCATTTATAACGGTATAGTATATTCTGCTGAAATGATTATAACTATAAATTAAGAAAACGGAGTAAAAAATGAAAAACTTTTCAATTAAATTTTATAAAAATGTAATTTACTTTTTGATTGTAGTACTATTTTTTTCATCTTGTCAAAATTCATATAATGATGAATATAATAAAATTTCAGACAATGAAATAACAGATAATTCAACTTACTTTGTTGTAAATAATAATTCTAGTAGATCTGTTCTACCTGAATATAAAAATGATTCTTTTAATGTATATGTATTAAAAGGCAGTCTTGATGATGGAGAAGAAAAAGATTTTGGAACCTTCAATTCATATAATGACTTATGCAAAACCAAGTTTGAGGTAACTGAAGGAGAATGGACTTTAAGTTTAACCGCCCAAAGATATGAAACTGTTTATTCTGATTCTATTACAACTACAATAAAAAGTGGGGCAAATTCAGTTTCTTTTGAATTAAAAATGGAAAAATTGGATACAAAAGAAGGTAAAGGAAGTATTCAATTTAATTTAAATGTTCCAAATGAAGTTGAAAAAGTAATATATTTACTAAAAGATTTTTATAAAGGCTCAATACTTTCTGGATTTGAAAAAATAGAAACAACTGTAAATAATGGAGTATCCGTTTTTAATGCACAGGACGTTCCTTCTGGAACTTATTATATTGATGCTGATTTGTATGATAAAGATGGAAATAAATTAAACGATTATAGAACAGTAGCTACTGTTTGTGATAGTGTAATCAGCAAAGGTGTATTTACAATTACTACAGTAAATCAAATTTATAACATTACTTTCGCTGCTGGTCATTATTCATTCGAAGAAGGATATGTATTCAAAGCATCTTATACAAGATTTGATACTGATCCAATTATTTTACCTGCAAAAGACAATCTGAATACAGCTCTTCAATTTTTGGGCTGGTATTTAAATAGAGACTGTACAGGTGAACCTGTAACAGAAATTCTACCTTCAGAGCAAACAGATTATGTCTTATATCCAAAGTGGGGTAATGAACTTACATGTACAGTATCGGAATTGGAAGAATATATTACTGATTTTTATAATACTGAAATAATTGTTCATATTACCGATTTAAATCCAGAAATTGATAAAATAGGAAAGTGTCTTAAAAAGAATACAACAGTAAATGTTTGTCTTGATTTAGATGCTTGTACAGAATTAACAAGAATTGATGACAGTTTTAGTAATTTAAATAATCTGATTTCAATTTCTATCCCGGAAAATATTAACTATATTTATAGTAATGCATTTGGTGATTGTAAATACTTAAAAGAAATTTATTATAATGTAAAAAATTATAATTATAGTTATAGTTATTCGCACTGGCTTAATTCTAAAACAGGTTGTGAGTCTGATATTGGTGGTGTAATAATAAATATTGGAGCTGGAGTAGAAGAAATACCAAAAAATTTCATGAAGTTTGAAGGAAATGACTGTATAAAAAAGATTAATTTCCCAGAAAACTCAGCCTTGAAAAAAATTGGAGAATCTGCGTTTGAAAATGTTGCTGCAATTGAAGAAATAACTCTAGGCGAAAATCTTGAAAATGTAGAAAGTAGTGCTTTTTATGGATGTAAAAATCTCAAAACTGTAAGAATTACAAAAAATGATATTTCACTCGGTTATTCTCCTTTTGATAAAACAAATATCGAGTATATTTATTTTTCTGGAAATCTTACTGACTGGCTTAATTTTTGTAATACAAATTATACTTCCGGATATTCAGGTTCCAGTAAAATAAATTGCAATACAACGGATGGGTCTAATTTATATCTGAATAATGAACTTCTTACCGATGTATATTTAGATGATAAAGATTGTATTATTAATCCTTATGCTATACAGAATATTAAAAGTATTACTTCAATAACTATAGGTGAAGATGTTGAATCAATAGATATAAAATCAATTAGTAGTACTTATAAAATTCCTAATTTAAAAACAATTAATTTTAATGCAATAAACTGTAAGGATATTTCTTCCTATTCATATATTTTTGGTAGAACTATTGGAAGTAGTGAAGGTATAACTGTAAATATTGGAAATAAAGTAAAAAGAATTCCAGCATACCTATTTCAATCTTACTATAGTAACAGCGATTTTAACTTAAACAAACTAGTTTTTAAGGATAATTCTGTATGTTCTGAAATTGGTAGATCAGCTTTATCCTCGCTTTCTAAATTAAAATCTATTACACTTCCCAAAAGTATAACTACATTACAGGCTTATGTATTTTCTGATACTGCTTTGGAAAACGTATACTATCAAGGAAGCCTTGAAGACTGGTATACAAAAATAGAATTCTATACAGAGAGTTCAAATCCTTTGTATTATGGTGAAGCTAATTTATATGTAAATAAAAATGAATTAGTAGAAACGCTTGAT
The DNA here is from genome assembly GCF_036492245.1 of Treponema bryantii. NCBI lineage: Bacteria > Pseudomonadati > Spirochaetota > Spirochaetia > Treponematales > Treponemataceae > Treponema > Treponema bryantii. The sequence continues at coordinate 1,908,418 of NZ_AP025286.1, read as the reverse complement.
TTTTCTGATGAAATAACAGATTTATCAATTCAACAACATGCCTTCAGTGGTTGTAAGAGCTTGAAAAAAGTTGTTATACCAGAAAATGTAACTTTAATACCTAAATATTTTATAGACTATGCTTATTATGTTGAAGAGCTTGATTATAATCCTAGTGCTAGTATCAATTTCACTACTGAATATTCCAGATGTTTTCTTGATATGGGAACAAAATCTCCAAATGGTGTAAAACTTGTAATAGGAAAAAATGTTACTAAAGTTCCAGATTATTTCTTTTATCTATCAAGTGCTGATATTACTGAACTTACATTTGAAGAAAATTCTAAATGTAAAGAAATAGGAAAACAGGCATTTTATTGTTTAACTTCACTAAAGAAGATTACAATTCCAGAAAGTATAGAAATTATTAACTCTGCTGCTTTTAGTGGAGATAGTCGTTCATCATCTTGGGGATCTTATCTGGAAGAAATCAATTTCAATGCAAACATAACAGACAGTAATCACAAAAATGAAGGTTTCTCATATGTCGGACAATATTATGAAAAAGGACTTGTACTAAACATTGGACCAAATGTCAAAGTTATTCCGGAAAGATTATTTTATAACGCTTGCATAAAAACTGTAGTTTTTGAAGGAACTGGTATTTCAGAAATTAGAGAAAATGCCTTTTACGGACATACAATTAACGAAGTAAAATATCCTGGTACACAAAGACAATGGCAGGAAATAACTTTTGAGAAGGAAAATTCAAATCCTTGTTATGCTGGTGCAAATCTTTATATAAATGGAGAACTTTATACTGAAGTAACATTTGATTCTGATATAACAAAAATGCCAAATGCAACATATTCAGGTGTAAAAAGTATTACGAAAATCACAATTCCAGAACAAATTACAGAACTTGGTAAATACACTTTCTGGAATTGTACAAATGTTACACAACTGGATTATAATTCCATTTCCTCGAAAATTTTTGGTAGTTCTAGTTTATTCTATAATGTTGGTCACAACACTGAAGGTGTAACTGTAAATATAGGAGATAAAGTTATAGAAATTCCTAATGGGATTTTCGAGGAATCATATTCAAAAAATTATTCTATAAAAATCACGTGTGTTAATTTCCCAGACAATTGTATTTGTAAAGAGATAGGGGCAAGAGCCTTTTATGGGATTATTTCTCTTGGAGAAATAACAATTCCTAAATCTATTATAAAATTTGGAAGTAGCGCCTTCCAGGAATGTAATGCACTGAAAGATGTATATTATCTTGGATCAAAAGCTGAGTGGGAAGAAATTTCATTCAAAGATCAGTATTCCTCACCATGTTGTAATGGAGCTTCCTTATATTTTCAAGGAAATAAAGTAACTTCAGTAGCGTTCCCAGAAGGTACACTTACAACTCCTGCTGGAGCTTATTCTGGTTGTAAAGATATAACATCTGTTTCTTTGCCATCTACTCTGAAAACAATCAATAACTATATTTTTTATAAATGTACAGGACTTACTTCTATTACAATTCCTGAAAGTGTAGAAGAAATATTGGATTCTCCTTTTTATGGATGTACTGGATTATCAGAAATTATTTATTTACCATCAAAACTTAGTAAAAATACAAGTTATCCTGGTGATATGTTTAAGGAAGCAGGAAAAACATCTTCAACAGGAGGCTGTACTTTAACAATAGGTTCAAATGTAGTTGAAATTTCTGAAAGTATGTTCAGGGAAGCAAGAAATATTAATACAATAAACTTTCAGGAAAATTCTAAATTAGAAGTAATAAAGAGAAGTGCATTTGAATATTCTGGATTAACATCTATAATTATTCCTGATAGTGTTAAAGAATTGGAAAGTGATTCATTCTATGGTTCTCATAGTCTTGAATCTGTTACAATTGGTTCTGGAGTAAAAAAAATATCTAGTCGTTCATTTAGTAATTGTGAAAATTTAAAGCAAGTAACATTTAAGGATACTGAAAATTGGTATAAAAACGAGTACAGTTATTATTCAGAATTTAATTCTGAAGATAAAATTGATGTTTCTGATTCACAAGAAATGGCGCAAAAACTAATAAAAGAATGGAATGACTATTATCTATTTAAAAAATAATATAAAATCATTAAGATTAATACAAAAAAATCTCCTCAATTCGAGGAGATTTTTTGTATATAACTTCTTAAAAGTTAATTGCATAATACAATTTAATGCTATAAAATAAATATAACATAAAGAAATTTAAAAAAAATGGAAAAATCAGAAAAGTTTAGTTTGTCGCGAATAGTCATTTCAAATGTTACGCTTGAAAGCTGGAAAACAATTCCACATGCAGGTGTTACTTATAATGCAGATGTCGAGAATCTTTTACAGATTTTAAAAGAATATAATCTTGAAAAATCAAAAGAACAAAAGATTTCATTAAATACAGCCTTATTAAAAATCATTTCAGAAGCCTTAAAAGTCTGTCCAAAACTCAATTCTCATGTGCACTATAATTCTTTTTTGGTTTCTGGATCAACTGTTAATAAAAACAATATCGATATTTCCATGCCATTTGTACTTAATGACAGAATGATTACTGTAAATCTTCATAATCTGGAATCTAAATCTATGGAACAGATAAGAGATTATGTAAATGAGATTCGAAGAAAGTCAGAAAATACAATCATAGATGAAGCGTTAATGTCTGTAGCGGTAAAAGACACCTTAAAGGGACTTAGGAAATTAAAAATATTATCAGCTTTGCGTAGACTGATTGGCACAAAAATCGGGCCATATAGAATAAAACGAATACCTTTAAAACAGCGGCTTGCATATAAAAAGATAGATAAGTCTCAAAAATTAACAGCATATGATTTAGAGCAGGGGACAATTACAGTTTCAAATCTCGGCTCGATTTATAAAGAATGGAACGGTGAATGTACATTACTGGAGATTGTTCCTCCTCAGGTTGTAGCTATTGCTTTAAGCTCAATTAAAAAAACAGACTCAAATAGTATAATCACCTTTACAATTGCATTCGATCATCGTGCTCTGGATTTTGGAGATATTGTTCCTTTTATGAAGAAACTTGATGAATTCTTTGCATCCAAAGAGATAATTGAAGGATTTATAGCTTAGGGATAACGATTATGGAAAAAGAAACTGATGAACGTTTAACAGCAATCGAAATGAAACTTGCCTACATGGAAGACTTTGTAAATCAGATTCAGAACGTTGCTGTTGAACAGGCTAAAACAATTGATAAACTCCAGAAGGAAACAAAACTAATGGCGGACAGAATCCGTGAAATGTCTAATTCCATGGAAGGAGATATTCCTAATCGAAAGCCGTCGCATTATTAATGTTTTCATTATTTCGAAAGCTATACTGCGCTGCGCATGTTGTCTTGAAACATATAAATATTAAAAATAAACAGGCGGTTTTTCTTCTGTTTTGCTTCTTTTGCTTTCTTTTCAGCACTCCAGCAGACCAGGAGGCTTACAACACCGGCGATGAGTGCCGCTGTAATAACGATCGGTAAATAAATGAACTTATTTATTACTGCAATGCCGATTACTAGGGTAGAAATAAACGGCAGACAGAAGGTCAGTATCTTGTCAAAGATATTTGATGAAGACGTATCTGCAGAATAATGAGTCAGATAGATTGATAAACTGATAACAGCCAAAAAGATTAAAACAGTGATTACGCTTTCCATAATAGAAGCCTCCTGATTGGATAGTTTTTTTACTTTATGGCTTTTATTATAAAATACAAGAGTGCCAAGGAATGGCATTGAAAAAACAAAAGTTGTCAATGATGACTTGAAGGTCTTAGTGGCCTAATAGGGCGGAAAATTGACGCTTACATTGACGCTTACCCAATATTAAAAGTATATTATAAGTAGACAGAATATACATTATAGAAAGTGTAGGTTGGCAAAAATATAAGGTCACCGTCAATTTTGGGCCCCCTGGGGAGCTATCCAGACACCTTGTGGAACAAATGTAGTGATTTTTATGTTCCAAGGTAACAAATTTTTCCAGTCATCTTCAGTCCAGCCATCAGTATCAGCGGCTTGTTCAAAAATACAACGAAGATAATCTTCTGGATTTATACGTTATGAATTTTAGCACATTCAATAATGTAAACAAGAGACAACTTGAACGGGCTCCATCTTCTGATCCGGCAAACAGCCAGTTCTTGCGTCCAAGTACAAATTAATGCATAATTAATGGCTCTTCCTAATTTTAATTCCGGAACTACTTCGGGTTGGATTGAACCATCCAGTCATGAAACTCATTTAAGACAGGAAGAATCTTAAGTTTTCTTTGAGCAACAAATTCGTCCTCAGACAGATTCTGCTCTCTTAATCTGTTTTCAAGAAAATATATTTTCTGGATATAAAGCCAAAGCTTTTTCAGAATCTTTGGCTTATATCCTTGGCCGCATTTTACTGCATTAAAAAAACTTTCGTCTGACATGAGCCATGCATGCAACATGAATAATGAGATCATCTGGAAAGAGTTTTTCATGTTCTTCAAGGGCTGCTTCATTTGAAATTGATTTTGGTTGGAGCTGGCATCTGTCTGAAAACAGGTTTATCTTCATCAGCACTGCCTTCACAGTTTCTGCAGGCATATTTTGGGCGAACAGTAACTTCTACATAAATCTGAGCAGGAATAACCTGGAGTCGTTCAGAACGGTCTTCCCCTACTTTTACGAGTTCTGCTCCGCATGCACAGTGTTTCTCTTCTTCCGGAATGTCAAGATAAACTTCACGGCGTGGAAGATTATCTGAAAGTTTTTTTCGGCCACATACACGGCGTTTATATGCTTTTACAAGCTGGTTATTGAACGGACCTTCATTTGCAACTGTGTCTTCAATTTCTTCTTCTGATGGAATATAAGCTTCATCCTCAAAATCAAACAGACTTGGCTGCTTATCAGCTTTTTCTGAACGGGCACAGAATCTGTATCTTAATTGTGTAGCAAGTTTTTCCTGTAACTGAAGGATTTCCAGATTTTTCTTTTCTATTTCAATACGCGGCTTGACCGCGTGTCGGTACTTTGAAATGCGTGATACGTTCATATCGCAGATGGATTTCCTGTTCCATCAACCAATTTTTTTTATCCCATATTTAAATCAATCTCTATTAGGGTTGACGACCCTCCAAAAATTGCCGGTCGTCATACGTCATAATCCTTTGCAATAAAAGAATCAATTTCCGCAATATATTTCATCCGTTTAGGATAGTCCCAGGTCTGTTCAATTTTTGCGGTGTAAAGCATTTCTGGATTAGTTGTCATATTTCTCCTTTTTGGAGGGGAAAGCCTTCCCCTGCCTGCAGCCCGCAAGCGGTCTTCCGCCACCCTTTCTAGCGGGCTCAATCGCACCCGCAACGCCCGCTAATTTCTAAAAAATCTTCACCAGTTCCCCAAGATTATCAACAGTGAAATCTGGCTGCTGCTCTGGTCCCTGTAACTGCCATAACCCACCGCCCCCCTGTCGAATCCACACAGTTTTCATTCCCATTTTCTTAGCAGGAACAACATCATTATCGATTCTGTCACCAATCATAACCGCATGTTCAGCTTTGCAGTCAGCCCGCCCAAGAGCAATTTCAAAAATCCGTGGATCGGGTTTTGAAACCCCTTCTTCAGCAGAAGCAATCACCAGATCAATAAACTGCAGAATACCCCATGCCTGCAGACGAGCCGCAGTTCCTAAACTTTGATTTGCAATTACTCCAATTTTATATTTTGCTTTTAAAGCTTTTAAAACTTCAACAGTTTCTGGATACAAACGCTCGTCTTCTTTAGGCCATTTTGGCTTTGGAATTCCATATTTGTCCATTACCGCCAGATCGCCCTTATCGTTTTGTCTGTAAAAATCCAGAGCTTCTTCCTGAATCAGTTCATAAGGTTTACCGATTAAAGCAGCCGCTTCCCGAAGTCTGGTTTCGTAAGCCTTACTTTCATCAACCAGTGTGTTTCCCACATCAAAAAATAACCATTCTATACACATTTTTTTTTTTAAATTATAGCATAATCTTCGGTTGACGACCCTCCAAAAATTGCCGGTCGTCATACCTGTCTTAAACATAACAATTTCTGTTTGTTTGGTTATTCCATTATATCACGCAAATTTCTCGAAATGAAGTTCTTCATGCATCTTTGTAAAGTCAATTCCAGTTAACAACATTGCCATCTGAAACTTCTCGATTACTGGTTCTGTAGCAGCTTCTACTTCAACAAAATCTGAAATTTTTATTGCAGGTTGTTTAGGTGGATTCTGATCCCTGTATGATGACATTTTCTCATCAATGGCTTTTGTGATTGTTTCTTTTTTGATGTGATTTAGTTCGCAAAAATTATCTATGGACAGATTTGATGCTGCAAATCTGTCTAACCATACTTCTCTTTTTGCTTTTGTCTCGATTAAATTCAAAATGGCCTCCGTTCTGGAGACCATTCTATTATGTAAATTTGAGTAATTTTAGGTGGTGATAATTAGACGCTTACATATAAGTAATACAAAAAAATCTCCTCTGTTGGAGGAGATTTTATATTAATTTCGCATGTTTCTTAAAGGGGATTTTATTAGAACTAGAATGAACCTCTTCTATTATGTGGGGCTAAGCTTCATTGTCCATTTAAAAACCACTTAAGAGAAGAAAATTGAGTAAATAAATCAGAAGGGTTAATTAGCTGTATGCTACAAAGAATAAAATAAGTCCAATTATCTGCATTTCCTGATTTTTTTACTTTTGGATGCCCTTTATCATCATTTAAGTAACTTTCATTACGAGTAGAATCACCTTCTCCTTCTTGAGGTGTATAAAGACGTAATCTATCAGAATCAGAATCTAGATATGAATTATATGGCTGTAATAAAATCTGTTTATCACTAAATCCAGACAAATGGTATATTTCTGCAAATCGCTTGTTTTCTCTATCAAGAACTCTGCACATATCATTAAATAAATGCATTGAAATATGACAACATTCATGTAATATGGTTTGAATACATTTATGATATATACATTTGTTCGCGAAATCAAAAAAAGGATTAAATAAAAAAATTTTTTTATTTATCAAACTTTCATTATAAGGTGGTGAACCACCAACATCTTCTCTGCCATGATCGGTATCATCATATAAAAATTTGACTCTATTTGGATTGGCATCAGCAGTAACTGGTAATGGAAAAGATACATTAAGATCAAATGTAGAAAGTAAATTAGTAAGTTCACTTAGTTTATTTGAAATCAAACTATTTGAAGTTATATCAAGTCCGAGTAATTCCTGGATATTTTGATTGTATTTTATAGGAGTAATTTTTATTTCGTCCTGTAAAATTCTTACGTCGTGGATAAGTGCAAGGATTATCCGTTCTATTAAATATTGATATTGTTTATTTTCAATTTGTTTTAGTGCCATCTATAAATCCCTCTCTATTTTTCTATATAGTCGTTTTAGACTAGATGGTAATTAGTAACAAAAAATGAGGAATATTTCCAATGTGTTTTTCCTTTGGGAAACAAACCTCGATTTTTGTTCATATCTCTATCTTTAAACTAACAGAATTGCTAATTACCCCTGATTGTCCAAAATCTTGTTATATTTATCAATTAAGCAATCGATACCATTTGGATTTTCATCAGGTACGATTGTTAATTCCATCTTACAGTTGGCTCCGTTGCCGAACACTCCCTTATTGAAAGAAACACTTACGTTATCATCCTTTTCATCAATTTGAAATTCAAAATTGAATGTTGCTTTTTCAATTTTTGAAGATCTTACAGGAACAAGTGTTATAAGCGGAACTTCCAGTTGTTTTTGTTCAATCGTATTATTTTCTCCTACAACGGGATAATCCATTTTTATAGTTTTTGGAGTAAAATATTCTTCATTTGTTTGACTGGATTTAGATTTATTGAAATAAGTTTCAAAAAGTTCCAGATTATTTTTCATAAGCGAGTCTGATGCATAATTTACTGCTGTATGAAGAATTTTTAAGAAATCTTCTAATTTCATTTATTATGCCCTTCCCGCCTTAACCTTTAATTCTTCAAATTTTGTCATTGCAGTTTCAACTTTTGAATAACTGCTTTGACATAATCCAACTGTAGCACTGCAATTAGGACATGAAAACTTTACACCGCTCAAAAGTGAATATACTTCAATTCTAATAGGTGTCTGACAAACAGGACAGTTAATCTGTGTATTTTCCATATTTATTCTTTCTCCTTAATCTGTTTTGGATTTATATTTTTTGTATAAATATCCAGAATTGTTGTTATTCCTCTTGAAAGAGGAATTTGTTTAGCTTCTATACTTACCGCCATATTACTTTTTGTATCTGTTTTATCATTTTGATTGGAATATTTTGCACCAATGTAAGCTTTATTTTTTATAAGATCAGGATCTGCCTTATTGTTTTTTTCTCCCTTATGATTTACAACTGTAGTAATTTCCATATTGAAATCAATCTTAGCATTATCAATGGCAATATTATTCATTGGAAGAATACTAAGCAAAGGTACTTGAAAAACAAGGCTGTTTCCTTCACTGTCACTAATTTCCATATCAATTAATACAGGCTTATATATAATGTCGTTACCAATTCTTGTTGCATTAAAACAGTATTCAAGTATATATTGTGCCTGACCACTGAGCATTACACAGTTAGCCTTTGAAATTGCATTTAATGGTGCACTTATCATCGACTCTATGTTTTGCCCAGAGGTTACAGGTGGAGTATAAAATCTATCTTTCAATAAAATTTTATTTTTTTCCATCTTTTCTTAAAAATTAATCTCCTCAGTAGTTTTTTTGGAGTATTTTTTTATTGTTGCGGTTTAGGAATTTCAATAGGTGAAATATTCTGTGAGAATGCATCAATGATTGTATTAACCCCTCTAGGTAAAGGTAATTGACCAGCATGAACATCTACTGAATACTTTGCTGAATTTGAATTCTCATAATGTGTATCATGTGTTCTGGAATCTTCTGATGAATAACTTACTTTACCAGAAATTGAAACACTGAATGGGCCCCAGCCAGCCTTTCCTTCAAGAGTGGCTTCTGCATTTGTGCTCTTTTTTGATTCTTCTTTCTCTGTTTCGGATGAACTTGTTTTTACTTCCATCTCGAAGTGAATTGATGTTGAATCAACTCCCAATGAGTTTATAGGAATGATTGTTAATAGAGGCAGATCGAATTTCGTTTCAAGATTTTCAATCTTTGCTTCTCCAGCATCATCATAACTTATAACACCCCTAGATAACGACATTTGAATCATTATAGGGGTGTAATTCTTCGTTTGCTCATCATAATTGAAACAAGTATCAAGTAAATAATGAGTTTGTGAAATTCCCATCTGGGCATTGGCTTTTGTTACAGCATTTAACGGGCCTCCGATAAGATCCTCCATTGGTAAACCTGAAAATTGCTGTGCAATTCCTAAAGCATTGTTTGGCATATGCTCTCCTTTTTTTTTAATTCTGTTTCAGAATTAATTTTTTATTATTTTTTAGGGTTAACAACCCTTAAAAGTGCTTTGATGATGATTGGAGTTTACAATATGCCAAGCACACAATCAGCACATAAAAATTAAAAAAGAAGCAACAAAACCGCACATTTTTTTTATACTTTTTATGACCTTTGCTTAAAATGTTATAGAATTTCACTTATAAAAGTGACATTTGTCATATTTTGTCTAATATTTTAGTAAATTCCTGCGAATTCATAACCAGCTTCAGTAACAGCGGCCTTGATAATTTCCTCGTCTATAGTTTTTGTGACCTCAAGAGAAACGAGATTTTCTTTATGAGAAGCAGTTGCTGTTGTGATTCCATCAATTGCTTCGAGGGCTTTTTTTACATGGGCTTCGCAGTGTTCGCACATCATTCCATTTACTTTGATTTTCATAGTGTTCTCCTTGTTAAGATTTGTTTGTTCTATAAGATTTCCCTGAACGGGATTCTTTACTGATTTATCTTTTATTGAGTTATAAACTTTTATGAAGTTTAAACGCAATGCATTTGTAACAACACAGAAACTTGAAAGCCCCATTGCTGCAGCTCCGAACATTGGATTTAGTGTCCAGCCGAAAGCTGCTACATAACAACCGGCAGCCAGTGGAATTCCGATAACATTATAGAAGAATGCCCAGAAGAGATTTTCATGAATGTTACGTAAGGATGCTCGGGAAATACGGATTGCAGCAGCTACATCCATTAATGAGTTTTTCATGAGTACAACATCAGCAGCATCAATAGCCACATCTGTTCCAGCGCCAATAGCAATTCCAAGATCTGCAGCTGTAAGTGCCGGAGCATCATTTATACCGTCTCCAACCATAGTCACTTTACCATGCTTCATTAGTTCACGAATTACAGCTTCTTTACCTTCGGGTTTTACAGAAGCAATAACTTCATCTACCCCAGCCTGCTTACCAATTGCGTTGGCTGTTGTTATATTATCACCAGTAAGCATAACAACATGAATTCCCATTTTCTTTAATTGCAGAATTGCTTCCGGGGAATCTTCTTTTATTGTATCTGCAACTGCAATAATACCAAGAAGCTTATTCTCTTCTGTAAATAAAACTGGTGTTTTTCCCTGCGAAGAAAGTTCTGTAAGTTTTGTTTTGATAGAACTGATATCTGCAGTAGTTTGTTTTCCTATAAAATCTATATTTCCACCAAAACAGTTTTTACCATTTACGATTGCTTTAAGTCCGTTTCCTGCAATAGTCTTAAAATCTGTTGTTTCAGAAAAAACTGTTTCCGCATTTTTACTGTATTCTACAATTGCCTTAGAAATAGGATGTTCACTCTTTGATTCGAGAGAATATGCAACAGAGAGTAAATCAGAATTGGAGATTCCATCTGCTGCAATTACATCTGTTACTTTCATAATTCCAGTTGTGATGGTTCCGGTTTTATCCAGAGCAATAATTTGTGTACGACCGGCCTGTTCAAGTGCTGCAGAAGTTTTAAACAGAATACCAGATTTAGCCCCAATTCCATTTCCTACCATAATGGCTACAGGAGTTGCAAGTCCAAGTGCACAAGGACAACTGATAACAAGTACAGAAACAGCACGCGCAATTGCATACCCGAAACTCTGACCTGCAATTAACCATGCTGCAAGTGTGACAACTGCAATACCGATTACAGCCGGTACAAAAATACCAGAAACCTTATCTGCAATTTTTGCGATTGGTGCTTTTGTTGCTGCTGCGTCACTAACCATTTTAATGATTTCAGAAAGTGTCGTATCTTCTCCAACTCGTGTTGCACGACATACCATATAACCTGAAGTATTTATTGTTGCAGAAGTTACTTTATCACCAGTTTGTTTTTCAACCGGGACACTTTCTCCAGTTATTGCAGATTCATTTACTGCACTCTGTCCTTCAGTAACTATTCCATCTACAGGAATCTTATCTCCAGGGCGAACAACAAAAAGATCTCCAACCTTTACCTCATCAATTGAAACTGTCTGCTCTTTACCATCAATCAGAAGAACTGCAGTTTCCGGAACAAGCTTCATAAGAGCTTTGAGTGCATTTGTGGTTTTTCCTTTTGATTTTGCTTCCAGCATTTTTCCTACTGTGATAAGAGTAAGAATCATTGCTGCAGATTCAAAGTAAAACTGATTCATGTAATACATAATCTGATCTGACTGATTATGTAAAACTGCATCAGTCATTGCAAAAAGTGCAAAAACACTATAACCGAAAGATGCTGTGGCTCCCAAGGCAATCAGTGTATCCATATTAGGAGATTTATGTACCAATCCTTTGAAACCACTTATAAAAAATTTCTGATTAATAATCATAACAAGGGTTGAAATCAAAAGTTCATATAAGCCCATTGCAACATGGTTTCCGTCAAGAAAAGAAGGAAGCGGCCAGTTCCACATCATATGTCCCATTGAAACATACATCAGTGGAATCAAAAGAATTACAGAGGCAATAAGACGCTTCTTCATTTTTGGAGTCTCTGTGTCTTTTAGACTTTCTGAGTAATCTGGTTTTGATGTTTTTGATCCTGATTGTTTTAGGTTTGCTCCATAACCAGCTTCTTCAACAGCCTTGATTATTAATTCTGGTGAAGCAGTTCCTTCAACCCCCATTGAGTTTGTAAGAAGACTGACAGCACAACTATTAACACCTGGAACTGCACTGACAGCTTTTTCTACTCGTGTCTGACATGCAGCACAACTCATACCTGTTACATTATATTGTTCCATTCAAAGATCTCCTTTTATTTCATCAGTTTCTGAAGTGTACTTGCCAGCTCGTCAATAATCTCATCATTTCCTGAACGGATATTTTCGGCAACACAAGTCCGTAAGTGATTACCGAGTAAAACTTTATTAAAGCTGTTGAGTGCAGAAGTGATTGCAGAAACCTGCATAAGAATATCTGTGCAATAGGCGCCGTTTTCAACCATTCCCTCTACCCCACGCACCTGACCTTCAATTCGTTTCAGACGGTTCATTAAATCTTTATATTCCGTATCAGTTCTTTCCTTGTGTTTTCCAGAACAGTATGGACAGCTTTCTGTTTCTGCTTCGTGATTTTCTTCATGACAACAAGCTTTTGACATATTTCACCTCATAAAATAACATACCCCCAAGGGGTATACCTTTTAGTATGAGTATATACCTCCTGGGGGTATGTGTCAATATGTATTGTACACAATTTAATATATATTTATAGTTTTTTGATTACATTAATCATTTCAATTGCAGCGAGTGCACATTCTGTTCCCTTATTGCCTGCTTTTGATCCAGAACGTTCTACAGCCTGTTCAATGTTTTCTGTTGTAAGAACTCCGAATAAAACCGGGATTCCGGCTTCCAATGAAACCTGAGCAATTCCTTTTGATACTTCATTGCAGACATAATCATAATGTGATGTTGCACCGCGGATTACAGCTCCAAGGCAGATAATTGCGTCATACTGCTTTTGTTCCGCCATTTTTTTTGCAATTACCGGGATTTCAAAAGCTCCCGGAACTTTTACCAGTGTGATATTTTCTTCTTTGATGTTGTGGCGCTTTAAGCCGTCAAGAGCTCCGTCTACAAGGCGGCCTACAACAAAATCGTTGAATCTTGAAGCTATGATTCCGATTTTTATTTTTTCTGATTCTGCAACTACATTTCCTTCGATAATTTTCATTTTGATTACTCCTGTAATATTTATAGGTTTGTGAGCTTATGGCCCATTTTGATTTTTTTAGTCATAAGATAATTTCTGTTTATTGGATTTGACGGTATTTCCAGAGGAACTCTTTCTGTAATTGTGATTCCGCTGGATTCTACCTGGAAGGAATCTACCTTATCCGGGTTATTTGTCATCAATCTGATTTTAGAAACTCCGAGATCTCTTAAAATCTGAACTCCTTCCGTATAATCGCGGAGGTCTGGCGCAAATCCAAGTTTAAGATTTGCTTCAATTGTGTCTAAGCCCTGTTCCTGCAAAGAATAAGCTTTAATCTTATTTATAAGACCAATGCCACGACCTTCCTGCCGAAGATAAACTAACACTCCCCTGTTTTCTAGACTGATTTTTCTTAAAGCTGCTTCGAGCTGCTGGCCGCAGTCGCACTTAAGGGATCCAAAAGTATCTCCAGTCATACATTCAGAATGAACGCGGCACAGAACACTTTCTTCTGTTGAAAGATCTCCCATCCAGAGTGCAACATGCTCAACTCCGGTGTATTTATTTTTATAGCCGGCCATATTAAAGTTGCCGTACTTTGTGGGAAGTTTTGCCTGGGCCTGCTTTTCGATAATCTGTTCGGATTTCTTTCTGTAAGAAATTAAATCTTCAATCGAAATGATTTTGAGGTTATGGGTTAGAGAAAGTTCCATAAGCTGTTTAAGCCGCATCATATGGCCGTCTTCTTCCATAATTTCACAGCAAAGCCCACAGCTTTGAAAGCCTGCAATCTTACATAAATCTGTTGTTGCTTCTGTATGGCCGTTTCTTACAAGTACCCCGCCTTCTTTTGCAACAAGCGGAAACATGTGGCCAGGACGGCGGAAATCTTCCGGCTTAGATTCCGGATTTACAAGCATTCTTGCAGTAAGGCTTCTGTCGTAAGCAGAAATACCAGTTGTTGTATCTTTATGATCAATGCTCACTGTAAAGGCTGTTTCGTGATTATCTGTGTTACGGCTTGTCATAGGATTTAAGTCGAATCTCTTGGCAAAGGCCTCTGTCATTGGCACGCAGATTAAGCCCCGTCCATATTTAGCCATAAAGTTCAGGTTTTCAGGGCTTGCTGTTTCTGCTGCACAGATTAAGTCGCCTTCGTTTTCGCGGCTTTCGTCATCAATTACAACGATCAGCTTTCCTTTTCTTAAATCTTCCAGAGCTTCTTCAACAGTATTTAATTTGTAATTCATATTTTTCTCCTGATGTATTTTCCAAGAATGTCGCATTCAATATTTACGCTGTCTCCATTTTTCAAAAACTGCAGGTTTGTGTTTTGAATTGTGTGAGGAATTATTGCCACAGAAAAACTTGTATCGGTAAAATCTGCAATTGTAAGTGAAATGCCGTTTACCGTAATTGAGCCTTTTTTTACAATGCCATCCGTAATTTCTTTTGAGCAACTGAAAGTGTAAATAAAGGAATTGTCTTCGCGGGTGATTTTCAAAAGCGTTGCAGTTCCATCAATATGGCCAGTAACAAAATGTCCTCCGAATCTTCCGTTGTTGAGCATTGCCCGTTCAAGATTTACTTTTGAATTGGTTTTGAGCTGAGAAAATTCTGTCTTTCTGATTGTTTCAGGGCTTACATCTGCAAAAACAACCTTATTGTTCTGAAGGCTTGTAACTGTGAGGCAGACTCCGTTTACACAAAGGCTGTCTCCGGTTTTTAAGTCATCAAAGGTAATTCCTGTTCTTATTCCGAGTCTGATTGCATTTCCTGTTTTTCTGATTGTAGTGACAGTTCCGATTTCTTCAACTATTCCCGTGAACATAACTTACCTCCGTTCACTGCGGGATTTTCTGAAAACTCAATTAAGGTGTCGCTGTTAAAAAGTTTTACCTGCGGCGTGCTTGTGATTTTTGCACGGAAGTTTTCACTTATAAAATTTGCTCCGACATAAACCTGAAGTATATTTACAAGATTTTTTGATATTAGGGCCTCTGCAAGTTTTCCTGAGCTTTCTACAAGGATGCTGTCAAATCCCCGTTTCCCGAGTTCTCCCAAAACAAAGTCCAGATCCAGATGTCTCTGGGAAAGCGGAGTTCTTATCAATTCAACGCCATGCATCGCCGCGAGTTTTCGGACTTTAAAAGCCCTCCTTTTGTGATAAAAGATGATTACCGGCGCGGACTGGCGTGCGGATGTTTTTGAGAACTCTGTAAACTCCTCTTCCCCTGCTGCAGTATTAAGAACTCTCGCCCCCGTCTTAATCTTAAGTCTCTTATCAAGAATAATCCGTATCGGCTGATGTGCATTCTCAGCAAGTCTGTTTGTTAAAAGGCAGTCATCAGTATTTACAGTTTTACTGCTCACCATAATGCCCATAACTTCGCTGCGGGATTTATGAACTTCTGTCATAGATGCCGAGCCGGAAATCTGCTTATTCCCATGTTTAATAATCGAAGTTCCGTTCAGGCTCATTGCGTATTTGAGTGTAACAAAAGGTCTTTTAGTTTTTATGAAATGAAAAAAATAAGGATTGATTTTATCACATTCATCGCGAAGTATATTTTCAAAAACTTTTATATTATGTTCACGAAGAAGTTTTACCCCTTGTCCGTTTACAAGAGGATTTGGGTCTGCAGAACCGATGTATACTTCTGCAATTCCTCTTTCAATTATGATTTGTGTACATGGCGGCTGTTTTCCCTGATGACAGCAAGGCTCAAGTGTTACAAAAAGTGAAGCTCCCCTGCAAACGTTTTCATCTCCGGAAGTCTCAATTGCATTTAAAATTGCATTACGTTCTGCGTGGGCTTCTCCAAAACGTTCGTGATATCCTTTGCCTATTATTTTACAGTCTTTGACAATTACAGCCCCCACAAGAGGATTCGGATTTACATACCCCTTGCCTTTCAGAGCCAGTTCAATTGCTGATTGCATATAGTTTGATATAAAACTATCTAACATGATATTAGTTTTATATCAAACTAAAGATTATTTCAAGTGTTTTTAGTAATTATTCTAAGTAAAAACCTCTTGTGACTGGTTCGCCATCAATATAATCGTTTTCATCAGCTCTCTCATATTCAAAAAAGCTTTTTCCATTTTCCCTCAAATATTCAATTCTAAAGACTTCTCCAGCTTTTACCGGGAACGGATAGTTATTGTATGGCAGAATATCAATTGTCTGTACTTCTTTTACATCATTATATGCATCTTCCAGACGCCAGTATTTTCTGAGCACAAAATCTTGAAAACCGGTGAGATCCTGACTACCACAATATTCTGCTTTATAAGTTTTTCCAAAGACTTCAAAAGATGAAGTTTCATCAGGAGATAATACATTATAAAAATTATCCTCTACAGGATTTGCTTGTTTTGCTTTTAGAATTTCAATAAATCCTTTTTCAAGTTCAGGCAGGAAGGCATCAATATTTTTATAATCCCCAAGTCTATATTTATCTAATAACTCTACAACTTCAAAAATTTCATCAAACCGATCCTGTTTATCTCTTAGCATCTCTTTTGTAATATAAGAAGTATCACAAAAGCCTTTCAGAATATTCATTGTATTTGCTCTGTTGAAAAGTTCATAAAGATAAAATTTAGTAGTTGGATATGCCATGCTTGCCATCTTATGTTTTTTTGCACCCTGGAAATCAGCT
This sequence comes from Treponema bryantii, assembly GCF_036492245.1. NCBI lineage: Bacteria > Pseudomonadati > Spirochaetota > Spirochaetia > Treponematales > Treponemataceae > Treponema > Treponema bryantii. Next base: position 1,891,591 of record NZ_AP025286.1, on the reverse strand, counting down.
TCTACATAGTCCATAATAACTTTGTTTTTTACAATTTTATCTACTAAAGGATTTGAAAGCGGATGTGATAATTCATGGAATATGAAATTCGCAGTATACCCAGGACATAATTTTGGTTCAAAATAAAGATTCTTACCATCATTAAAACTTGTACCATATCCATTATTTCCGTTTAATACACTAACTGTAATAGTTATTTTACTGACGTTAGTTTTATAATAACTTTCAAAGCATTCAACACCTTTTATCAGTTCATCCTTTTTGGAATATAGAGGCAGTAATGCTTTTTCATAGGCAGGCATTTGAGACTGATAAAAAGTATCAAAATCTGTTGCATCATAAAAAGCCGAAACTACTTCTTTTATTTTTTTAGGATCTCCTGCTCTTGGTTCCAGATATTTTTTTACATTTTTAAGTGAAGTTCTGAATGAGTGACAGTCATCAGAAAGATATGTTCCTACACTTGCGACTGAATCATAGGCAAAGCCGTTTTGTTGTTTCAACTTTTGAAAATATAAGATAGCCTTTGCAACATCCTGATTATTCAGATACTTATTAAAATATTCATCATAATTAACAAAATCATCTGAATAATCTTTGACATTGAATTCAGGAAAGCCTGCAAGGTGCGCAATTGTGGCAACACACTCATAAGCTCTGCTGGTTCCAATTGTAATCTTGTCGTTGATTTCGATTTTGTATTCAGAATCTGTAGTTTTAGCGGCAAGTGACGATACTGCTAAACTGCTCAGCAGTAAAAACGAGAGGATAGTTTTTTTCATTTTTTTGCTTCTCCAATTTTTTAATTTGTATTTTTAAATTTAAATGATTTCAGATTTGTAAAGTTACAATACAAAATGAAATTATGCCAGCTGGCTGAGCTTCTCACGTATGAACTCTGACTTTTCCTTTAAGCCGATTTTTCCAAGCTTGATAAAAAGAACGTTCGGTAGTTTCTGATTGAGACGAACCGAGTTCGGATTGTCCTTAATGAGTTTGAGGATTTTATCAATTGAGATATTTGAAACCTGCTGGAACTCAACCGCAACTTCTCCCTGGCGTTCCTTGATTGATTTTATACTGAGTTTGCGGCAGATAATGCGGATTTCGGCAAGGGCGAGTAAGCTTGAAACTTCTTCCGGTATCGGACCAAAGCGGTCTGCGAGCTCTGCAAGTACTGCGTCGAATTCTGCATCGTCGGTAACAGCTGCAATCTTCTTGTAGATTTCCATTTTGATCTGCGGATTGATAATGTATGTGTCCGGGATAAATCCGGTATACTCCATTTCCATAAGAACTTCGGTCTGTTCCTTGTAGTCCTTCTGGAGCGCAAGGCGGTTTACAGCGTCATTCAAAAGGCGTACGTACATATCAAAGCCGACTGAGTATACGTCACCGCTCTGATCGCGTCCTAAGAGGTTTCCGGCCCCGCGGATTTCCATATCCTTCATCGCAATTTTAAAGCCGCTTCCAAGCTCGGTAAAGTCGCTGATTACCTGAAGGCGTTTCATTGCGACTTCGGAAAGTGCTTTATTTTCCGGGTATAAAAGATATGCATAAGCCTGACGGTCGCTTCGTCCAACGCGGCCACGGAGCTGATACAGCTGTGAGACGCCGTACATGTCGGCGCGGTCGATAATGATTGTATTTACATTTGGAATATCAATTCCGTTTTCAATGATTGTAGTTGCAATGAGTACGTGGAAACCACCCATCTTAAAGCGATGGAAGATTTCTTCGAGCTGAGTGCTTGTCATCTGGCCGTGAGCTACATCTACTAGAACTTCAGGTACGAGTGTTTCAACTTTACGGCGGATTTCCTGAAGGGATTCAACACGGTTGTGTAAATAGAAGACCTGGCCGCCGCGTTCAATTTCGCGTCTGATCGCCTGAGTAATGCGGTCGTCTGTAAATTCATCTACGACAGTTTCAATCGGCTGACGGTTTTGCGGCGGTGTTGTCAAAAGACTCATATCACGAATCTTTAAAAGGCTCATATGAAGAGTTCGCGGAATCGGCGTTGCAGACATTGTGAGACAGTCAATGTTGTTCTTCATCACCTTAAGCTTTTCCTTGTCCTTTACACCAAAGCGCTGCTCTTCATCAATAATCATAAGTCCAAGCTTTTTGAAATTAACATCTTTCTGAATGATTCTGTGTGTACCAACTAAAATATCAACCTCACCTGCTGCAACCTTTGCCAGAATCTTTTTCTGTTCGCCGGTAGCAACAAAGCGTGAAAGGCGCTCAATCTTTACCGGGAAGTTTTTAAAACGATTCTTACAGTTTTCGTAATGCTGTTCTGCAAGAATTGTAGTTGGAGCTAAGAATGCAACCTGTTTACCACCCATTACTGCCTTAAAGGCTGCACGCATGGCAATTTCAGTTTTTCCGTATCCAACATCACCGCAGACAAGGCGGTCCATAGGAACAGGACGTTCCATATCAGCTTTGATTTCTTCAGTAACTGTAATCTGATCCGGTGTATCTTCATAAGGGAATGCGGCTTCAAAGGCAGCCTGCCATTCAGTTTCTTTAGGGAATGCAAAACCAACAGAAGCCTGTCGGCGTGAGTACAAATCAATGAGCTTCTGGGCAATGTCTTCTACGGCCTGCTTTACCTTGTTCTTTCGGCTTTCCCACGATTTACTTCCAATGCGGTCAAGGCGCGGTTTATCGCCTTCGTTTCCAATATAGCGCTGAACAAGGTTTACCTGCTCAATCGGAACAAAGGCAAATTCGTTGTCGGCATATTCAAGTTTGATGTAATCGCGCTCGTTCCCCATTGCCTTTACGCGTTCAATTCCATGGAAAAGACCAATTCCCCAGTTTACATGAACAATATAATCGCCCGGATTAAGTTCAACAAAGGTATCAATTGCCTTTGATTTAGCCTTATTTACAGACTTTGGAACGTACTGACGGCGTCCAAAAATCTCATTTTCCTGAATAACGAGGAGTTTTGCTTCCGGAAGACGGAAACCTGCAGATATTGCTTTTGGAATAAGAACTACAGGATGAACCGCTCCATCATCCTGAATATCAACAAAATCCTTGAAAATTTCGTGAATTCGAAGCTGCTGGTTCTCATTATCAGTAAAAATGAAGATATTCCAGCCTGCATCCTGAAGTTCTGTGAGCTCTTCTTTCATAAAGTTGATGTTTCCAAAGAAACTTCGGGCTGGCTCTGCAGAAATCTGGTGTTTTTCGGCAGATTCTGTCTCCTCTGCCTTCTGTAATGTTCTAAAAAGTATACACTTTGAGATGTTTTCTAGGAGTTTGCCGTAATCAGAAAGCACCATATCAGGCGGTAAAACCGGATATTCCTCTCTTGAAGTGCGGTAAAGCTTGTTATACTCGCGGTTAATTGTAAGGCGTGCGTTTTCCTGCTTATCATAATTAAAGAAAAGCACAAAGGTGTTTTCATCAATATAATCTAAAAGTGAGTACGGTTTATCTCCCAAAAGCTGATAAAGGAACTCTTCGCCTTCTGCTTCACCGCTTACGCTAAGGCCTGTAAGAAGGTTTTTAAGGTATTCCTGTGCTGTTTCTGTAAGCGGAAGGTGTACGGAAAAGTCGCCTTGTGAACCGGCAATTTCTGAGGTTCCTGCCCCATCTTCTTTGATGGCAGTTTCCTGGTATTCTTCCAGGCGAACACGGGCTTTTTCAATAAGTTCTGGTGTCCAGAGAACTTCCTTTGTCGGATAAATCAAAAGGTCTTTTTTTGTTCCAACGGTTGCCTGGGTATCGGCTTCAAACTCTTTGAATGATTCAATTTCATCAAAATCAAAAATAACACGGCTGGCATGTTCATCACACGGAAGGAAGATGTCAAGGACTTCACCGCGCAAACTGAACTCTCCGCGAACATTTACCTTTGGAACACGGGTATAGCCCATTGCAGCAAGCTTCTGAGCAATATTTGTAGTATCAAGTTTATCACCCTTGTTCAACTTAAAAGAAAGCTTCTGCAGGTATTCTGGAGACGGCAGCGGCGACATAAAAGCTCGTTGTGTAAAAATGAAAATGCGTGGAGTTTCGTGGAACTGAATTGATGATTTTTTAGAAAGCAGTTTTGAAAGAACTCCGGCACGTTTTCCAAAAGTAACTGAACCGCGTGCTGCAGGACGGTATGGAACTGTTCCCCAGTCAGGGAAAATATGAACTTCAGCTTCTTCATAAATGGCAGCAAAGTCACCGGCTATATCGCGGGCATCGGCTTCTGTAGGAACGACGATAATCAGATCAGATGAAAATACTTTATACGAAGGAGAGCTTTTGCTTGAGGCTGAATATTGAGCAGCCTGTAGCGCTTTTACATGATTTGAACGGCAAACTTCTGCTGTAAAGAGACTGAAAAGGCTTCCGTGCAAACCTTCAATATTGAGTGGAAAAGAAGTGTTTTCATCAAAAAAAGCCTGTGCTGTGTTGCGTATTTCGCTCTGATTATGCAATATTTCGTCTATAGAAGTTAATGATTTCATTTTTATTTACCGATGATTATATAGTAAAAGAAAAAACTTTCTTTTAAGGGGTAAGATAAAAACTGTCGAAATGTCGCCGGTTTTTATCTTTCAAAGTTTGCGTTGCAAACTTTATATATATTGCACATTCTCACTTTGTTACGAATGTGCTTAAAAAGACAATTCGGAAATTGAAATTTCCTCATTGTCTTTTTAGTGGAGTAATACGTTGAAAATTCGTAAACTGTTTTCTATTATATCAGTTCTTTTTGTTATTGGACAAGTAGCACTTTTTGCCGAAGATGAGCGTACTGTACAAGATTATTCTAATGCTGCTGTTTCAATCAAATATTATAACCGCTCAGTTTATTACCCGGGAAATGCTGATGAAGCTCCAATATTTGTGCATATCACAATCAAAAATAACGGTTCTGAAACTCTGCGTTTTAAGCTGGCAGATGACCGTTCATTCAGTATGGATTTCAACGCTTATACTGTAAAGAACAGTCGCCTTGAGCAGACTGAAAATATTATTGAAAAACGTACAACAAATCAGACTGTTTACTTCCGTGAACTTGCCCTTGAACAGGGAGAAGAATATTCTTTCGTTGAAAATGTTAAGAACTTCATTAAGGTTGAAGAACCTTCTGTTTATTATCTTGAGCTTTTCTTCTATCCGGAACTTTATAAATCAAAATATCTTACTTTGAAATCAAACAGACTTACTCTTGAAGTTCGCCCTTCTCCATCTGCTGCTTCTTCAAACTTTGTAGCAGTAAAGAATGAATCAGTTGAACTTCTAAAGCCTGAAAACATTTCTCCTGATAAGGTTGTTGAACAGACAATTATTGCACGTCAGAAATCACTCTGGGATCAGTACTTCCTGTACATGGATGTTGAATCTTTGATTCAGAGAAATCCTTCTCTCAAGAAAAAGTATATTACAGTTTCTGCTGAAGAGCGCTCTAGAATGATTCAGGCATTTAAGGGTGATTTGATGCAGGCTCGTATTGAAAATGATATCGTTGCAGTTCCAGAAAGTTTCCAGATTGAAAAAACAACTTATTCTCCAACAGAAGGAAGCGTAACTGTAATTGAATGGTTTAAGTACCCTAATTTCAGCGAAAAGAAACGTTATACATATAAAGTAAAACAGCATGAAGGAATCTGGAAGATTTATGATTATACTGTTGTAAATCTTGGTACAGAATAATGAAAGCACTTGTTATTTCAGACAGAGAAGAAATAATCAATCATGTAACACCTCTCCTTAAGGAAAAAGGCTTTGATTTAATCCATTACAGATGGATTATCAAAGCTCTTGATAATATTGAAGAGATTCAGCCGGATGTAATTGTACTTAGTGCAATGGAGTATCCTCGTCATTGGAAAACTCTTGCCGGTTTTGTTCAGAGTGGAATTGGTGGAAATGATGTAAAATTATATCTTTATGATAAAGAACCACTTTCTGCTGAAGATGCAAAAAAAGCATATGATTTGGGAATTCTTTCATTTGAAGAAAACTTTAATCAGAATGAAAAGACTCCTGCTGCTTTTGTAAATGTTGAAGTTGCATTGAATGAAACTCTCAGTCGATTTAAATTTTATGATGCAAAATATTATCCGGAAACAAACTGTATTTTGTTCAACACTGCTCCGGAAAATGTTGAAAATAAATTTATAAAATATATAAGCATGTATGATGGAAATAAGGTTTCATCGTTTAGTGGTGAATTAAAAATGAATGACGATGATAATTTCTGTATTTATGTAAAAGACTATTATGAAAAAGAGATCTAAATCAAAAGAAGCCAAGTTTTTCTGCGAAAGCTGCGGCTCAGAAGTTCCAAGAAACTCAAAAACCTGCCCTACCTGTGGAAAGTTTTTTGCCTCGGTAAGATGTCCTCAGTGCGGAAGAATCGGCAGTAATGAAGATTTCAAAAACGGTTGTCCAACCTGCGGATATGCTGTAAATCCGGATTCTGATATGGCACGTGGAAATTATAATTTTTCTGGTGCTGGTTTAAATGGCAGAAACAAAGGAAAAAACAGATATGGTGTAAACGGTCTCTTAGGTCTTTCCAGAAGAAATAATGCCTCAAGAGGCGGATATGTTGAATCAGGATTGCCAGTATGGGTTTATATTGTGTGTCTGTTGATTCTTGCAGCTTTGTGTGTTGGCTTATACAGCTGTTTGTAATCTTGACTAAAAAGCCCGATTTCGTTAATATTTAATAACATTTTTAGCCCGGGTGGCGGAATTGGTAGACGCGCTTGGTTCAGGTCCAAGTGTCCTTACGGTCATAGGAGTTCAAGTCTCCTCTCGGGTACTCAAAAGAGATTTTAGTTGCAGAAAACAAAAGGTTTTCTGCTTTTTTTTTGTCTGAATTATACAGCTGGTCTCCGATAACCGGATAGCCTGACCAGGCTAAATGACAGCGAACCTGATGGCGATAGCCTTCGGTGATTTCGCAGATGGCTCTGGCGCGTGTATCAGAAAGTTTTGAGATTTCAATTTTTGTTGTATAGAGTTTAGATTTTCCAAGTTTTGATAGGGCTGCTTTTCCTGATTTTTCTGTTACAGGACGTACTTCTTTTCTTCCTTCTCCGTATGGACGGAAATATGAAGTTGCGGTGATAAGTGATTCAGATGTATCAGTTTTTTCTGAAGGGATATCTGGTGGAAATCCCCCTAACCTTTCTGCGTTGTCTTTTAAGATATCACATTCAGCAGAATAGGTTTTGATAAAGCGGCCTGCCTGCTGTTCGGAAATCAGAAAATCATAACATTCCTGAGAAGCCGCAATAACCATCAGCCCGTCTGTAGCCGTATCGAGGCGGTGCAAAAGCCCGTACTCAATTGCCTTTTTACCGCAAACTGTCTTAATCGCCGGAAACATCGCAACCGCCTGGGACAGCGCGTTCTGAGTATCTTCAGAGTTCAGCGGAGCTGACGGCAAACCTTTTGGTTTGTAAATTACGAGAAACGGTTTGTCGGCTGTCGGTTTGTGTATGATTTCTATGTTCATTTTCTAACAGATTGCTTCGCTTCGCTGGCAATGACGGTGCGGTTGCTGGCAATGACGGTGTGGTTGCTGGCAAGGACGGTGCGATCAAACATCTTCCGAAGCTTCTTTTCAATTTCGATAAAGCGCGATGGCGTTGGTGTGCGGAATGTCTGGTAATCACCGGGAGCTGCTGCCTCTCCGGCCTTACCCGCACCAGGCAGTTTAATTTTCAACTGAACTGAATGCAGCATAAGTGTTGCATTCGGGAATTTCGAATCCGGTTTGTTGTAAACACCGTCTCCAAGAATCGGACAGCCAAGATATTTCATATGTACACGAATCTGATGAGTACGGCCAGTCTTAAGGCGGATACGCATAAGAGAATAATTACCGTAGCAGGCAATGCAGTGGTATAAGGTTCGTGCGAACTTACCATCTTCTGTATCTGTAACAGCCTTAAAGCGGTGGCGGTTTTTAGGATCACGGATAATCTGTGTACGGATGTCTCCGGTACGAGCAGGAGGTCTTCCACAGCAGATGCAGATATATTCTTTTTGAAGAGATTTGTCTTTAAACTGCTTTTGTAAGAACTCTTCACTGTCGCGGTTTTTAGCGGTGATAATAATTCCAGAGGTTTCCTTATCGAGACGGTGAACAATGCCAGGGCGGCGGCGCTCAAGAATCTCTGCAGCGCTTCCTTCCTTAAGCTGTTCAACAGACTGGCGGCCCCAGTGATACAAAAGCGCGTTTACGAGAGTTCCAGTCCAGTTTCCGCAGGCTGGATGAGTTACCATTCCCTGTGCTTTATTAACGACCGTAACGTTATCATCTTCATAAAGAATCTCAAGCGGAATATTTTCTGGATCAATATTGTCAGGAATATTGTCTTCCCATTGTATGTCTATCTGATCGCCGGCTTTTACTTTTTGTGAAAGTTTAACTTTTTTGCCGTTTACAAGAATTTCAGTCACACCGCTTTTCAGTTTTGAGCGGTTCATACCGTTTGGGAGAGATGCTATAAATTTATCGAGACGCTGCTGTTCAGGAAAATCCTGTGGAACTTTTGCACTGAAAAAAGGCATTATTCTTCAATCTCCACAACATCATCAGAATCATCATTTCTAAAATCAGAAGGCATAGGAATTACCTGTGCATCTTCATCTTCAGAAATTGGAACAACAGCTATATCATCATAATTTACCTGTTGCTTTTTCTTCTTTGAATTTCTTCTTACAATCTGAACAATTAAATCTGTTAAGCCAATACCGACACAGATTCCAAGTGAAGTAAGAATGATTCCTTTCTGTTCATCTTTGGAAAAAGAAGAACTTGAGAAAATATCTGGTTTGTACTCTTCTGCAAAATCATTTTTAGCATATCGATAGGTTGAATAAGCAAGGGTCGCATCAAGAGTTACAAAAGGAAGTGCACCTATAGTAATGATCTCAAACCGGCGGATATCCTTTAAGGTCTGAGGAAGTTCATCATCTTCATATGGTTTTGGAGTAGTATCTTCTGAAAATACAGGTAAAGCTGTATTCAAAAGTAAAGAGAAAATCAGAATTTTTGCTATAAGCTTTTTTTTCATGATTTACTGTAATCCCTTTCTCCAAAAATTGCAGTACCAACTCTAACAAGTGTTGATCCTTCTTCTATTGCAATTTCAAAATCGCCAGACATTCCCATTGAAAGTTCTGTAAGTGAAAGACTTTGATAATCTTTACGAAGACGTTCAGAAAGCTCTCTTAATGTTATAAAAGATTTTCTGATTAAAGCTTCATCCTCTGTAAAAGGAGCCATTGTCATGAATCCCTTTGGAATTACATGCGGGAAATCTCCATTGATGATTGCTTCTATTGATTCACGAAGTTCTTTTTCTGTTGTATAGCCGGATTTTGATTCTTCTCCAGTATGATATTCAAAAAGAATTTCGATATTGCGGTTAAGCTTTGCGCACTGCTTTTCAATTTCTTTAAGCAGATCAATGCGGTCTACAGACTGAATGCATGAAGCAAAATCAACTGCTTTTTTTACTTTGTTAGACTGAAGCTGTCCAATCATCTGAACTTTAATTTCCGGGTGTTGTGCAATAAGCGGAGGAAATTTTTCTGAAGCTTCCTGTACACGGTTTTCGCCGAAAAGTAACTGTCCGGCTTCAAAAGCTTCGACTACAGCTTCTGCAGGATGAAACTTACTGACGGCCATCAGTTTTACAGACCCCTGTGGACGTCCGGCCTTTGTTTCTGCCTGTTCTATTCTGTTTCTGATTTTTTCAAGATTATCTTTGATGCAAATTAGTTCACTCATTTTTCACCTTCGATTACATCTGAAAGTCTAAGAAGCTCATCGAGTGAAAGAACCTCGGCTCGTTTCATAATATCAATACCAGCTTTTTCAAGACAGCTTACGGCAAGGTCATTGTTTTTTAAGAACTGAGAAAGATTATTGCGTACTGTCTTACGGCGTGAACTGAAAAGTGCTCTCTGCATTTTTACAAACAACGCAGGATTTTTACAGCAAGGGAAATCAGCCTTTTTAGTAAATACAACTGCACGTGAATCTACATTTGGTTTTGGCCAGAAGTTTCCGCCTGAAAGATCAAGTAAAGGTTTTACATCATAAGCCCACTGGCACAAAGCTGAAAAAGATGAATAGTCTGCACTGCCCGGTTTTGCGCACATTCTCTGTGCAACTTCTTTTTGAACTGTAAATACACAGCGTTCAAAACGCACGTTATTTTCGATTGTATCTGCGATAATTGTTGCAGCAATATTGTATGGGAGATTTCCAAAGAAGCGGTCTGGCTGACCTGCCTTTTCCAACTGTCCTTTCCAGGTTTTAAGGACATCACCTTCTACAATACGAAATGTATTCTTTGCTGAATAGTCTTCAAAAAACTGACTGATAAGAGAAGCAAATCCGCGGTCGATTTCAAATACAGTAAGGTCAGATCCGCGTTCAAGAATTGTGTTTGTCATTGCACCAAGGCCAGGACCTACTTCCCAAACCTTGATTCCTTCTCCAACTTCCAGAGCATCTACAAGTCGTTTTCGGGCATCTTCATTTATCAAAAAATTCTGTCCGAATTTTTTTTGCATGGAAAAGCCGTTTATATCCAGTACTTGTTTGAGTTCAGCTGGTGAATTGTAGTCAGGATGCTTCAATTTAGACTCCGCTTTTAAGACAAAAGTTTGGTACATTGGAAAATAAATTCACAATGTAAGTAATGACAGTATACTGTAAATTTATAAAAATTCCACTAGGTTTTGAAAGGATTGGAAATATAAGGCTCAGTAGAATAAGAAGAAGTCCGCTGTAAATAAAAACTGTTACAAATGGTGAAACTACTGTTGCAGAAACAATTCCAATCGGACTGAACGCGCCAAAGAGTTTGAGTGAAATTGGGGCTGTAAAGGTTTGTGCGCCTGTGGCTGCAGATAAAGAAGATGCAATTGCCTTTGGACAGAACTTTGAATAACAACGTTTGAACAGATTTGCACTTAACAGGATTCCGGCTAATGCTCCGTACGATAAAATAAATGCTGAACTGTGAATATCCTGCGGACATAATGCGCTTTGCAATAAAAATGAAAAGCATAAAATTGAAAGTAAATCAGGTTTTTTAGCACCGGCTATTGTTGCTGCAATTGTCAATAGTGAACATATAAAGGCTCTCGACAGAGATGGAGAAAAGCCTGCGAACCAGACGAAGCCAAAAAGTGCTGAGATTCGCAGGATAAATGTAAGTTTTCTGATGCCGGCTTTATTACCGAAAAACAGTGCAATTGCAGAAAACATTGAAAGATGCATCCCGGAGAGTGCCAGTATATGGGAAAGGCCGGCGCGGCGGAATGCTTCCTGTGTCGACGGTTCAGTATATTCGCGGGCCCCGCAGAGGAGCGCCAGGAGAAGGCCGCCTCCACTGCCCCAGCCATACATTAAGCGTTTGAAGTGAAGGCGGCAAAGGGCGCGGAGATGCTGGAGGCGGCCCCGCCACGATGAAGGCCACTCGTACGCGGTGCATTCGCGGATGTAGAATACATTGTTTGTGAGACGACCACGGAAGGTACAATGACCGCCCGCCTCGTACAGGAATGTCTGGCCACTGTGTTTCTTCTGTGAATCAGAAAATAATTTGCCTGGAGAATATGCTTCTGCGAACTCAGCTGGTAACATTATCTTCACTCGGCCCTTTGCTGTGGACTGGAAATTGCGGGCGTCTGCGGCTTTTTCTAATGAGAAGGTTGCACTGTAGTATGAGCCGTTTCCGGTTCTTGAAGGAGATGAAAGAATTATCCCAGTGATTTCTGTGATTTGTTCTGTTTTAATCAGAGCGCGTGAAGCTGTTCTATCCGGGATATTAAATAATCCCGAATAGAAAATAAAAACGCAAATAAGTGCTGAAAGGAATACAGGTTTCTTAAAATAATTTAATGAACTGTTTACTGCCATCTGAGTCCTGACAGTGCTTCTCTGGCAGCAGTCAGAACCGATTCCTCATAATTAAGATAAGTTACAGCAAGCAGTGAATCAAATGCAGCCTTGTCGCCAATAGCACCTAAAGTATTGATTACAGCCAGTACGATTTCAGAAGCAACTGCGCTTCCATTTTCGGTCCGGCCATTCAATTCTTCAAGGTAACTGATTAACGAAGAAACAGCATCAAGCGGAGAAATATTTCTGAGCGAGGTAATTACAGTCTTAAACTGTTCCTCATTCATATTCTTTTTCTCATACAGCTTTTTTGAAAGTGCAAAGTAAGAAAGCGCTGTTGACGAGGCGCGAGTCCAGTTATTCTCACTTAAAATATTAAGTGCAGTAAGCTGAACATTGATATTCTCTGAAGAAGTTCCCGAAGAATTTTCTACTAATAATATAGACTCACTTAGAACATTTTCGGCAATTTCACAGAGATTTTTTTTGGAAATTTGAGAATTTTTTTGTGAAAGCTCAAATATAGCAACAACCTTTTTCATATCTGAGCTGTTTATGAGTTTTAACACTTCTTCCATTGCATTTGGAATAAGTGCTATAGTTGTCTTTTCGATTTCCTTTTTATATGCACTGTAAGAATTATCATATAAGAAAGCGTATAAAATTTTAAAGGATTCTTCATTTCCAATAGATTCAAGTGCAGAAATACAGGCTTTAAAAACTCCGCTGTCTGCACTCTTTATTTCTGTAGTTTTCAGATAACTGTTAATAAGTGCTGTAAAAGAAAATGTTGGAACACAGTCTTTAAGAGCAACTATCTTTGAAATTACGGCAATCTGAACTGTGCTGCTTTTGTTGAATTCTGTAAACAGAGAAATGAAATTATCAGTAAGAATCTGCTTTTGAGTATCTGTCTGTTTTTTTACAGTTTCTGGAGAATAAGATAAAACTGCGGCTACAGCAAGTCCATCGAGATCTCTGTCATTTCCAAGGGCTTCCTTATTTTCAAGACAGAACGCAACTGCCTTTTCAGATATCCATTCTGATTCAGCTCCCTTTGCTTCACGAACTGCTGCTGTCTTATCAGCTAAATTTCCCTTAATAAATTTAATTTTACTTGTCTGTGCAAAGAGTGTAAAAGTTACGGTTCCTAAAATAATTAGACTTATAATTCTTTTCATAATCTCACCTCTTATACCTCAATCCTGATTAAAAGACATTTATTTCGTCTGCTTTATTTGGAATATCATCAGAAGAATCAGATTTTGGTTTTGAATTCTGTGTTTCTGATGTAGAAATACTTCTGCCTGTTGCTTCTGCAAGATCCTGTGCAATTTCATTTGTTTCAGTCTCAACTGCAGCTTCAGTTTCATTTTCAGAAGGTTTATTTTCCTCTACTGTGCCTTCTGGATTCTCTGTTTTTTCTGCATTCTCAGGTTTGTCAGCATTTTCTTGTGCCTGTTCCAGAGCTTCTTTTTCATCATCTTCTGTCTGCTCAAGAGCCTCCATAACTTCCTTTTCATTTTCAGGCATCATATTGTAAACAAACTTCAATACTTCATTACGCATTGAGGTTTCAATATGTGTACACTCAAAATGCAGCAGCGACTGATTCTGTTCCTCATTAAACTCAACTGTTCTTACAATACCAACCATAAGAATCAGCTTGTTCTGAATATTAAACTGAAGCTTAATTTTTACATTCTGTACACCCTTACCTCCAATTCTGATAAGAGCGCCAGCTTCAGATATATCCTCAATTAAACAACGGAAACCGTTCTGAGTTTCAATTGCATTGATATCAATCTTTTCTTTTTTGATGATATAAAGCATTCCGTAAATCTGACACTTTACACGGACAGCCTTACGCTTTTGTGTACGAACTAGATTTGAAGAATGTTTAAGGAATAATGCAGATTTACCAAGGAAGAGTCCACTCTGTGTTACTGTTGTATCAAAAACATAACGGGCATCTCCCTTACGCCATAAATAAACACTGATTACCTTACCTACCCAGTCTTCACCGGTAAATGGAATAAGGTTTTTCTGACGTGGAACATTGATTACAAGAAAGTTTCCGTTTCCTACAATCTCAGAAACAAATACACCTTTACCAGGAAGAATAATTCGGAGCGGCTGTCCTTTATCAAGGGAATGAGTTGTTGTCATTCCTTTTTTTTCATCAGCTTCATTCTGAATCTTAGTACGGTAATTAAAAAGCTTTGTCATTAAAAGCTGATTTTTCTGATTATTATCTGCACTGGTAATGTTTGAAATCTGGGTCATGCATTTTGTAAGTGAAGGAAGGGAATAAAAAAGTGAAGTTGGTTGTTCAAGATTACATAATTCTGCAGCATTCCAGAGCATTGAAATTTCAGGAAAAGAAAAACCGGAATCCAACCCCGTTATAAAGAAATTGATACGTGGTTTGAAAGCTGTATAAACAGCACCCATTATTGCCAGAATAATTACTAAAATTATTAAAAACGTAACTGTGTACAAAATTCCCTCTTTTTTATTATAATATCATTATAACACAAATTATATGAAAAAGCATACTTTATTATCGGATATAGCAGTTTTTTTGCTTATTTTTTTCTTATTTATTGTACCTCCTTTCTTTGTTTCAATGGACAAAAATACAAGTCCGCTCTTTAATGGCTGGGGTTTTCCCTGGTATCAGACTTTGCTGGCGGTATTATGTGTCGTAATTCTTTTTTTCTATTATGAAAAGCAGAACAAAAAAACTTTAATTATAGCTCCTGTTCTTATTACATACGGAATGCTTTTTTCAGTTTCACTTTTCTGCAGATTTCTATCTGAATTTTTAAAATCAAAAGGAATTGATTCCGGCATGTATGAAGCTGGAATAGTTTTTAAACCAGACAGTTTTATAAAGTGGATGAATTGTCTCATTCTTTTCTTAACCGGAGCATTTTATGAAGAGGTATTATATCGCTTTTATTTTATAGATATGCTTTTTTCTCTGATTACCAGAAAGAAAGTTTTCCGTTTCAGCAGATTGTTATGTGAAATTGCAGGTCTTGTAATATTTGCTTGTGCACATTTCTATATGGGCTGGATTGCTGTTTTAAATGCAGCCATCGCTCACATCTTCTTAAGAAGATGTTATTTACATACAGGTAAACTCTGGCCGTGTGTAGTTTCTCATTTTATTTATAATGTGGTTTCTTTGATTTTGTTATAAGTCCAGCTGCTGATTTTTGAATACGAATTATAGAATGCTGATTTTGAGTCAGGCTTGAAGTATCTGGTTTTTACAAAATAGACACTTTCATTTTCTGACGGGAATATTTCAAGCGAAATGCTGCTCTTGTTGCCGATTTCAATTTCTATATTTGCAGAAGCCTCTTTATTATTTAGATTCTGATATTCTGATTCTGATAAAAGTCCACCATGACGCAATTCAAGAAGTTTGTTTAGGTTTGAGATTTTATTTGATTTTGGCCCTTCTGAATTATCATTAATAAACAGTATTGCCTTCTGAATGTCATTTGTTGGAAGAATTTCAGATGAAATAATATTTGGATCTGACCAGCTTTGAACTGAGGTTGTCAGATAAACATCCAGCGATGAATCGATTTCATAGATTTTTGTATTTTCTCCACTCATCATATAGCGGGAACTTAAAGAAAAATCCTGGTTACCGAATAGGAGTTCCCGGTAACTGCCTTCATTACTGTAACTGTAACGAAGATGAAATTCAGTGCCGTTTGTGAGTCCCAAAGAACTGTTTTTAGAGATTTTGTCTGATATTTTATACAAGTTACGAACTTTTGTAAGTTCATTTAGAAGATTATTTATACGCTCCGATGAAGCTGGAATTGAAATCTGATTGTTAAAACTTGTAATGATCCAAAAATCTTCCTGTTTAGTAAATTCTATAGAGCCGGTTGAATCCTGCAGGATAATTGAGTTAATGCTGTCTTTGTATTTTTGATTTACAAGGGCTGTTTTTACCTTCTCTCTTTTGTCTTGAGATGAACAGCTTTTTACAAAAGAGAGAGAATAAAGAATTACAAGAAATGCTGTAACAGCGATGAGTATTTTTGAATTTTTATTGATTTTTGAGCTATTTCTGGCGTTTAACATTAAAAAATACCCCAACTGCGATGAGTAAAAGTGGAATTATTACAAATAGAATTATGTAGGTAATCAGACGCAATGTGTTAAATTGAACTGCATCTGTCACCTTATAAAGGCTTGTATCTCTTGTAGTACGGCTTTGAAGTGCTGCCAGTTCTTCTTCCCCATTAAGTTTTAATAGAACGTTTGTAAGGAATTCAAAGTTTCTGTAATCGCCCGAATCACCACCGATATAGCCGTTCATAAGTGTACTTGCAAAGTACTGGTCTGGAATAACTATAATGTGAGAGTTTTCTGAATGTTCTGCATTGAAAAGCCCTTCCAGATTACCCTGTATTTCTGCTCCCAGAATCATTGTCCCACGGTCTGTACCAGCTCCTGAAAAGCCTGAGCCTCCGTTTTCTGCAAGCAGGAAAGGATTTGTTTCAAACAGCTTTTCAGGACTAGCTTTATCTTCGTCATATCCAGTGGCTGCCGAAGAACTCAGTAAATATGGAGAAACAGTCTTGTTTTCAGAATCAAGTTCAAGTGGAGTTACCCAGAATAATGTAATTCCAAGTGGAGCATTTTTCTGCTGCATAAGGACTGGCCACAACGGATAATTTAAAAGCTGTGTAGAATTATTGTCGTCTGCATACATTGTAATTCGTGCACAGGAAATATCTGATGTTATTTGTGCCGGAAAACGGATACCCCAGTTTTCAACCATTTCAATAAGATTTGTCCGTGGAGCTGCAGTAATGTACCAGCTGTTTTCAATATCTGCAACATAAGGACTAATTGCTAAAAGTGCACTGCCCTTACCGCTTAAAATATAATCTTCAATTGCAATTGCTTCTTCAATTTTTATTTCACTGTCTCCGAATACAAGAAGCGGTCCATTAGCTGATGCAAGATTTTCAGCAAATGCCGGGTCTTCAATATACAGTGGATTACAAATAAATCCCTGTGAAGAAAGCCATGGAATTACATAAGAGTAATCATCTGAAAGTGTCAGTCCGTTTCCTGCAACAATATTTACAGTACGGGCTGTTCCTGAAATAAGATGACGGAGGCGTCCATCCAAATCATATTCAAGAGTATTTGCAGCCATTGTAAAAGGAATTGTTTCTGCATTGCCCTCGTATTCAATTACGATTGCAGAATAAACTGTAAGATACTCTGTTGAAGTTCCGCTTACAGTTCGAAGCTGCTGACTTGCAATTCCGTAAGTTTCGAGCATTGTACGTATGTTCGCATCCTTATCTGGATCTTTGATAATCAGATTTATTTTATTACTTTGTGCTGCGTATTCTGTAAGGAAATCGGCCACATCACGAATCTGAGGATAAAGTCTAGCGATAGCTGACGAACGGTAGTAAGTTATCTTAACCGGGCTTTCAACGCGGCTTATAAGGGTCTTTGAATATTTTAAAATTGAATAGGTTCTGTTCTGAGAAAAATCAATTCTTGTATACCAGCGGTTTGCATTGAGCATTGTAAGCAGACAGATAACTGGAAGCAGTATATGTTTGATTTTTAGAGATGTATTGAATCGTCTGCCCTTTTTAATCTGAACAACTGAATCACTTAAAAAGATGAAAAGCGCTGCACTGCCTGCAAGCCACAGAATATCTCTGGTATCAAAAATACCTTTTCCGGCAGCATCAAAATGCCAGGCAAAACTCAGCAGTCTAAAAAAGGAAATGAGAAATGAAGGAAGTTGTACATACAGTGCAAAAAGATGTGCTGTATTAAAAATCACAAGAATTAAAGCACTGATAATAAGGCTTGAGATTTTATTTGCAACTGTAGTCTGTATAAAACTGCATAATGCAATTACTGCGGCTCCATAAAATATCAGACATATGAAACTGGTAAAAACTTGTCCGCCATCTGTTTTTCCATAAAGATTTACAAGAAGGACTGCAGGAATCAGAAGCAGAAGCTGAATACAAAAAAGAATAAGACGAGTCAGAAAAACTGCTGTCTGTTTGCTAAGCTCTGTGAGCGGAATAAAATCATCATAAACTGAAAAACTAAGTTTATAGCAGAGCGCAGGAATGGCAATGATACAAAGGTATGGAACGGCAGAAAAGAAAAGAACTAAATCTGTAGTGCCGCTGCCTGTAAAAAACTGTCCGCGGATAAAATAATTTATTGCTGTAATTACCGGAAACAGAATTGAGATAATCACAAAAGCCGGAGACTTTAAGCTGTTTATTAAATTATGAAGGAGAAAACTTTTGAATGTAGATTGCTTCATCACAATGCTTCTCCTTGTGTCAGTTTTATAAACGCTTCTTCAAGAGTTTTTGTTCCGGCTGATTTAGAGATTTCTTCTTCTGTTCCTTGTGCTGTTATATGGCCGCTGCTCAATATATAAATATCAGAACAAAGAGAACGTACTTCCTGCAGAATATGTGTAGACATAAGTACTGCCTTAGTCTTTGCAAGTCGTTGAATCAGTTCGCGCATCTGAATTATCTGTGCCGGATCAAGACCGTTTACAGGTTCATCGAGAATCAAGTTCGGCGGGTTGTGTATGATTGCCTGAGCAAAACTTACTCTCTGCTGCTGGCCTTTTGAAAGTGTTCTAATCTTTTTGTTTAGAAACTTTTCAAGAGTGCATTCTTTGATTACAAATGCACAGGCTTCTTCAATTTTCTCTTCAGGAATACCATGGGCTTCTGCTGCATAACAGAGGAATTCACTCACCTGCATATCTTTAGGGAGTAATGGAATCTCAGGCACATAGCCGATGTATTTCATGCATAATTCAGGATTTTCATCTGTGGTAAAACGGGTTTGGTCTGGGGCTGTAATTGTAATATTTCCTTCTGTAGGAAAATGAAAGCCGCATACAGCCTTAATAAGTGTTGTCTTTCCAGAACCATTTGGGCCTAAGAGACCTGTAATTTCCCCGTCTTTAATCTTAAGGGAAACATCTTTAACTGCGAAGCCGTTTTTTACTTTATAGCTTTTTGAAAAGCCGTTCAGTTCAATCATAAATCTAATGTCATCCCGACTTGATTCGGAATCTAGTCAATAAATGGAATAGCTATATGCATTCGGTCGCGTGAGAGTTCAGCTTTTGGCCATACTGCCTGAGCTTCGTCCAGCAGCTTCTGAAGTTCCTTGTCTGTGTAGCGTGGACTATAGTGAATCATACACATGCGGCGGACATCAGCTTCTTTAGCAATTGTAGCAGCCTGAACTGCGGTCATATGTTTTTTCTCTTTAGCCTGATCTTCAAGTTCTGCTTCAAACATTCCTTCGCAGATAAGAAGGTCAGAACCGCGAACCTCATCAATAATAGAAGGCTTGAAAAGTGTATCAGTTACAAAAGAGAACTTACGTCCACTGCGTTTTTTACCCATAACCTCTTCCGGTTTGACAGTTTTTCCGTCTGGTGTAGTAACTTCAAAGCCCTTCTGTAAATCAGACCAGAGAGGTCCGCAAGGAACTCCAAGTTCGCGAGCCTTATCCGGGAAGAACTCTCCAGGACGATCTGCTTCTTCGAGTGTATAGCCTACGCAGGTTTTTGTGTGTTCCAGAGGAAAGGCGCGGATATAAAAATCTTTACCAGAGTGAACAATACATGGCGCGGTGATTTCCTTTACAACTATCGGATAGTTGATATACATATCCAGAACCTTACGGCTTGTTTCAATGTATTCCTTGATTTTTGGAGGTCCGTAAATGTAAAGAGGTTCAGTTCTATCAACCTGAGAAGAAAGCATAAGAATACCAGGAAGTCCTGTTACATGATCAGCATGTGTATGAGAAACAAAGATGGCGTCGATTTTTTTCCATTTGAGATTCAGTCGTTTAAGGCTTACCTGTGTTCCCTCTCCACCATCAAAAAGAAAAAG